>CANQKY010000045.1 GCA_947624575.1 uncultured Clostridia bacterium
CTTTGACAATCCGCGCATCCGTTCTGGTCCAATCGGAGACAGGCGTCTTGAAAAAGATCAATTGTACCCCCCCCCGGTGGCATGTTTCGGCGATTTCCGCGATCGCTTCTTCCGTGTGTTTCGGGATCTCCCGTTCCTCCCCGTCCGGTCCGCCTGTGTATGCGATAGTCACCGGTTCGACCCCATCGCGCACGAGGAAGCCTCTGTTGATCGTCATGTCCCAGATAGACGTCGTGTGGAAATCCGTTTTTTGGATCGCATTCCATCTGGTATGGTATTTCAGCAGGGGAAACCCATATTCTGCGGTTTTCGCCAGATCCCCGTCAAAGAAGTCGTAAAGGAATCGGAGCTTTTGCATGGAAAGCCGCATCGGGTTGAAACTCCAAGAAGACTGCTGTCCTTCCTGCTCTTCCGAAAGTCCGTTTTCGCAGATCGGATCGAAAAATTCACACAGTTCCACCATGACAACGTCGGGATTTGTTTCCTGCAGCGCTTCCCGAAGGTACCAACACGTCGTCGGAAGCACTTGACCGGACGTCCCGAAGTCGAATGCGGAAATCCCATACTCCTCCGTCAACTTCTGCGCGTTCACGCTACAGAACATCTGACTTGCGCCGAGGAACAGCACGTCGAGATCCTCTTCTGCGAGGTCGTAAAATTGATTCACGATCACCGAACTTTCGTTTTTCGGGACGAAAACCGGCTGCAGCAGCAGGAAGATCGCCGCGAAGCACACCGCAAACGAAAGAACTTTCAGCGTCCCCCGTATATACTTCTTTTTCAGCATCCTGTTCCTCCGTTTGGAAAAAATTTCAAAACCGCTCTTTCAAATAGTTCGCGAGGAAGTCCGTCGTCTTGTTCGCGCCGGACGTATTGAGGTGGAGTTCGTTATAGAAATCGGTTTCCGGGGCGATCCCGATCTCGTCGAGGTGGTCGTTCAATTCCAGATAGGTGTATCCGTGTTCGGCCATATACGCCTTGACGACTTTCGATTCCGCCCGGGTCCATTTGGCAACCGGCGCTTTGAAGAAGACGAGCGCAATGCCATTTTCCTCACACGTCGCCGCGATCGCCGAAAGCGCCTCGTCGTTTTCCGGGGGAATCGTCTTTTCCTCGCCTTCCTCGTCGCCGATATAGGCAATGGGGTACGAGGTGGCGCGGTCGTGCCGCAAGAAGCCACGCTCTTCAAGGAAGTCGGCGCCCCTCCCGAACGACGACTTCACACCATCGATCCAGACGGAACTCCACCAAGTGTGATAGGGAAGCAGCGGGAGAAAAGCGTACTTCGCCGCTTCCCATGCGTCGCCGTCAAAATACGCATACAGCGATTTGTATTTCTCCATCGAAGGTTTCACCGGGGAGTAGCTCCACGCAAGGGTCTGCTGGTCAGGCTGTGTACCCCCCCCCCGATGTCACTTTCCCGGTATAGAACGCTGCGCAGACCTCCACCATGACGAGTTTCGGCTTCTGCGTTTTCAGGGCTTCCCGTAGGTAGTAATCCGTGATGTTCAACGACTGCGCCGACGCGCCGAAGTCATACGAAGAGATGCCGTACTCCTCCGTCAACTTCTGCGCGTTTACGCCGCAGAACATCTGGCTCGCCCCAAGGAACAACACGTCGAGGCTGTCCTCCTCAAGCTTGTAGAACCCGTTCACGATCGAGGTGGAATCGCGCTGAAATTTCGGCACGAAAAACGGCTGCAGCAGCAGGAAGATCGCCGCGAAGCACACCGCAAACGAAAGGACTTTCAACGGTCCTCGTATATATTTCTTTTTCAGCATTCTGTTCCTCCGTTTTTAAAAGCTTTACGACCGCTTTTTCAAATAGTTTGCAAGGAAGTCCGTCGTCTTGTTCGCGCCGGACGCGTTGAGGTGCAATGTGTTACAGAAATCGGTTTCCGGGTCGATACCGATCTCGTCGAGATGGTCGTTCAATTCCAAGTATGTGTAACCGTGTTCAGCCATATATGCTTTGACGACTTTCGATTCCGCTCGGGTCCATCGGGCGACCGGCGCTTTAAAGAAAACGAGCGCAATGCCGTTTTCCTCACACGTCGCCGCGATCGCCGAAAGCGCGTCGTCGTTTTCCGGGGGAATCGCCTTTTCCTCGCCTTCCTCATCGCCGATATAGTCGAGCGTCTGCGGCGCAACGCGGGTCAACTCTATGTACCCTCTTTTTATGTCAGGATACCCCCCACACAGCCTTTTCACGTCTTCGACCCAGATCGAGTTCCAACGGGAATGGTATACAAGCAACGGCGTCAAGCAGAATTCCGCAGCCTGCAGCCGGTTTCCGCCGGTGACTTCACGGTAAGAATTGATTTTTTCGGAAGTGAGTTTCATCGGAAGATAGCTCCACGCCACACGCTCCCCGGTCGGCGCGTCGCGGAGATCCTCAATCGGGTCGAAGATCTCGCACACCTCCACCATGACCGTCTTCGGGGTTTGCGTCTTCAATGCTTCCCGAAGATAGTACAGGGTGATGGCGGGATGCTGGACACCAGCTCCAAAGTTATGCGAGGAGATCCCGTACTCCTCCGTCAACTTCTGCGCGTTCACTCCGCTGAGCATCTGGCTCGCCCCAAGGAACAGCACGTCGAGATTTTCTTCCGCAAAGTCATAAAATTGATTCGCAACCGCCGAACTTTCATTTTTCGGAATGAAAACCGGCTGTAGCAGCAGGAAGATCGCCGCGAAGCACACCGCAAACGAAAGGACTTTCAACGGTCCCCGTATATATTTCTTTTTCAGCATTCTGTTCCTCCGTTCAGAATTGAAAGTAGATGAAATCACTGCTGTTGTACTGCGAGCCGTATGCGCCAAAGATCAGGATCGTGAACGTCAACGCCAGGTAGAACGCCAAACGGACGACGTACGGGCGCTTCTCCATCCAAAGCCGGACACTACCCCCGCGCTCGTGTATCGCGTCCGCGAGCAGCAGCACCGCCGTACAGAGCATCACGTACAGGATCCAGGTCTGCCACAAGCCGGTCAATGTCGTCCCTTCGGACAGGAACACGGAATTGATCTGCGATTTCAACTGCGCAAACCCCAAGCCTTGCACCGCGAAGATGCGTCCGAGCATCGCGATCGCGTCCATAAATGTGCGCGAATTAAAGAACACCCACGCAAAGATCATCAGCACGGTACATCGTATGGACTGGAACGCGTGCCAAAAAAAATTCGAATCCTTGATATGCAGGAACTTCTTGACCCGCTCGGAAACGGGCGCCGTTATCTCCCCAAGGAAAATGTACAGGAATTGCAGCAGACCGACGCTGAACACATAATTGAATCCCGCGCCATGCCACGCGCCGATCAAAGTCCACAGAATCAGCATCCCGATATATGTTGGGAGCCGGCGCCCGAGTCCTTTTCCGAAGTGCTTCGTCAGCCATTTCCCGAACCTTTGCAGCCAGCGCGACTTCAAAAGCGGGTAGAACACGTAATCCTTGAGCCACGCGCCGAGGGAAATGTGCCATTTTTGCCAAAACTCGGAGATATTTCTCGAAAAGAACGGCTGCCGGAAATTTTCGGACATTTTGATTCCCAACAGATCGCCAATTCCGTTGACGATCTCCATATATCCGGAGAAGTCCGCGTACAGCTGCACCGCGAAGCAGAATATACCGAGCAGGAGCCCCAGCCCCTCGTACTTTTCGTAATGCCCGAACACCTCCGACGCGATCAACCCGACCTGGTCTGCAATGCACATCTTCTTGATGTATCCCCATATAATGCGCAGAATCGCAAGCCGGAACTGCCGAAACTCCAGCTTTTTCTTCTCTTCGGTCACAATCTGCGGCATCAGGTCGTTCCAGCGGTTGAAAGGCCCCTGCATGATCGACAGGAAGAACGAGGCGTACAGGATGACCTTCAGCGGATTCCGTTCCGCCGTCGCCACCCCTCTCGAAACGTCGATGACATACCCGATGATCTGCAGAGAATAGAAGGAGATTCCCAGCGGGACCAGCAAATTCTCCGCCGTCCAGAAACGCGTTCCGAAAAGCCGATTTATCTCGGATGCGAACGGTCCGTAATACTTCAAAAGGAAAAGCGAACCGATGCATAAAACAATTGTCAGGATCACATACCGCCGCTGCACACCTTTGAACCGGCGTTTCGCAGCCTTTTTAGTCTCCTTGTCTGTATCGCTATGTTCGGTCAGCCACATTTCCTGCCGCTTCTGCGTTTTTTCGATCTGCAAAGCGCAGAAATACGCAACGAGAGAAAGCACAATCAGCAGGATAATACCAACGACGCTGAAACTTATATAAAAGGCAATGCTTGCCACCAGTAGAACCGCCCAGCGATACTTTCCGGGTGTCAAGTAATACACAAACAGGACAACAGCGGCAAACGCAAGGAATGCAATGGACGTCAAACTCATTTTTTCTCTTCCAAAAGCTCAACCATGCCTGCACGCGCGCTGATCAGGAACGCGACGTTCGCCGTTTCCCCAATCGCGGGGGCGGGCGCAGGCGCAAGGAACAGCATAAAACCTTTCTCTTTTAATCGTTCGATCGTTTCCTCCAGCCCCTCGCACAAATAGCACATATGGTACGGCGCACACTTATACTGCCGGTACAGCGCGTACAGTGGGGACTCCTTAGCAGGAGCGATCAATTCAATACAGTACCCCCCACAGCGCAAAAAGGCAAAATGCGCCATGCGGGACGCGTCCCAGAAATCGACGGGGAAGCGGTCGTCGACCTGATACCCGAGCGCTTCGAACGCGGGGATCGACTTTTGGATCTCTTTGACGAGATACCCGATGTGGTGGACCTTCATTTACGCCTCTTTTTCGATATAATCCACCATTTCGCCGACATTCTTCATGCTGACGGTCTGCCCCATGGAGAACTCGATGTCGAACTCGTCCTCCACCGCGGCAAGCAGCGTGATGTGCCGCAAGCTGTCCCAGCCCTCCACGTCGTGCGCCGTGGTGCTGTCGTTGACGGTCAACGTCTCGTCGTCGAAGACGTCGCGGAAGACCGCGTTGAGGCGTTCGTAAATTTCTTCTCTGCTCATGATGTTTGTTTCCTTTCTTTACCGTTGAATTTGGATATGCGGACCTTTCGGAACGTACCCGTCCAGCGCGAGCCGCCAGGTCGTCGAACCGTTTTCTTCCTCCGAAACAAGCGCAAAGCCCATGTTCCGGTAGAAATCCTTCACCATGCCGTTCTTCGGGGTCGGATAATAATATCCGACGATCGCTTCCATGCCCTGCGCCTTCGCGTCGGACACCAGCGTGTCCAGCATCGCGTCCTCCATCCCGCGCTTCAGCACCCGGCAGCTCATCAACCACAGCCGCATGTGCAGCTCCGCGCCCTGCTTTTCACCCGAGATCACGCTCACGACGCCGTTGTCCCCGAATTTGTCCTCCAGCTTTCCGTACAGGCACAGCCAATCCGGCGAATCCGCCATCGCCGTGATGTCGCTTTCGCTGCATCGCAGCGTCGTCAGGTTGAACTGGTTGCTCTTGTTGGTCAATTGCGCGATACGGTTGATGTAGATCGGCTCAAACCGCCGAATCGTCGCCTTCATTTCAAGGCTTTCGAGGAATTCGTCGTAGCTCCCCACCGATTTTTCCAGCACCTGCCGCTTCGCGTTTTCCTGATACATCCGCACTCGCACTAAGTCGTCCGAGGAAAGCGAAGTCACCTCGAAGTAGCCGCCCCGGTCAATCGTGCGGATGTAGTTCTCCACCTTGTCCATGACCGGCACCGCGACACCGAGTTCGGCGCGCTTCATGATCTCCCGCTCGGTCGGATTGTCATCGGCGAACACAAAACTGTCCGCACCAAGGTTCAACTCGGATGCAATCTGCACCATATTCCGGTCTTTGTTATCCCAGTTTGCTTTGATATTCACAAAATCGTCCGGGCGCAGCACGCCGTCGGGATGATTCAATCCCGCGAGCGCGTTCGCTTCGTCGTTCTTGCTGTTGACCGCCAGAAGCACGCCAATCGACTTGAGATCCTTCACGTACCGTTGGAACTCACTGTAGATCTGCCCCATCGGGACCTCCGGACCGACTTGGATTCCCTCCACGCCATCATCGCCGACCACGCCGCCCCAAAGGGTATTGTCGAGGTCAAGCACGAGGACTTTTTTGTTCTTCCCATAGATACTCTTAATGATGTCCGCGACGCTTTTCGCAAGCAACGGGATCGCGTCGAGGCAAAGGAAGTACTTATACATATTCCAGTACAGCGGGTTCCCCCATGTCTCCAGCCCGTAGGCGGCACTGAGGTAGTCGATGTCATTGATGTAGAACCCGTTGTGCGTATCCGCGTAGTCGTAGAACAGTTGGTTGAGCCGGAAAAGGAAGTTGCTCCGCCCCCGGTGGTCGGAAATGTCGCTGTTGCCAAGCAAGCGATAGTTCGGGCGGTCAAAATTGTTCTGGATAATCGGGCAGCGGTAGCGCTCCGCGATCTTCTCCCACATCGTGGAGAAGTGCGTAAACTGTTCCGCCAAGAAACGGTCGGATTCCTCTTTGCTGCTTTGAGTCGTCGGGAACGCGGTGACGTTGCGCCAGTTCGTATGGATATAGACGACGTCCGGCGCGAACGCGTCCAATTCCGGATTGCCGAACATCGCGTCCTGCCAGTACTGTGCGTATTCCGACTGGTAGAACACCGGCTTGATGCCGTAGTCGAGCAGGAACAGTTCCAGTTGATCGACGACCTCGTTCGTCGTAGAACCGCCCAGCACGGCGATCCGTTTTTCGATCAACTCCGGTCGAACGGACAGCTCCTTCTTGAGTTTTAGCTTCTTCCGCAGCAGGGTTTGCCCGTCGAGCGGATATTGCAAGATCTCCATGGGTCTCATCCTCCTTGTGTGGTCCCGCGCCTTCTGGCGCTCCGTATTTTTCGGATCCCGAAACGGATTCCTTTGTCGATCCCGATGATCACGTAGGACGACGCGATGCACAGCGCGAGCATGAACAGCAGCATCAAAACCGGATACTTCGCTTTCTGCACCAGTCCCACGAACAGGTACACGTAAAAGAACATATGCGTCAGCCAGATGTTCGTCGAATGCTTTCCGAGAAAGAGGAACAGTTTTTGTGTCCACTTGGACTTGTCCCAAAGGTTGAACAGCAAAAACGTCGCAACCCCAGTGATCCCGACAAGCGCCGCCTTATGTACGAGGTTGAACCCCAGAAACAACACCAAAAAGGCGAGCAGTAGCAACCATTTTCCGACGGCGCGGGAGAAATGCTTGTTCGCCCATGTACCGACTTTCGTCACCGCTTTTCCTTTGCACAGGAAAGCGCCGACATAGACCGCAGGCAAAATCCCAATCAAGTTCTTCAGTTCCGTCCAAATGTATTCCACGAGGGAAACCGAGCCAATACTGTCTGGCAGCAAGCCAAATCTTCCGACGCAATACCAGGCGACCTGCGCCAGAAGGCAGCCGCTCAGCCCCAGCCACACAGGCAATTTCTTCACCGGGTACAGCAGCACCTTCGGCGGGATCAGCAGAAGAAACACATAGGAATGCAGATACCACCACGCCCCGTTGTAGCTGTGCAGCAGGAAAATACTCTTCAAAAAATCCGTCAGACTACCCGGTATACCCCCCCCCGCGTCAAACAGCAGACCCAGGATGGAGAACAGCCCCACAACGATCCAATAGTTCGTCATCAGCCTGCCGATCCGCCACAGGTTGGACAGCCACGACGGCCGTCCGCCCTCCGCCATCACCTGCTGCGCGTAGCCGACGCACAGGGAATACACGGTGACGCAGATCTCCGCGAAGTATCCAAACCAGTACACGACCGGTGTCTCGCTGTTGAACCAGAGCAGCGGTGTCCCGAAGACGTCCCCGCCCGTGCGGCAAAACAGATGCAGCACGAGCATAGAAAGAATCGCCATGCCCCGCGTCATATGGGCGTCTTGCTTGTCATACGTCATTCGCATGCGGGTTTTTCTCCTTGTTTTTGAAATCTATGCGGCATTTTCGACCGCTTTCTTCGGTTTTTTGGAATTTTCCAAAAAGCGGACCGAAGAACCGATTGCAGAGGGGGATCAATGCGCACTCGATTGCCATAACGATCCCGCACAGCACGAACATTTCCCAAAATCCCAGCCGCGGAAGCAGACAGCCGTATGCCGCGTAGTCGCCGTTCTGCCATGCGGAGAAGATGTTGCCGAATCCCTTATAATCCAGCAGACGGAGAAGGTCGATGAGGACCGAATGCGTGCACAGGATGATCATGGTATTTTTGCCCCACCAAGCGAACAGGCGGAGGCATTTGTTGGTCGCTTTCACGGCGTCCGCGATACGTCCGCAGACTTGAATCATGACGTAACTGCCAAGCACGCTCGAGATTACGAACAGCAGCGGGTTGGCGTAATTCGATGAGATCATTCTGGTTACGCCGTTCCACAGCGCTGCCACCGCAAACACCGCCGTCGCGCCGCAAAGGAGCAGCGGATGCGCCTTCTTCCGAAAGAGGTTTGCGCCGTAAAAGCCCAGGGTGAAGAATCCCAGCCCTACCGCACTTCTCCACAGGACCAGCAAGTAGGGGGACAGGCACGGCAACAGCAATCCCGCGATTGCCAGCACCGCCGTCAGCGGATACGCGAAAACCTTGGTCTTCCGAAACAGGATGAACGCGAGCTTGGAAAGGAAGAGACACGGGAGGAACCATAGCACGCTCGTCCCGTTCAGCGTCAAGATTCCTTTCAACGCCGTAAGGGCGTCCGGGAGAAGGTTTGCGGGGGTGTGAAGATCGCTCATCACGATCGTATACGCGGAGATCAGCGTATCGAAAATAAAGTATGGGACCAAGATGCTTTTGATCTGCTTGACGATCGAGATTTTTCTTCCGCTGTTATGCCCCCCCCGCATACATCATGCCGGACACAATGAGGAAGAACGGCATATGAAAAGCGCCGATCAGGATCTGCAGCGCATTGGAAGAATTGTCGGCGGAAGCGCAATGTCCAATCACCATCAGGACAATCACGATCCCCTTCGCCAGATCGATGCCGACGTCCCGTCCCTGCAGTTTCTCCATAGCACCCTCCTTTCTGTGAAACGTTTTCACCGTATATTTTTCTCCGTCGCGAACCCCGCTTCATGCGTCGTTCGCATTCAGGTCTTGCTTTTTGTCAGCCGATAGATCCCTTTTGCCGCAAAGTACATCGGAATCGCGACGGCGGCCGTCACCAGCGTTACCAGCACCGCGTCCAAATACCAATTCCCGGTCACGCCGAACAAGAGCAGCGGGACGTCCGCGAATATGAAATGATACAGGTACACTTCGAAGCTGACCATACCAATCCATTCCACTGGCTTCGACGGCTTTCGGTTGGCAAAGACATACGCAAACTCGTAGAAAATACATGCAGCGGCGATCGTATGCGTATAGGGGATCACGACGTTTTGATAGAATACAGTTCCGTCCAAAAACCGCCACAGCAGAAGCCGCACGCCGAAGCTACAGAGCATCAACGCGAACGCCAAGAGCAGTCGACTGCATGAGCGCTTCATTTTTTCATACGACCTTCCCCAAAGGTACGCCAACATATAGAAGCCGATCGGTCCAAACAGCTTCGGTGCGGTAGAAGTCGGAATCAGCGCCATAGCTGCGGGGAAGATCGCCGCGACAAGAACTGGAAGGAACCTTTTCCCGCGTTCGTCCGCCCAATCGGAAAACCACGCGATCAGCGGCGTTGCGAAATAGCAGAAGATTAACGCCGTGATAAACCAAGTATGACCGGACCCCGGGATCCGCACGCGGAACCCCGTCATCCCCAAAGCCAGCACGACCCTGTCAAGCGGCGACGTTTCGCGCCCCAGCGCCAGATAGACCGCCAGTAGGAAAACGACGAACAATTCCAGCGGCACGTAGATTCGGGACAATCTCCTTGCGTACCACTTGATCGGGGAAGATAATCCCCCCCACAGGCCGTCCCAAAACCATTTTATCTAGGTCAGCATTCCCCAATTTTTGTTTTAAATTAGTATCATAACCGTTCGTTGAATCCACTTTACTTTTATATGATTCCATATCGTTAGCTTTGTCCTCCACTTCCAATTTCGCATTTTGAGTTTTCGGTCTCCCCCGAACGCCAAACAGGAATCCGGACAACAGAAAGAACAGAGATACGCCGATGTCGAAAAACTGCGCGGCGAGGTTGAAATACGGGTTGCCGTTTTGCTCCGTATAATGCGTCAGAAGAATCAGAATCATGCTCGCCGCCCTGACCCACGTCGCAAACGGAAGGTATATGCCTTTTTCTGTTTCGCTCATCGCTCGTTTTCTCCTTCACACAGTGTGTACAGCTTCCCGACTTCGTCCCGGTTGGAATAATCCCGCGTTTTGCAGGTCTCGGCGAACGCGCGAAGCGTTTCCGGCGACCGCAGTAGGCGAACCATCTCCCGCGCACAGGCGTCGATCTCCATCGGGACAATCACACCGTCCACGCTGTCCTCCAATTGACTTTGCGCCGTCGCGTAATTCGTGATAATGACCGGCTTCGCTAGCATCTGTGCTTCCCGCACCGCGACGGACTTCCCTTCATACCGGCTCGGCTGCACATAGACGTCGCACGCCTTGATATACGGGTAGGGATTCTCCTTTTTGCCGAGGATAACGACGTACTCC
The DNA here is from genome assembly GCA_947624575.1 of uncultured Clostridia bacterium. Classification (GTDB taxonomy): domain Bacteria; phylum Bacillota; class Clostridia; order Oscillospirales; family Ruminococcaceae; genus CANQKG01. The sequence continues at coordinate 10,625 of CANQKY010000045.1, forward strand.
TCCATCCCGGCTTCCGCGATTTTTTGCCGGATTAGCGGTTCTTCGCCGCCATAGCCAATGATGTACCACTTGATGTTCACGCCCTGTTCCCGTATTTTTCGGCAGATTTCCGGAATTTCGTCTATTTTTTTTTGGGGGGAAAAACGGCCTATTGTGAGCAGCTTGACCATACCGTCGTCCGGCATTTCCGTTTCGACGGTAAATTCATTTGACCGCTTTTCGACAAGTGATTTTGGCAATACATTCTCTATTACAATGACCTTATCGGACAACTCTGGAAAAAGTTTGCAAAAGGTCATCTTGCATTCTTCGCTCACGGCCGCAATGAAGTCGAGAGGCGAGTACACACGACGGAGTTCGTCGGTGTCTACCGTAAATCCGGTGTAATCGGTGTGTATCCAGCCGATCTTGATATCAGCGTCAATTTTTTGGACAATGTAATCAAACGGGAGAAAAAATCCGAGTGCTATGTCGTAATGCTCCGTCCGCGTCTTCGCACACCATTTAACAAGCCTCGCCCACACTCGGTCGAGCGGGACCGGTTTTCCGAATCTGCCTCTGATGTCCGCAAGAATTCTCAAAAGCACCGCACGCCAGCACCCGTGAGTGAGCTTGGCTTTGAGAGATTCTCGAAGATATGCGAGCTCCCTCACCTCCGGCAGGAGGCGGGCTCTTTTGTCGATATAGGGGAACAAAGCCCCGTGATGGCCGTAGAGAAAAAAATCTACGTCGCACTGGTCATAATCAAATGAATCAAGCAGACCGATAAGGCTTGTTTCTACCCCGCCAAGTTCCATCTCGCCGGGAAAGGAAACCATTATCTTCTTCATTTCAATCACCGTGTCAGCATTTTTACTGAACTAATATTACTTGCCCTTGAGCCAATCGAAGCAGTCGTTCCCGAAGATTCGGTGAAACGGGCGTGTAAGCTTGCTCCGTATAATGTCCCTCTTGCTCATCCAAGTTTTCGAGTACCAATGGATCGAATGAGTGTTATCCGTGATCGTCAGTTTCCCCGTGCTATTATCGAATGGATTGAAATATTCCTTCGGATAAATAGTGATTTCCTCAACTTGCTGTATTCCCTTGATGTCCTTAAGTCCGTGCTTCAGCAGAACATTTGTGGTATGCTGGACTACGGTTACCGTATTACGGGTGCCGTCCGGTCGCAGAAAATCGATACTTCCGTAAAAATCGAGAATTTCTTTGTATAGCCGCAGCCCGGGGGCTGCGGCGATGCCCAGCCCGGGGGCTGCGGCGATGCCCAGCCCGGGGTTGACACCGACGTCACAAGTGACGTCGGTGTCAACCTGATCTGTTTCCACGGAAACAGATCCATCGATCTCGCACCCCATGAACGCACCGCATTCAAGGATATCGTCAAACGAACGGATCACCTCGACATCTGTGTCAAAGTACAGACCACCGTGCTTGTACAGAATATCAAATCGGGCATAGTCGCTCACGAAAGCATATTTTTTCGCATCGTAGGCTTGGGATATGTACGGGATTTTTCGAACGTCGTAGTTGCTTTCGTTCCACTCTCTGATCTCATAATCCGGGCAATATTTTTTCCAGCTTGCGATGCACTTCTTTGCCGATTTCGGCAATGGGTTGCCGCCGAACCAACAATAATGGATGATTTTAGGGATCACAAACGTTCCCTCCAAATATAAAATTATTTCTATGTAAACAAACCACCAATACTCCACTAATTATGTTTCTTGGAACAAAGAACTTATTCCCGTATGCATAAATGCATCCGTGTTAAAATTAAATCTATTTGTCTCCAAATAAACAAACAAAAGTCCACAAAAAATCATGTAGCCGGCAATAAACAACTTTTTCCATTTGGTTTCTGGCAAACAGAATTTCAAAATCCATGGTACTACAATAGGAATGTAGCTTGCAAAATACCGACCCACACGGTAAAGATAGATTGGGTTGCCAAACAAGGACATAAATGTGAGTAGCCATGAAACGATCATCATGTTTGTGCCAAGCTTAATGGCGACCGTTCCTTCTTCGTTAATCTTTTTCCTATAGCGCAGGGACAGAAGTATCGGAAACGCATCTACTATCACACGTAAGGGATTGATTGTGTGGTCGGTAAGTTCCGCTATTGAATATTCATCCTGAAGAAATTGACCCAGCAAATACGAAAAGAATGATTCAAAGAAAACGCATATCAATACAGCTACAACAGTAAGCAAAACCACCTTCTTTGACCACACCATATCTGTCAAAAGTGGAAGAATTGCAAGAACGAGAATATATGGGTGGAATGTGTATGCAACAAACAAAAATACATAAAACCAAATGTACTTTTTCCGAAGCAGGAATTCAATAGCAATCATACTGACCGTCATCGCCAAAATTTGCTTCATTCCGGCCATGCTGAATATCCATGTGCCGATTACCAGATGGCAGTATAAAGTCATGCACATGGTCTGAGAATGTTTTAGCAGATATTTAAGGTACACAACATTTACAAAAATGGCTGTACCCATAAGGATCCATTGCGTGTAGTGAAAAATGGATTTCAGAATATATTGATAAATCCCAAACCCGTAATAATGTTCCGTAAACAGCTTTGAAAAATCGAATGAAAAATTTTCGGTACTGAATCCTGCAAATCCACGCACATACCCACCGGTATCATTATAGCTTGTCCTAAGTCCGGAAAATAAGATAATCCAAAGTGCGGCAGCGAAAAGACACGCGATATAAACGAGCTTGTCCTCGTTTTGTTTTATTCCTTTTTCCCTCTGCCTCTGTGCCGCATATCCCAAGACCGGAATCCCGAGGATGAGCAAGACCAAATCGTACACCAACACACCTCCGAATAGGAACTAACCTATAACTACCCACACCAAATCACTTCGTGCCAAGCCGTTTCTGATGAAAAAACTTATATACCGGATACGGCAGAAGTCCTTTTGCAACAGTCATAACGAACGAATACAAAACAAATATGTAATAATAAAACGGAACCTTCAATCTCTTAAATCCGATATAATTTACATATACCGCATTCATGCGGGATTTTAATGTTCTCCTTTGAATGGCCTCTTTATCATCTCGCATTTTATACAATGGTTCTTGCAGGTTATATCCTCGATATCCTTCTGCATACAGCCTGTACCACAGGTCGCAATCTTCAACCCGTAAGGTGCGCTTATCTGTTGAATAACCTCCGACCTTCAAATATGCCTCCCGCCTAATCATACATGGCGCATGACAATGGAAAGGAGCATGGAATATGAAGTCCTTAATTTGCGGAATCTCAATAAGGCTGTTTTGCCCCCAATCTCCTGATTCATCAAAGAGGATCATAGGCGTACTGACGATCGCGTATTCCGGATGTGCATCAAGGAAATTCACTTCCTTTTCAAATCTGGTCGGAAGAGAAATATCGTCGCCATCCATGCGAGCGATATATTCTCCTTTCGCGATTTCCAGGCATTTGTTCAATGTTTTGTTTAAGCCGAGATTATTCTCGTTTTTCAGAAGCGTAAATTTTTCAGGATATTTTTTTACAAATTCTTGCGCCAAATCGTAGGTTTTGTCTTGGGAAGCATCGTCACACATAACCATTTCCCAATCTGTATACGTCTGTGCTAAAATGGACACAATTGCCTCTTCCAGCGTATCGACGCAGTTATATATCCCCATAATAATTGATACCTTCGGCATACTTCTATTCCTCTATTGCTTACCCTTCATACATTTTTTCAAGTTGCTCGATCATATACGGAATATCGAATTTGCTTATCTTTTCCTCGTCGATTTGCATCGTGATCTTTCCGTCCAATATATCCGAAATTGTTTGTGCGAACGTTTTTGCGCCATCCTCAAGTGGCAGGCGGATCACCTTTCCGCAGTTCGCAAGTTCGGGCACTCCGGTAGACACAACGCACGGGATCTCAGCCGCCTGCGCTTTTACAATTGCGACAGGCAAACCACCAAATAAACTCGGCACAAAAACACATCACTACATGCATAAATTTCTGCTGCATCTTTTCGAACGCTAAGTAGTCTGATAGGATACCCACACACATTTTTCTGCTATTTGACTTTTCATGTGACCATCCCCAATCCACAGCAGTTCAACATCATTTCGGATAGCACATAACTCACGCATGGTATCGATAATGAAGAACAGATTTTTCTGTTCGATTAGTCCACCGACTGAAATTATCCCACGTGTGAATGAATTATATTTAAGCTTTTTTACACGCACTTCGGTCAACATTCACACATAAACAAATGATGTAGAACTTCTTTTCCTGAAATGATTTTGTTTTCGTCGATTTTTCTCTGTCTAATACTACTCAGTTTTTCTGATCGTTCGTTGATTAGAGTGCTCCCACATAGCGAAATTTTCAGATCATTGAGGGCATATTTTGCAAGTGTGTTGATCTGATTCTCGATTTTCTCAGTTAAATATTTGTCATCGTGTGAAAGCCATGAAAATATTCACACTACATATTCTGTATACCGAGATTCAGTGCGGAGGAAACACCGCCGTTTTCCTTATGGAAATATTTGATTTTATCACCGTATGATAACGCGATTTTTCTGTTTCCTCGTTATCGTTCGACCCGTCGTTGACCACGATGATTTCTATGTTCCTATATATCTGCGCCAGCGCGCAGTCATTGCCTCTCGCATATAATTCGCTCCGTTATATACAGGAATGATAATTGATACAAGCGGATGAAAGGCAGTATCCATTTCCGTTTCCTTTCTATTTCTCAATCATTCTTGCCTTCTGTGCTACAACAGTCGCGCCGTCAGGCACATCGTCTACCACCACACATCCTGCTCCGATTTTCACATTGTTTCCAATATGTATCCCGCCGATCAGTTTCGCACCTGCGCCGATCAAGCAATTATCTCCGATGCTCGGCGCACCGCCTCTTCCTTCGCCAATCGTAACTTGGTGAAAAATTGTGCAGTTTGCTCCAATTACCGCATTGTGCGAAACAACGATTCCGTACAGCCCGTGGGGAAAATTCGGCATGTTTTAAAATCTTGCTCCGTAGCCAAGATGCGTACCTAAAGACGCATTGTTAAAGGCGTCTGCACGTTTTATCCTGTAGAGAAGAAACAACTTGTATAGTCGTACCCCCTCCCCGCAAAAATTACTTTATTTCTCATCTTAAAGTATTTTTGCGGGTTGAAATGCTGGGTTCTATGGCGCATAAAAATCATTATTCTCTCTGCTAAGTCCGATTTCAGCATTCCGTTTCTCCGTAAATTTTTTCCATACAGAAGATCACATTGTTAACGTCATATTTTTGGGATTTTTCAAAATTTAATTTCCCCATGTTTTCGCTCATATTTTCTTCAGACACGATCGTTTTTACCGCTTGCGCAAACTCATCTATCGCATCATATCTGCAAACAATCGCATTTTCCCCGTTAATTGCATAGTCGCGTGTTCCTCGATTATCCGCACAAACAAGCGGCAAGCCGCTGGCCATTCCTTCAATCGCCGCAAGGCCTAAACCTTCGCGGATAGATGAAAGCACGCAAATATCCGCCGCCTGATACAAATCGGCCACATCGTTTCTGTACCCCAGCAAATGCACCCGATCCTCCACGCCGAGTTCGGCCGCAAGATTCAGTAGCTCGTCATGCAATTCGCCGACTCCCGCAATGGCATAGTGGATGCTGAGGTTTTGCAGTTTGTCGATAGCACGAATAACAACGGAGTGATTCTTGTTGGCGTTCAGTTCCCCAACGGAGAACAAAAAGGTCGCGTCGGCGGGAATGCCGATGACCTTGCGAAGAAGTTGCTGTTTATAGATCCCATAGAGGTGTCTTACCCCCCCCCCTGGCGAGAATACAAGGTTTCCATATCCGAAATCACGGCGGTGAGATCGTATTTTTTCAAATTCCTGTAATTTCTTTCGATTTCCTCCGTATGATCGTTTTGGAGAAACTCCCGGATTTTCTTTGCTATGCCATCTGTATCGGTGCAGTTAAACAACTCCTGCCGACCCACAAAATCGGTGTTTCCCCGTATATCCGAGCAAATCACGGGGATTTTTGACGCAATCGCCTCCATCAGCGCCACCGGAAGGCCCTCCTGAAAGGAAGGAAACACAAACAAGTCTGCGCATTCACAAATCTCGGAAATATCGTTTCGATAGCCAAGTAATTGAACACGGTCGGTCAAATGCAGTTCTTCAATCAGATTTTGAAGGTAGGACTCCAATTCACCGCACCCGCAAATGCGGTATTTCAGCTTTGGGACATCCAACTTGACCAGCGTGCGGATTACAGACTCATGATTCTTGCGACAGATCAGTTCCCCGACGGAGAGCAGGAGCTTGTCATCTTTTCCCACGCCGATGGATTCCCGCAGGCGATCCTTTTCCTCCTGCAGCAGGCGATTCGGAGCAAATTTTTTCAGGTCAATCCCCACACCGGGGACGTATTTCACCTGCTTGGCGTGCATATGCCTCTTCGCGCGGGTGTAATCCTCTTTGTTAATCGTAATCAACACGTCAGTCCAGTGAGCAAGAATCCATTCGATGGGATAGTAGAGCAACCAGTTTTTTAGCGGTGCGCCCTTGTAAAAATGAAATCCATGGGCGGTATAAAAGACCCTAGTCCCGTGCTTTCGGCTTTTCTTCGCCGCAAGACGGGTGAGAACGCCGCCCATGGGGGTGTGGCAGTGGATGATGTCGTACCGTTCCGCCTCGAGTACTTTTTTTAGCGCACGGTAGGCACGGATATTCTTCGTGCTGTACGGGCTACGTTCAAACGGGATTTCGAACGTCTTGTCAATCCCGGACAAATCAAGCCCCGGCTTGTCCGCGGAATTGTCCCTGAACGCCGCATGGACCTCGTGCCCCGCTTCCTTCAGCGCACGGATGAACGGCATATGGAATTGTCCGATATGGCTCCGCACCGTCGCGACAAACAAGATTTTGATAAAATCACATCCCTTATTATTTATTTATGGCTATTTATGGCAAAATTGAATTCAGTTCAAATATTATGTTCAGCATAAACGCCCTCAATCGTGTTTCTTTCATATTAACCACACGAATATTCATGTCGTACAATTCGCGGTTCAAATATTTTTTCATATCCAGATGGTGCTGGTCAGAAATCCTCTTATCCAGCGGCACGCGGAACATCGTTTCCAAGAACACGCGGTTATTATATGGAATGGTTATATCAAAGCAGTATTTCATTTCGCTGATATTAAGTCCGCCCCAACTGCCCCATGTGACCTCGTTATAGTGCATATCAGCAGGCGGATAACCGTCCGGTATAGCGGCATATTCAAACTCGCGAATATACTCTTCAAACAGTCGATCGACCTTATGGGCGAGTTGCCGATTCAAAATGAATATTTTATACAGATTGCGGAACAACTTTGCCGATAACTTTGGCATTGATTTGCGTCCGTAATGCTTATACCAGTATGCACGTATCGTTTCCGACGTCCAATTTTTTACTTCAACATCACACCCGGCATTGCGGCGCAGGTAAATCCGCTTTCGCGCCTCGTTTTCATATCTCGCGGCAACATAACCATTGTTGTGGTTGAGTATCTCAATGATCACGTCATAATCCGCAAGCTCGTCATTGGCATTTGGAATTCTATACTCATGATGTTTCATATTAAAATGCTCACAAATTTTACGTGCCGCCTCGGCATCAGGAACCTCTTTTGGAGCAGATAAATAACTGAATGCATCTATTTTATCATAGTGTCCGTTTGCCGCGGCAAAACTCGTATTGCTGTCAATGCCCCCTGTCAGCGAGATCCACGGATGTTGCCATTTTTTTACAATACATTCAAAGTTATTCTTCAATATATCTGCGCCCTGCCTGATTACACGCTCGTATTCATCATCGGACGCAACGGTCGACACCGGCAATTTCGGCCAAAAACGGCTATGCGAAAGTTGCCCTTTATATCTGTATTCTATATCGGGTACGACTCTCCTTATCTCGTGGAACGGCGTCAAATCCGCCGGCAAATACGGTCCCATAACTCGTCCGTACCATTTATATTCAATAAGCTCCCGCACAAAGTCATCCATTTCCAGGTCACAGATATCACCGATAAGCTGTGAGTGAGACGAAAGATAAAAGAAATCACCGACTTTTCCACAGCACGCCGACTGCATGCCCGACGGATCGGTCAAAAAAGACATCTCGCCGCCGTCAATCACGCCAAAGACAAACACACCAGTCAGTTCGTTTATGCGATCAAAAAATTCTTCTGTCCCGTAGCTCTCGGAAATGCGGCGCAATATTTGCATCTCATCTGTTTCGAGTGTAAACGGGTTGTACGCATGACCGAGGAGAAGGAACGTCATGTCTGAATTGGTCACATAAACATGCACGCCTGTAAGGGGATGTGCCAATATTATGTACCCCCCCCCGCATTTTATCCTTTTCCAATTTCCGTAAAATGGGAAGCCATCGACGTCAACGTCCAAACGATCTGTAACTAAAAATCCGCGGATGAACAAGTCTTCTCTGTACTGCGGATATTTTGACAATAGTGATATAAATTCCTGTTTGTTCACTTTCTTTGCACCTCTCTCAATCCATTCAGAATCAATTCCTTCAATCGTTTCCCGTTTCCGTCGCCGACGAAGCTGACGTGGGGGGTAAGAAGGGCGTTTGGC
>CANQKY010000046.1 GCA_947624575.1 uncultured Clostridia bacterium
GGCGTTCCCATTGGGATCGCCGCCGCCCTCCCGCACGGCGACCATAATCTCACGCCCAATTTTGGTGAATACCTTGGCGCGCTGTGCGTCGGTTTTTTCCTTTTTCCGTTTGATGGTACTCCATTTTGAATGTCCGGACATCAGTATTCCTCCCTTTACAGCAATCCGTTTTGCAGCTTCGCGGCGGTCACGGTATTTCGCATCAAAGTGGCGATCGTCATGGGACCAACGCCGCCCGGCACCGGCGTGATGGCGGACGCGACCTGTGAAACGGCGGCAAAGTCCACATCTCCGCAGAGCTTGCCGTTAGCGTCACGATTCATTCCCACATCAATGACCACGGCGCCGGGTTTCACCATATCTGCCGTAATCAGCTTTTCCTTCCCGACTGCCGCGACCAGCACATCTGCCTGAAGGCAGACCGATTTGAGATCCCGCGTCCGCGAATGACAAATCGTGACGGTCGCGTTCTCATGAAGCAGCAGCATTGCCATCGGCTTCCCCACAATATTGCTGCGCCCTACCACAACGCAATGCTTGCCGGTCAGATCAATACCGGTGGAGTGAATCAAATCCATACAGCCCGCAGGGGTACAGGGCAGCATTTGATAGGAACCGATCATGATCTTTCCCACATTTTCGGCATGAAACGCATCGACATCTTTTTGAGGCGATATGGCGGCGATCACCTTTTTCTCATCGATCTGCTTCGGCAGAGGAAGCTGAACCAGAATACCGTTGACCTCCGGCTTTTCATTCAGCTTTTGCACCAATGCCAAAAGCTCCTCCTCAGTCGTTTCGGCAGGGAGCGCATATTCCTCGGAAGAAATGCCAAGCTCCCCGCAGGTTTTCTTTTTAGAGTTGACATAAACGCGGGACGCCGGATCGTCCCCTACGATCACCACTGCCAAGCCGACAGCCACGCCTTTTTCCTTAAGCTCCGCCACCTCACGTCCCACATTTTCCTTGACCTGTGCGGAGATTGCTTTTCCGTCAATGATTCTGCTCATCTTTCTCGTCCTCCTTCGGGGTCTCACCGGTCTTTTTGCGTGATTTTTTCTCTTTTCTTGCCGCTTCCTTTTCCTCTGCCAAACGGCATTCCTCCTGCCAGCCATCGGTTTTCACATAGCAGGCAAGGTAATCGGGGCTTCCGCTTTTGCGGATACGGAACCGTATGACAAGCAAAATCGTCAAAGCGGCAAGGGTGAGCAATGCCGCCAGCAGCTGCGAAACGCGGATCCTGCCGAGCATCAAGCTGTCGGTACGCAGACCCTCGATCAGCGCTCTGCCAAGACCGTACCATGCCGAGTACCACAGGAACACCTCGCCGTCATACCGCCGCCGTTTGGAGAGAAAATGCAGCAGTATAAATCCAACCAGGCACCACAATGACTCATATAAAAAAGTGGGGTGTACGGGAGCGGAGGGTGTGACCGCCACGCCCAATTCATTGAGTTCCTCACGGTGGAGGGAAAGATAGGAGGATATGGTGGAGGAGGTCATTCCCCACGGCAGATCGGTATTGGAGCCGAACGCTTCCATATTGAAAAAGTTTCCCCACCGTCCGATCGCCTGCCCGATCAGAAAGCCGATCGAAACAAGGTCGAGCGCAGGCAATACGCGGATATGCCGAATTTTACAGGCAATCGCTCCAACCAGCACGCCGCCGATCAATCCGCCGTAAATGGCAAGACCCCGTATCCCCTCACCCTCTGCAAACTTGAAAAAGGAACCGATACCATCGCCCGAAAAAATCACATAGTAAGCACGCGCGCCGATGATACCGCCGAGCAGCGCAAATATCATGATATCCGAAAACTTGTCGGGATCAATGCCGAACCGCCTGCTGCGGCAGATACAATAGCAAAAACCCGTCAAAAATGCAAGGGCGATCAAAATGCCGTACCAGTGTACCGAAAAGCCGAATACGGTAAAAGCCACCGGATCAACGAGAAACCGCAGGTTCAAATGCGGAAAAGAAATATAGTCAGACATAGATGCAATCATCCTTTTGTCAGGAATTTGCCTTGGGATATATGGTGGAAAGAGCCATTCGCTCCGGCAGCAGTGAAGTGGACAGCCGCCGGTTCAGATCGTCTACCGTGGTAGAAGCAATCATCTCCAGCCGATCAAAAAGACCGGTATCGCTCATCGCGGCGGTCAGCATACTGTTTGCCACATCGGAAACGCGGCTGAAGGACAAAACGGTTCGCCCGTACAAAAGCCGCTGTACGCGTTCGAATGTCTTAGCGTCAACGCCGGTTTTCTTCCGGCGTGCCACCTCGTTTGAGATACGTCTTGCGACCTCTTTGGGGTCCTTCGATTCGCCGCCTACCATGGACACAAAATACCCTCTGCCCCGCATGACATCCTGATCCAGTCCGGCTGTGATCAGTCCGTCGTTTCGCAAATCGTTGTAAAGCCCACTGCCTTCCCCAAACATACAGGAGAGCAGCAGCGTAATCTCGGTTTCCGCCTTTAAGCCTTCCGCCCCATCATAAGGGACTTCCTTCCAACCGATTTCAAAAAGCGGCAGTGCGACATCAAGGGACTGCGATACATCCTGTTTTACGATGGTCAGCGGTTCATCCGGCTGCTTTCTCTCCAGAAAATGCGCCGGTTTGGGAAGGCAAAGCTCATCCACAATCGACAGCACTTCCTCTACCGAGAATCTGCCCGCTATGGCAAGCACCATCTGATCCGGGCTGTAAAAGCTGCGGTAGCAGTCATACAAAAGTTCAGGCGTGATCTTGGCAATGCTTTCTACCGTGCCGGCAATGTCGATCTTCACGGGATGGTTGTGATACAACGCGCCGAGAAGCTGAAAGAACACCTGCCAGGACGGATCGTCATCGTACATACGAATCTCCTGCCCGATGATCCCACGCTCTTTCTCCACATTTTCCTCTGTAAAGTAAGGAGACTGTACAAAGTTCAGCAGTGCGCGCAGGCAATCGCCGAAATGCTCGGTACAGGAAAAAAGATAGGCGGTTCGGTCAAACGAGGTAAAGGCATTGGCAGACGCACCGTATTTGGCAAACAGTCCGAACGCATCACCCTCCTCACTTTCAAACAGCTTATGCTCCAGATAGTGTGCGATCCCGTCCGGTATCGTTTTAAAATCCTTTTCGGGATCAACGCGGAAGCTGCGGTCGATCGAGCCGTATCTTGTTCCGAAAAGCGCATAGGCGGATTGAAACCGCTCCATCGGGTAGCAAAGCACCTTCAAACCACTGTCGTGCTCGATTTCATAATACTGCTCGCCGATCCGCGGATTTTTCACAATGGTCTTTTTCATCTGTTTTCCTCCTGACCGGTCAGCAAAAAGACGGTATCGGGACAAACCTGATTCGCCGCTTCTATCACATCTTCGCGGGTGACTCCTTTGAGCATCTCGATCATTTCCTCCGGCGTGCGAATCTCACCCTCCATGATCCGTCCCCAGTAATACTCGTTGATCGCAGAAAGGGTATCACCCAGGGTGCGGTAAGAGTTGATTGCCGCCAACCGCGCTTCCTCAAATTCCTGATCGGTAAAATGCCCCTTTTGCATATTAGAAAGCTGCTCTAAGATCGCAGCCTCAGCGCGTTTTGCCTTTTCATGCTCCACACCGCTGTCGATGGTGATCATGCCGAGCGATGGATAATACCGTGCCGCGCAGTAATAGCAAAGGCTCTGCTTCTCCCTCACCTGCTTAAAGAGGAGCGAGGAAGGCGTCCCGCCGAGGATCATGGTCATCAGCCTGAGAGCAGTATGCTCTTCCCGATAATCGGGCGCGATACGCAGCCCCAGCACCAGCTTGGACTGGGCGACCTCCAGGCGCTCGATCACACGCTGTTCCTCCCGTCCGGACAGATCGGGCAGAGGTTCAGTCTCTGCTGTATCGGCGCCTTTGAACCTTGCAAAGCGGGAGATCATCTTTTCCCGCACCGGCGTTGGCTCACCGCAGCCGCAAAACTGTATGATGACCTTTGCCTCGGCAAGCATCTGATGATAGGCTTTTGTCACCGCCGCGGGCGTCAGCGCACGCACCGCTTCCTCGGTACCGTACTCATTCAGTCCCACAGCATTGCCGCGATACATTTCCTGCACGGTACGGTGCAGCGCATAAAACCGCTTGTCGTTGATCATCGAAGCGATCGCGTCTAAAAGGTTTTGCTGCTCCAAACGGAAGGTGGATTCCGGAAAACAGCCGTTTTCGTCCAATACCGGATCGAACACGGCATTGCAGAGCATATCACAAAGCTCGCCGGTGATATCCTCCTTACCCAGTGCAAAATCATTATCCATACCGCCTGCCGAAAGGGTGAGAATTTGACGATCTCCGTATTTTTTGATCGCAGCGTCAATCCAGCCGCCGTAGAGCGATTCCAGCTTACGGCTGAGCGAAAGAAAATCGGGACACTCCCGATAGCCCTTGCTTAAAATCATCGGCGTCAACGCATAAGCGGAAACGGTGTCTTCCCGCAGCGGAAGGACAAAGTGTACGGATATTCTGTTCGACTTGAATTTATCGTCCTGCAGCGCATAAAAGGAAACGCTGCTTGTAATCGGCTCAAAATCCAGCTTTTGCGACATTTCACCTGCTCCTTTCCGTTTACCTTGCTAATAGTATGGTAAATTTCATGAGGAAATACACTGGAAAAGCAGTTTCCACCACAAATGATGGAAACTGCTTTCGAATTATGATACGGGGTGTACCTTTGCCGCCTTATCGCTGTGATCGGCGTCAATGCCGTACCGCTTATCACGGCGGCGCTCGAAGAATTTGATGGCGACCTGGTCAAACTGCGCGTAGCTGAGAACATCTTCCTCCTGCTCGATCCACTCGGCACATTCCTGACGAAGCTGATCCAGCTCCGGCTTCAGAAGATCTGCCGGACGGCACTCGATCGGTTCTTCATCACCGATGATCCGCTTACGGAACTCAGGATCGATCGGCACCGGCGTTCTGCCATACTCACCACGCACCAGACCCTTAAATTCCTTGGTAACGGTCTTGTACCGCTCACCCATGATGACATTGAACACCGCCTGCGTACCGACGATCTGCGAGGTCGGCGTGACCAGCGGGGGCATACCGGCGTCGCGCCGGACACGCGGTACTTCCTCCATCACGGCGGTGAGCTGATCCTCCTTCCCCGCCTGTTTGAGCTGGGAGAGAAGGTTTGACAGCATGCCGCCCGGCACCTGATAGATCAGCGCATTGGCGTTGACTGCCAGCATCTTCTGGTCGATGAGACCTTCCTCGATGTATTTTGCGCGGAGGGTCATGAAGTAATCTCTGATCTCGTTGAGTAAGATCAAATCCAGACCGGTGTCGTATTCGGTACCCTGCAACGCCGCGACCATCGACTCGGTCGGCGCGTGAGAGGTGCCGAGCGCCAGCGGGCTCATTGCCGTATCAATGATGTCCGCACCTGCCTCGATCCCCTTGAGCAGGCACATGGAAGCAAGTCCGGAAGTGTAATGGGTGTGCAGCTGAACCGGAATATCCACCGCTTCCTTGATCGCCTTTGTCAGCTCATAGGTACGGTAGGGCGTGAGAAGCGCCGCCATATCCTTGATACAGATCGAATCCGCACCGGCGTTTTCGATCTGCTTTGCATAATCGACATAATATTCGGTGGTGAACACATCGCCCAGCGTATAGGAGATTGCCACCTGTGCGTGAGCGTTTGCCTCCCGCTTGGCAGCCTTGATTGCCGTTTCCAGATTGCGGATATCATTCAGCGCATCGAAAATGCGAATGATATCGATCCCGTTTGCAACCGATTTCTGCACAAAATACTCCAGCACGTCATCGGCATAATGGCGATAACCCAGCATATTCTGCCCACGGAACAGCATTTGCAGCTTGGTGTTGGGCATCTCCCGCCGGATCACCCGCAGCCGCTCCCACGGGTCCTCGTCCAGAAAACGCAGGCAGCTGTCAAAGGTGGCGCCGCCCCAAACCTCGGCAGAGTAAAAGCCCACCTTGTCCATAGTGGACAGAATCGGAAGCATATCGTCGAGGGTCATACGGGTCGCCAAAAGCGATTGATGGGCGTCCCGCAGAACGGTTTCGGTAATTTTAATCTTTGCCATACTCTTTTCCCTCTAAACTATCCGATGGTGACCAGAACATCGTCCGAATTGACGGTATCGCTTTTCTTGACCACAACGGAAGTGATCGTACCCGCCTTCGGCGCCACGATCTCGTTCTCCATCTTCATTGCTTCCAAAATCAGCAGCACCTGACCCTCGGTCACCTGATCGCCCGCGTTGACTTTGACGTCTAAAACCGTGCCGGGCATCGGCGCTTTGACAGGATCACCTGCTCCCACAGCGGGAGCGGCAGGCGCGGCAGGCGCAGCGGGAGCAGGAGCAGCCGGTGCAACGGCGGCGCCGGTATCCATCTCCTCGACAGCCACATCATAGGATTGACCATTTACAGTAACACGAAAGCTTTTCATAAGAGGATCCTCCTTTTTTCTATTCGATCAGCAATAAATGCTGCCATGCTTTTTCGGGAGACCGGTCACACGCTTGCCGGAGAGCAGATCCAGCGCACGGATCAGAGCGCCCCGCGTTTCCTCCGGTGTGATGATATCATCGATATAGCCGCCCTCCGCCACGGTAAACGGCGAGGCTTCGGTCGCGGCATAAGTATCCGCCAGCTCCTGCCGCTTTGCAGCGACATTCTCCGCACCCGCCAACTGATCGTGGTGCAAAAATTCGGCGGCGGTGATCGGCGGCAGAGCGGAGATCACGGCGTCGGGCCATGCGAAAGTCATATCCGCGCCCGCGTTTTTCCCTGCCAGAGTGATGAACGCCGTGCCGTATGCCCTGCCGATCAAAACAGCCAGCTTGGGGCAGGTCGCCTCGGCATAAACATGGGCAAGCCGCGCGGCTTCACGCAGACTGCCTGCCGCTTCTGCGGCGGCGGAAGGAACAAAGCCCTCGGTATCCACCAGTGTAACAGCCGCCAGGTTAAAGGCGTCCAAAAAGCTCACAAAACGGGCGATTTTTGCGGCGGCGTCACCGTCCAGCTCGCCCTGTGCGCCGATTAAGCCTACGGTTTGTCCACCCAAAGTGGCAAGTGCCGTATAAGCGGCAGGCGCATATTCCTCCTGCAGCACCAGTACGCTGCCGGAATCCGCCAGCGAAGCGGCAATATCAGCCACATCGCCGGAAGCCGGAGCCGCTGTCGCGTCCGAAAACTCACAGATCGGAGCCGGCGCCAGATTGTTTGTGGGAAGCAGGCAAAGAAGCTGTTTTGCCTTTTCGACCGCCGCTTGATCGTCCGCCACGGTCAGATGTACGGCGCCGCTCTTTGCGGCGGCAGTTGCCGTTCCCGCATCGGGAACCTTCTCCCCTTTTGCGGCTGCGGTAAAGGGCGGGGTCATAAACAGCTCGCCCTTTTCTGTCATAATCACGATATCCGCCGAGGCAGCCAAAACGGCAGCACTTCCCGCACAGGTTCCGGTCACAACAGAAATCTGCGGCACTACGCCGGACAGCCGATTTGCCGCATGAAGCATCTCACCGTAAGCGGCAAGCAACTCATACCCCTCGGAGATATACCCGCCGTTGGAATTATAAAAGCCGATCACGGGACAGCCGTTTGTCTGCGCCATTTGATAGATTTTACCGAGCTTTTTGGCGTGGAGCATACCGACCGGACCGGTTTGTGCAAAAGCATACACCGGACAGCCCTCCACATAGCCGTATCCGATCACAACCCCGTCATTGGCGGTATAGCCGTCGAGCTCGGTAAAGCTGTCCGGATCAAAAAGCTGCGTCAGCACATTCGGCGCCTTTGCCGATTGAGCGGCACGCAAATCCTGTAATCTTTTCATGCCGTTTTCAGGATTCATGTTATTTCCTCCGTTTCTTCCTCTGGGTCGCGGTATACCGCAAAACAACCTCCCATATTATACAACAATTTACGAAAAAGCACAAGAGATATCCGGTACTTTTTTACAGCGCTGCTATGATTTCACAGGCTTTTGTATGGCGGTGCGGATCGCACGCAGCTCCTCGGCGGACAATTCCCGATATTTTCCGGGCTTTAACATACCGAGCCGCAGCGGACCGATTGCGGTTCGTTTGAGCCTTGCAACCTCCAAACCGAGTGCTTCGCACATCTTTCGAATCTGGCGGTTCCTGCCTTCCCGAATAATCAGCTCCATCACAACGCGACCCGGCTCCTTCGTCACGACCCGTACATCGGCGGGAAGGGTTTTCTTCCCGTCGATCACGATCCCCTCGGCAAACGCGATCAGCTGCTCGTCGGTGATGTCGGGACGCACCGTCACCCGATAGGTTTTGGTCACATGACGGCTCGGGTGCATCAGATCATTTGCAAAGCCGCCGTCATTGGTCAGCAGTAAAAGCCCCTCCGAATTTACATCAAGCCGCCCGACCGGATAGACCCGTTCCGGCAGATCGGAAATCAAATCGGAGATGCAGCGCCTCCCCTGATCGTCGTGAAGGGTGGTGACATAGCCGCGCGGCTTATAAAGCATCAGATAAAGGTGATGCCGGTTTCTTTGATAGGGAATCCGCTCGCCGTTTACCGTGATCACACTCCGCGCCGGTTCCACCTTCATGCCGATCTCGGCAGGGTGACCGTTTACCTGCACTCTGCCGGCACGGATCAGTTCCTCCGCTTTCCGACGGGAACAATAACCGCTGTCCGCGATCGCTTTTTGGATTCGTACTTCCGCCATATGGTTCCTTTCTAAGTCAAAATAACCTTTTGAAAAACTCGGTTATGCTCTGCCAAAATCCTTTTTTTGGCTTCTCTGTACCGCTTTCAGCCATCGTTATCTCCGTTTTGGCTATAATCGGTCTGACAGCAATCTCCTCATCATGATAAAAATACCGGATCTCCCCTACCACGCTGCCCGCTTTGACCGGCGCATAGCAAAACCGAGGCAGATATACAAGAGACGTGATGCCCTCGACCTTTACCGGCAGCCAGACCGTATCCGCACCGGAAGGGGAAGCAGTGGCGGTATCTGCCGTACCGCCGATCACCGGCAAAGAAAATTCCGTATCCGCCTGCGGGAGCGGCATCTCCCGATAATCCGCAAAATAAGTATCATAAAAGCTTGTATGATCCTGCCAGTCGTCCGGCGCGTGGAGGGTGACGCAAATCAGCGTCCCACCATTTCGGGTGCAAGCCGACACCAAGCAGCGACCGGCAGCCTTTGTAAAGCCGGTCTTGACGCCGATCACGCCCTCGCATTCCCGCAGCAGGCGGTTATGATTGGTAAGCCTTCTGGCATAGGGCGGATTTCCGTAGGATATGGTTGCAGAAGCACTCGAGCAAATCTCCGCAAAATCGGGATTTTTGAGTGCCGCACGCGCTAAGACCGCCAAATCCCGCGCCGAGGAATAGTGCGCTTCATCATGAAGTCCCGATGGTGTGACAAAGTGGGTACTATTAAGACCAAGCTCCGCCGCGCGCCGGTTCATCAGATCAACAAAAGCCGGAATACTGCCGGATATCCTGACTGCGGCGGCGTTTGCCGCATCGTTGCCCGAAGCCAGCAGCATACCGTAGGCAAGCGCACGCAGAGACACCTTGTCGCCCGACATCAGCCCCATAGACGAGCCCTCGACCTTGATCGCGTTTTCATCGACCTCAAAATATGTATCAAGGTTCTCCTGTTCCAGCGTGAGAAGTGCCGTCATGATTTTGGTGGTGCTTGCCATGGGGAGCTTTTCGTCCGCATTTTTCTCATAGAAGGCAAAGCCTGTCGCCGCGTCCATGACAATGGCGGCTTTCGCGGAGCAATCCATACCCCTCACCGTGAGCGGCAAATGATATACCATCACCGGCAGCAGCACCAAAATCAGCAGATAACGCAGCCTTTTCATAAGCATCACCGCCCGTTTTCATTCCGGTACAGCTATCTTATGCAAAAGGCATCGGTTTTATTGCTCGGTATTCTCTGCCGCCTGCTCTACTGCCTGCTCGATTTCCTCTCGGGAGAGCTTCTCGCCCTTTTTCCCGAAATAGTCTCCGATCTGCTCGATCAGATCGGGGAGCATACGCAGTACCCGCTCAAAGCTGGTATTTTCGTTCTGAAGCTCCATTAAGCGAACACGCTCACCCGAAATGACCAGAAAGGCGATCGGGTGAATGGTAACACCGGCGCCGGAGCCGCCGCCGAACAGGTCGCTTCTCACCTTACTGGGAAAATCGGAACCGCCGCTCCCGAAGCCGTAGGACACCTTGGAGATCGGGATCACGGTCGTACTCTCGCCCGCGGTGATCGGTTTCCCTACAATGGTGTTGGCGTCCACAAGACCTTTGATATTCTCCAGCGTTGTGGACATCAAACCCTCAATGGGATGCTTCATGCGAAATACCACCTTTCAAATGTACCGGTTTTGCCGGACGGCTTGCCGTCTGACCCATATATTGTTTTACCAAACGCACCAGCGCATACGCACCGGTGGAAAAGAAAAACCAAACCCTCAATTTGCACTTGCCGGACAGAATAAACCGTGTTTGCTCCGCCGCGAAATTCATGCCGACCTTACAGGCGCGCACCTTGACCATGATCGTCTGCCGCAGTAATGATAGTACCGTGGCAAGATAGCCGCACATTCTTCCATAGGAAACGGCGCACTCAGCCGCGTCCTCCCCGCCGGTCACGACATACACCTCAAGGTCGGTCAGGCGCAGGTGACGCCTTGCGTGGTCGAGCGGTGGGAGCAAAGCCTCGATCAAAAAGCGGATCAACTGTACCGTTTCGGGGAGTGAGCGCTTTTCCTTTGCCTTTTTTTCTGTTTTTGCCACCGCTTTTTGCCGCTTGCTCTCCGGTTTCTTCGGTGGTTTTTTCGCCTTTTTCTCGGGAGCGGGGATCAGCACACGGGAAAAGCAGAGATAACGAACCGTTATCTTTAGCCCGTTTTGATAGGAAAAGCAGATGGCAACAGAGGAATGGCAGAGGATAAAAAGCAGCAGCAATATCCCCGCGATGATCCACAGCGCCGTCATGTTCCCTTCCCCTCCTGCTCCGGCAGCGGCGGCAGGTCCGCCAGCGAGGACATACCGAACGAACGAAGAAATCCGGCGGAGGTGACATAGGAAATCGGGCGCCCGGGCAGTTCCAGCCTGCCGGCTTCCTCAATCAAGCCTTTTTCTACCAATGTGTTTACCGTTTGATTGCTGTCCACGCCCCGTACCTGCTCCACAAACGCCTTGGTGACCGGCTGATTGTAGGCGATGATCGCCAGGACCTCCATGGCGGCAGAAGAAAGCGGGGTATCCCGCCGTATTTCGAGAAATGCCTTTACATATTCCGCCGTATTGGGTCGGGTCGTCATTTGATAGGCGTCCTCCAGCTTCAGGATCATAATACCGCCGTCAAACCGCTCGGACAGCTTGTCCGCAAAGGTCACGACCTCCTGTTCGGTCAGACCTGTCACTTCGGCAAGGCGGCTGACCGAAACCGGCTCACCGCTGACAAACAGCACGGCCTCTATCGCATTTTGGCAGTCCCGCTCGGTCATTGCCACACCTCCTGTGTATCGGTCTGGGGCGTTTCCCGCTGATTTCGGTCAAAGTAAACGCGGCTGTTATCCTCACTGAGCCTGATCCGCTTGGATTTCAACAGCTCCAGCATCGCAAGAAAGGTTGCGACCAGCTCGGAGCGATCCTCTGTTTCGTAAAAGGCAGAAAATTCCGCTTCGCCGGTACGGTAGAGCTTTTTCAGCACATAGAAAATGCGGGAGGTCACTGAGACCATTCGCTTTTTCACAATACCCGAAAAGGCGGACGCCGAGACCTCGTCCCGCAGCTTCTTCTGCCCCGCTGTCACCATGGCGGAAAGAAGCTCCGCCCGATCATGGCTTCTCCGGTAGGTCATATCTACAATCGGTTCTGCCGCTTTTCGCAGATAAATCTGCCCGAACAGGCACCGTTCCCGCAGAAGTGCCGCCATATACCGCGCGGTCTGCAATTCCAGAAGCTGACCGGTCAGCTCCTTTTTCAGTTCCTCCGCTTCCTCGCTTTTCGGAAGGAGCGACACCGTTTTGATATACACAAGCCTTGCCGCCATTTCCAAAAAATCGCTGGCGACCTCCAGATCGGCGAGCTTCATTTCCTCAATGTATTGCAAATACTGGGTCAAAAGCTCGGAAATCTCAATGTCATAGATATTCAGCTTGTGTTTTGCAATCAGGTGGAGCAGTAGATCAAGCGGACCCTCAAAGACCGGCAATTTAAATTGAAGCTCGGTCATCAACCCACACCGATCAGCCGTGCGATCAAATCCACATAGCCGGTAAGACCGTCAAACAGCCGGAGGAAGAAGCTGCTGATCCACTGGATCGGTCCGCTCAGCACACCGGTAAAGAGAAGTAAAAACAGAATCAGTGCGATATACCGCTCATACTGCATGATCTGAAAATAAATCCGCTCCGGCAGGAAATAGCTTAAGATGCGCGACCCGTCCAGCGGCGGGATCGGGATCAGGTTGAACACCGCAAGGGTGACGCTGACACTGACAATGATATTAAGCGCAAAATAAACAAGGTAGACCGCCGTATTTTGAAGGGGAAAATAGCGGAGAATTTTGAGGATCAGATACCCTAAATAAGCAATCAGAAGATTGGCGATCGGGCCGGCTGCCGCCGTGATCGCCATGCCCGCCTTGCGGTTTTTGAAGTAAAAGGGATTGATCGGCACGGGACGCGCCCAGCCAAAGCCGGTCAAAATCAATGCCAGAGAGCCGATCGGGTCAAGATGCCGGATCGGATTCATGGTCAGTCTGCCCTGATTTTTGGCAGTCGGGTCGCCCAGCTTATACGCCACCCAGCCGTGGGCAAATTCGTGGATCGGCAAAACGGTCATCACCATAAGAAGCCTGACCATACATTGAAACAAAAAAGTCATGGATCGGTTCATTCTCCCACCACCTCAATTCAGTGATTCGATCAATTTCAGAAGCTGATCCGGTTTGGCAATCAAATGGGCGGCGCCTGCTTTCGTCAGTTCTTCGCTTGTGCGAAAGCCCCATTTTGCACCGACACCGATACAACCGAGCGCCGCGGAGGCAAGCATATCCACATCGGAATCGCCAATCAGCATCGTTTCATCTTTCGCTGCGCCGCAGCCGCGCATGATCGAAAGTCCAGTATATGCGTCCGGCTTGTTCGGCACGCCGTCGATCTGACCGCAGATCGCGGCAAACTCGATGTTCGGAAAATAGAGCGGCATCAGCTTTTTGACAAACTCCGCCGCCTTATTTGTCCAGACCGCCAGCGCGATCCCCCGTTCCTGCAAGGCGAAAAGCGTCTCAGGCACGCCGGAATAAGGGCGGGTCTGATCCATGGAATGGTCGGCGTAATACCGGTCAAAAGCAGCGCGCACTCTTGCGCAGTTTTCTTCGGTGACCGATCCCGCCGGAAGAATACGGCGGATCAAACGGGGAATCCCGTTTCCGACAAAGGTTTTATAAGCTTCTTCCTCATGCACGGGAAACCCGCAGGCACGCAGCGCATAATTGCCGGCGGCAGCCAGATCGGAGAGGGTATTGAGCAAAGTGCCGTCCAAATCGAAGATGCACAGCTTAATCATCAGGTATGACCTCCGTACCGCGATTGTCGATCGATAGGTCGAGTATCTCCCAAGCCGTCAGCCCCAGCATATCCAGCTCATGCCGCATACAGGGGACAAAATCGGTGATCTCACCGCTCACGATCGCCATCAGAGTAGGTCCGGCTCCGCTGACATAGACGGCATAAGCACCATGCGCATAGGCGGCGTCGAACACCTCCTGCGATTTGACGATCATCGGCATACGGTAGGGCTGGTGGAGACGGTCGCCCACGGCGGCACGCAGATTTTCATATTTCCCCGACAGCAGCGACGCCGAAAAGAGCGCCGCGCGGGAGAGATTATATACGGCGTCGCGGTGCGGCACCAGATGAGGCAGGCATGCCCTTGCCTCAGAGGTTTTCATTTCAAAATCGGGAATCAGCGCGACAAAGCGAAGGTGTTCGTCCACCTCCTGCTTGACCCAGTGCACTCTGCCGCCCGACAGCACCGATGTGACGATCCCGCCAAGCAGTGCCGGAGTGGTGTTATCCGGGTGTCCCTCCACCGTTGCGGCGAGATCAACCAGATCGTCGATCCCCATCGGCTGTCCCAGCAGCATATTGGCGCCGACCATGCCGGCAATGATACAGGCGGACGAACTGCCTAATCCGCGCGTCATGGGGATATTGTTTTCCTGCTCGATTACCAGTCCGGACAGCGTTTTGCCGCACTGCAGATAGACCGTTTGCGCAGAAATATAGACCAGATTGCTTTCATCGGTCGGTATTGCCGTCTCATCACAGGAGCGAATGGTGAGTCCGTCTGCCTCCTCCATGCGAACATAGTTATAATGACTGACCGCAAGTCCGAGCGCGTCAAAGCCTGCGCCGAGATTTGCGCTGGTTGCGGGAATCCGAATATTCAGCATATCAATCCCCGAAATCCGCCAGACGGATACGGGAGCAAACGGCAACGCCCGCGTCCTCCAGAGCCGTGGAAAGCCGTGTTGCCTCGGAATCGGGCATAACACGGGTGATAAATGCCTTTTCGTCATCGGGCGCATGGTCGCGCTTCAACAGCTCAAAGCCGCGCACCTCACGGGGAAGCTTGCCGCGTGTGTTCACGCGGAAATAAAACGCCGCCGGAATGTCCTCAAACGGCTCGGTGGGATTTTCTCCGCACTCCGCCCAATGGAGGGTGGGAATGGTGGCATGATGCTTAACCGCGTCGATAATATCCCCCACCATGGCGGAAGCGGTCGGCAGCTTGCCGGCGCCCCTGCCGTAAAACATCACATCGCCGGTCGCGTCCCCCTTGACCAGAACGCCGTTGAACACATCGGAAATCGGTGCAAGCGGGCAGGAGTTCGGTAGCAGCATGGGACAGACCATCAAAGCCAGCTTTCCGTTCGGAAGCGGTTTTACCGACCCGATCAGCTTGACCGTACCGCCCCAGCTTTCGGCATAGGCGATATCCTCCGGCGTCACATGGCGGATCCCTTCGGTATGGACATACTGCGGATAAATATGCTTACCGTAGGCAAGGGAAGCGAGAATGCAGATTTTCCGGCAGGTGTCATGCCCGTCCACATCGGCGGAAGGCTCCCGCTCGGCATAGCCCAGCTCCTGCGCCATTTTCAGCGCATCGTCAAAGGACATGCCCTTTTGATACATACTGGTCAGAATAAAGTTGGTGGTGCCATTTAAGATGCCCATGATCCCATTGATCCGATTGGCGGTCAGGCATTTGTGAAGCGGGTGTATGATCGGGATCCCGCCGCCCACGCTTGCCTCAAAGAGAAAATTGACATTCTCCTTCGCCGCAAGCGCCAAAAGCTCCGCACCTTTCTGCGCCACCAGCTCCTTATTGGAGGTCACAACGCTTTTCCCACGCTTCAGGCAGTCCGAAACAAACTCATAAGCCGGATTAACACCGCCCATTGCCTCCGCTACGATGGTGATTTCATTATCCTGCAAAATATCGTTCACATCGGTGGTGAACTGATCCGCATAGGGAAGCTTCGGAAAGGAGCGCAGGTCCAGAATCCGTTTGACCGAAACCGGCTCCAGCGCATTTTTCTCCACCGTTTCCCGATTATTCCAAAGCAGCTCCGCTACGCCGGAGCCGACCACGCCGTGTCCCATGATCGCAATCTTTGCCATTTTTACACTCCTTCATACACTGGGTGCGCTGAAAAGCTCATCGAACGCACACCTATTAAACAATATACCATTTTTTTCTGAATAACACAAGAGAAAAAAAGAATTTGTATCGTATCGCCGGATAAATGAGCAAAACAAAATGGCTTGACATCTGCTTTAAGCAAATCTCAAGCCATGGAGAACACAAATTTAACGGTATAGCAAAGCTATTACTCAACGAATAACAGGGATTCGCTTCAGGACAGAACCCCACAAGACCGCAAGCCAATAAGAGGCTATGGTCAGTAATGCGGCAGCGATAACGCAAAATGACTGACCGAGTACAGCCTCTGAAAGCATCACAAACGGAATGTAAAACGGCATGGGCTGACTGTGAAAAACCATGATGTGCAGCGAACGTTTGCCAAGACTGGCTAGCCACTTGATTTTATGCGGCAAAGCACGGCAAAGCAATATCACAGCCAATGAACCAAACAGACCGGTAATTGTCATGCTGAAAGGATCGGGAGCTGTCATGTGATGCAGATTGAAAATCAAACCGTTTACCGGACCATGCGATTTTATCACAAAGTAATCGACCATTCCGGTTACTGATATACACACGACAGCGCCAATGATGGAAGTGAGACGAGAGATATGTAAATGCCAGTGACGCGCGAACAACATAACAAAATGCCCCGCCACCGTGAACATAAGCGCCGGTACTGTATGAAAAACAGTCACAATCGGTGAGTTAAAAGGCAGTGTTTCTATGAGTTTCCATAGCAGATTGCATAATGAGGTTAATGCGATCAATAAAAGCAGTACCCCCCCCCTCTGCGAAAATTTGCATTTTCGCAGAGTAGGATCGCAGCACCCTGCATAGCTGCATCAAGCACAGCTGCGCGATAAAAAGGGAAACGAGAAACCACATGGGCGGAAGCATACCGGAAAAAGTAACATACAACTCCCCCAGTGTGGCGTGGAATACTTTAGGATTTGTCAATATATTTTGAGTTAACGTGAATAAGTTATAGATAACAGCCCAGAACGCATAGGGAAGCAGCAGCTTAATAGCCAGCCTTTTTGCTTCCGAGCGCATAGATGGCAGCTGTCCGCCCGAACTCAGTTTATACCACATTCCAATCCCGCTCAACATAAAAAACAACGGCATATGAAACGAGTAGATAATATTCTTTAAAATCAGCTGCGGTTCGCCGTATATCTGCTGATAGGTTATAACATGTCCCCAAACGACCAAAAAAATACCGATCCCCTTGGCATAGTCGATATAATCCACGTGCTGTTTGGATCTCGCCATCGGCTTTATCTCAATTGTTTTCATATTACATCTCCAATTAGAAAGAAAGTGATTTGTTTTTTCATTATACGGCAGTTATTGCTATAAGTCAAGTTTGTCTCCATTCCTGCCGCATCTTCATCTAATCGACAAAAACCGATCGGAAAATCGTGTGACACTTGACTTCAAGGCAAAATGCGTTTATAATTCGACTAGTCAATATTTTTTCGAAGGGTGTATGATATGAAAACCAAGGTGGTCAAATTCGGCGGCAGCTCTCTTGCGAGCGCAGAGCAGTTTCAAAAAGTCGCCGCCATTATCAAGGCGGATACCGCAAGGCGGTACGTCGTGCCGTCGGCACCGGGCAAGCGGTTTGACGATGATACCAAGGTCACCGATATGCTGTACCAGTGCTACCGTCTGGCTTCCAAAGGACTGCCGTTCGAGGAGCTGTTCGAGCAGATCAAGGAACGGTATCTGGAAATCATTCGGGATCTCAAACTCGATCTCGATCTGGAAGACGAATTTCGGCATATCCGCACCAGCTTTGAACACAAAGCCGGTCGGGATTATGCGGCGAGCCGCGGCGAATATCTCAACGGCAAAATCCTTGCTCACTATCTCGGCTTCGACTTTATCGACGCGGCGGAGATCATCTTTTTCGACGAGCAGGGCATATTCGCCAGCGAAATCACAAACGAGGTGGTCAAAAACTGCCTTAACAATCATCACAATGCCGTTATTCCGGGCTTTTACGGCTCGATGCCGAATGATACGATCAAAACCTTCTCCCGCGGCGGGAGCGACATCACCGGCTCGATCGTGGCGCGTGCCACCAGTGCCGACCTCTACGAAAACTGGACCGATGTATCCGGCTTTCTGGTTGCCGACCCCAGGATCGTTGACAACCCCGACGTCATCAATGTGGTTACATACCGCGAGCTGCGGGAGCTTTCCTACATGGGCGCGACCGTGCTGCATGAGGACGCGATTTTTCCGGTGCGGAAGGCAGGCATCACCATCAACATTCGGAACACCAATCACCCGGACGACCCCGGCACCTTTATTGTTGCAAGACCGGATCACGAGAAGCACCGGAAAATCATCACCGGCATCGCCGGAAAAAAAGGTTTCAGCGTCATCAGCATTGAAAAAGACCGCATGAATCAGGAGATCGGCTTCGGGCGGCGTATGCTGGAGGTTTTGGAGAAGCACAACATCTGCTTCGAGCATCTGCCCTCCGGCATTGACACCATGAGCGTGGTGCTCTCCACCTCCGATCTGAAGGATCAGGAAAACCAGATCGTGTCCGAGCTTTACCGTGCGCTGAATCCCGACAGCATTGATGTGGAGCGCGGTCTGGCTTTGATCGCAGTGGTCGGTCGAAGAATGATCGCCACCCCCGGCGTTGCCGCCAGACTGATGGCTGCCGCCGCACGGGAAAAGGTCAACATTCGCATGATCGATCAGGGCTCCAGTGAGCTGAATATCATCATCGGCGTAAATGAGGAGGACTTTGAAAAAGTTGTCCGCGCCATTTACGAGGAATTTTGCGTTCACCCCGAAGCCTGACACAGTGAAAAAGTTATCCCAGTTATAACAAGGAGGTAGTGAAAATGACAGAATACAAAAGAGAATTTATGGAGTTCATGGTGCGCTCCGGCGTGCTGATTTTCGGTGATTTTATCACAAAGAGCGGAAGAAAGACCCCCTACTTTGTCAACACCGGAAACTACAAGACCGGCGAACAGATTGCAAAGCTGGGCGAGTTTTACGCCGCGAATATCAAGGAGCATTTGGGGGACGATTTTGACGCGCTGTTCGGTCCTGCCTATAAGGGGATCCCGCTGGCTACCGCCGCTGCCGGCGCACTCTATCGGAAATACGGCATCAACAAAAACTATTGCTTTAACCGGAAAGAGGAAAAGGATCACGGCGAAGGCGGCGTGGTGGTCGGCTACAAGCTGAAAGACGGCGATCGGGTGGTCATCACCGAAGACGTGATCACATCGGGCGCCGCGTTGCGGGAGGTGCTTCCCGTTTTGCAAAGTGCCGCAAAGGTGAAGATCAGCGGCATGGTGATCTCGGTCGACCGAATGGAGCGCGGACAGCATGAGCTTTCCGCCATTCAGGAGGTCAAAAAGGAATTTGGAATCGACG
>CANQKY010000047.1 GCA_947624575.1 uncultured Clostridia bacterium
AGAGCAAGCCCGGCAAATGCAGTGATCTCTGTTTCGTCTTCGCCTTCGTACTCAACATACTGGCTGTTTGCAGCCTTTAAGTCTCCGATCGTCTTAACGCCGTCAACGGCCTCCATCAGCTCACCGTCCAGATATACAGACACGTCAAATGCTTCCTCTGTGTTTGCAACGGATGTTACAGTGATGCTGTTACCTCTTGTGCCCGGGTACTTTGCATTGACTGTGAGGCTGCCTTCGGTTCCGGTTGCAGCTGTGCCGCCGGAGATAATGTATGCATATACGACCTCCGCATTCTCGAGAGCCAGCATTACCATTTTGATTTTTTCATCATCGTCATATACGCTACGTCCAAGGACGGAGAGATAAGCGTCCGGTGCTGCCGGAGTAATGCGGACAAATGTACCATTAGGGCCCCAGTCATATCCTACCAGAGGTACGATACATGTACCTCTCGTTGCGGATGAAGGGGCATAGTTGTTCTTTGCCTTGATATTGATGTAATTACCAGGGCGTACCTTCGGGGTGTTGATATCAAAGTTTCCACCTGCCATTTTTATCTAATCTCCTTTCTCAACCAAGCTTTCAATACCTGTTCAGCTTCTCTGGTACTGTATTCCTTGTCCTTATCCTGCCCGGCAAAAGCGCCGTCGAACGTGGAAGAAGTGCAATGAAACAGCTTAACGCAATTCTTGCGAAGTGAAGCGACCGGATATGTCGGCTCTTTTTTTGTTGCGGGTGCTGGTGCTGCCGGTACTGGCGTTTCTTCCATATTCGGTACAGCATCCTGTTTTTCTTTTACCTTCACTTTCATACCTCCTCATTTTCACTTGACGGTATCCCGTCAAAATGTATGTGCTCAATGATAGGACCATGCACCTCGTCATAAAACGTATGGACCTTCCATGTCATCATGATCTGCGTGGTTCCATCATCGATATTTCTTGCTTCAATTTCGTTAATCCAAAAATGCTTTCCGGTCGGAGTGCCATCCACAGCATAGAGCGGTATCTTCTTCTTTTTCGCCTGCACCATTTTTAGGATCTTAGATGCGATCGTATATGATGAGAGCGAATCCCTGTCAAACACTTTAATAAAAAGGGAGAAATGGTTTTCATATGTTGACAGGGAGAACTCGTTCCCAACAGCTTCTGGCGCCGGAAAGTATATCGAAGGCGTCTCGATGCCTTGCGGCACCTCGCCGAAATACTGCCTCAGACCGAGCGGCCGGAGGAACTGTGCGATAGATGCGATCTGCTGTTCAAGCATCTGCATACCTCCTTCTACATTCCGAAATAGCTCTTTAGCCAGTCATTGATTTTCTTTTCCACGAAGCGAGGAATCATCTTATCCATAATACGGATCGCTGACTCCCAATAATGCTTCCCTTCAACCCATTTCTGCTTCAGGAGCATTCCGGTTTTTGCGTTAAGTGAATAAACGAACCGGTCTCCGGTCCAATATCCCGGCACCCATCTTGTTGCGACGCCCTTCGGGTTCGTCCAATGCCCGTCATTGACATATGAGGCATACTCGACGTTGGTGCCTACCTCAAGCGACAAACCGCCGTCTTTTGCAATCCAGACATTCTCCGGCGAGCCCTTGTGAAAACTGTTAAGCAGAAGCCTTGTATCCAATGCATTCTTCCGGATGATCTCATCCTCGACTATCCGGAGGAACTCATTTCCGAGGCCCTCCAGAAATTGAACAAGGTCCTTCTTGAACCTTCCATGTCCTGCCTGATCAAGCAGCCGGATGAAATCACCAAGCTGTGACAGGTCGATTGTTACTGCCTGCGCCGGCATCTATATCGCCCCCTTTACAGGTTTCTCCCGCTTAAGATATGAGATAATGTGATGGTTGTTGCGGATCACCCTCGGAACCTCTGCTATATATGCATATCCGGTTTCGCGGCTTACAACCTTATCATTGGTACGGATATCCGTGCCAAACGGAAGGCTTATTTTAATGCGCGCCTGCAATATATCCAGCGGATCTGTCTGCACAAGCTGAAGGTTGCCGGTCTTGATATGGAAATGGCATGGCACGTCTGCAAGGTCCGGTTCATCCGGATAAAAAAAATGCTCGGTGTCGGTGATACCGTAGCCGAGGTTCATTTCTTTCTTTGCAATATGATAAATGTCGCATTTGTGGTTCAGCATGTCTTCCCATGCCATGTGATCACCTCCTACAGTTTACGCATCTTCATGATGATCCTTCCGGAGTCCCGCGCCACAACATAAGGATCCAGCAGAGCATCCAGACCGAGGCTTGTCAAGAGGTAATCGTTCTCACTGGACGTATAGCTCCAATCATCATATGTTTCAGACTTCATTTTCCCGATTGCCCCCTGTTTATGCCCGTAATATTCCGCCAGCAGGATTGCCGCCGTTTTTACATTCTCCGGGCACTCAGGATATACCGGGTTTCCGTCTTTATCAAGCATCGAAAAATCATGCCCGACATAGCGTATGATAAAAGCTTCTGCCCTGCTGATATCCACCTTTAATTTTTCGTTTGTGCGCTGCTTAACATCTGCAAGGTCCGTGTAGCTGCGCACGTCATCCGGTGTCACCCACGGTCTGCTTGCCATGTTACCCACCTCCTGTTATACGGAAAGGCGAACGATCGTAGCAAACACATCAATGCTTCCGGCTGTGATCGCCTGATCTGCCTTGATGGTTACAGTGCCGGATGTAACATCTTTAAGCGCGGTATCTTTGACTACGGTGCCGCCGGCATTAACCTCAATATCGCTCACATAGGATGTGCTGTTGGCTCCATCCCCGACAGATACCTTTGTCGCACCCTTCATGTCAGATGATGCTACGGCAATAATATTGATGAGCTTAACTCCTGTCGGCATAGCCTTCTTTACCACAACACTGTTCTCTGCGCTGTCCTTGTTCAGGCTCCCAATATGACCCGAAATGGCAACACCGCAGATGCCCTCGTCAAAAAAGTTTACATTCATTCCTTTATCCTCCCTCTTTTCTTCTAAGATTGCTTCCGAAAAGTCTAAATGGCAGATCAGCTTTCCATCAACCTTGATATCGAATTCTTTGTTATCGTCCATAAGAATAACAATATAATTGTCATCCGGACCAGCGTCAAGAGTGCCCTCCACAGACGATCCATCGCTGCAACGCACGATCTCGCACTTGTGCCCAGGCACATTGATCCACGCCGGGAAATAGTGACCTGACGTCTTTCCATTTATACTGATATAGCCGTTGATGTATGGAAATCTGCCTTTTACAATTCCGTCAGACTGGATGCGTGCGCCTTTGCGTACCATATCGCCTACAGGACGTCCGTAAAACTCCACATCCGGTGTCGGAATCGACACACATGTTAAATATTCCATTTTACCCTCCTATTCCTTCTGCAGATCGATCATCGTAGGGCTTCCGCCGTTCGCGATACTGATCGCCTGAAGAATGTCAGCGTTTGTCTTGCAACCGGATATATCTACCTCGTGCTTGTTCGCATATTCCGTCAGCTCTTTCTTAGTGAGCTTCGAAAGCGCTTCGTAGTCCGGCTCCGACGTGATCATATCTTCCAGTCCGTCTGGATCTTCCTGATCTTTCGGATCTTCCGGATTCTCCGGCTTGACCGGTTTAACCGTATCAGGAACAAGCCTGAAATAGCCAGTAGCCACCGCCTTATCTGCGGTGGCTGAATCCTCAACGGTAACAAACGGGTTTTCTCTGGTTGCGCTAACAATACCTTTGTATGAAAGCGCTTTGATCAGTTCCAAAGTATACATAGATACCGCCCTCCTTATTTAAGGTTGATGATTGCAGTGGCGTCAAGCTCCTCAATGATCGGATCATAATCCAGATGGACAACATAGAACCTCTTGTCCTGCATGATTGCTTCCCGGCCTTCGGTCGTCTTTCTGATCTGAACACTATATGTATTAACAACGATCAGGTTCATCGGATCCGTCAGCAGGATATGCTTATCATCAAGCGAAGGACATTCTACCGTCGGGATTCTCGCAGGGGAATTGTAAACGCTTTCCGGTACTGCACCGCCGTTATTTACAACCTTATTCAGGAGGAACAGCTCCCATTCCTGCGCACGTTTCGGGGACATCATCCATCTCAGGCGGCCGTTGTTGTACTTGTTCGGAAGCTGCTTCAAAGCTTTATAGAACATGTCAAGGCTCATTTCGCTCTTTGAGGTTTCATCGAGCACGTGACCTCCGTTAGAGATCTGCTTGAGCCAGCCGTCATTGATCTTCAGGAAATCATAGTCCTTGTCTTCTTTCGATACGTTTTCGTCACCGTTAAGATACAGGTCCTCAAGGTCCACACCAAGCTGTGAAGTCATGAGGTTGGTGACAATCCGCTCAAAGTTCTGACCCTCGATATTCTCACGCAGGGTTTCCTCAGTGATCTCCCACGGCAGACGGATAGCGGTGGTCGCATATTCAATCTGCGAGGTTTTTACATTTGCGCGATAGTTGTCATCCGCATTCTCCGTTTTTTTCCGGACGATACGTCTTCCGATACCAATCTTGTCAATCTCACCGGTCTTAGCCGTCCGCATCTCATGACGTACAAGGCCTCCAAGGTTGGTGGCGTCAAATGTCTGTTTAATAAACTTCTGAGCCTGTTCCGGGTTGAGCA
The DNA here is from genome assembly GCA_947624575.1 of uncultured Clostridia bacterium. GTDB lineage: Bacteria > Bacillota > Clostridia > Oscillospirales > Ruminococcaceae > CANQKG01. The sequence goes on from CANQKY010000047.1 coordinate 4,635, forward strand.
GGCCGCTTGCTACGCTGCCGGTTGTGATCGTTCCGGCTTTTTTCACAACTGATTCGTATGGTTTCATTCTTTAATCCTCCTTAAATTATAAAATTCCATGCAGATAGTGATCCTCATTCTTCTCGATGTTAGCTACATCATTGAGATTGTTCGGGAGGGCTCTGCTCTGCTTGATAGCCTCCAGCTGCTGAACGATCGGCTCTACAGCTTTCTCAACAGCCTTATTGATCGTCTCTTCGATCTCCTCGCTTGTTGCTTCGGTTTCTTCACTTGTCTCGGAAGCTTCTGCACCTGCTTCACCGCTGCTGCCAGCTTCTCCGTCTTCGCCGTCTTCTTTTGCGATGGTTTCGAGCTGTTTTGTGATCGGAGCAAGCGCCTTTTCGATCGCGCCGTTAACAAGATCTTCAACCTCTTTCTTCTTCATCTCTTTCTCCTCCTTATTGATATTTTCTGAGCTTCCATCTTCTCCGGAATCCTCGGACTCCGAAAATGCTGATAAAAACTCGGACAAACTGTTGCAGATGCCGGTGAGCGTATCAAGGTTCTTCTTGCTCATGCTCTTTCCGGCTTTTTCAATAATGTTGTTTTCCCTTGCATCCCTGGCATCTTTGGCGAGTGCCTTAGTGACGGAATCATTTGCAAGTAGACCTACAACAATCTCATTAAAATCACTAAGGGCTTCACGGATAACTTTCTCGTCATTCGTGTAGCCCCATGTGATATCTCCTGTTTCGGCGTTATATTGATAGCCTTCCATGACATTTTCGAGCGAGTACCAAGCGCTGTAGAAGTTATTTTCACGGATCCTCTGCGTGTAAAGTTCCTTCACTCTTCCTTTCTCTACAACGTCATATCCAAAAGCCTTCGCGATTTTCTGAAACAGCGTTCTCTTTTCAGTTTTCGTAACGTCTTCTTCATCAAGCGATACATCTTCGTCCGAAACAGAAGCGACGCCGCCCATCGAAAAACCGGTGATATCGCCTTTTTCGATCGCCTCCCAGATTGCAGAATCGTTGACCTCCATGGTCATGATCCATGTTCCTTCCTTGATCGGCGTTCCTGCGATCTCCATGTCGCTCTTGGCAACGAAGCTCTCTACAACGTCGATACCCTCTGCCTTAACAAAGCAATGCTGGATATCTACATCTCCTGCATTCTTCATGTACCAATGGGCGGCTTTTTCGATCTCTTCGGCGGTCATGTACTCGCCCTGGGTATCTTCCACCATAGGTTCATAGACAATTCCGGTAACAAAATGCGATTCGCTGTCTGCCTTCAGGATCTTTCCAAATGACTGGAAGCTCGCTGAATCTCCATCAGCTTTCGTGATGAGAAACTGCCGTTTGTTCGCCGCTTTGTCTACTAAGGAAACAAACCTAATCTTAGCGTTTGAAAGCTCATACGCTTTTTTTACATCTTTCACTTTTCTACCTCCTTATATTTTTGCTGTTTATCGGACAGCTCCGAGATAGCCGGATCACCCCCTAAAAATGGCAATAAAAAAAGCAACCAAAAAGGTTGCTTTTGCTTCATAACAATATTCGATTGCGGTTGTCTCTTATTTTATTCTCTGCTCTAGAGCTACAAGGGCATCCCAGACATCTTCGGTCATGAATTTCCCATAAATACGCTCAAAGCATCCTGATATGATACTAAGATCATCATTAGACATATCGTTGAGATATGCAAGTATCTCATTCACATCATCTCCAAATGCTTTCATTAACGGATCAATAAGATACTCCACAATATTAGGACCTTGTGTATCAATTCCCTTCCACCACTGAATCAGTCTTTCTATCTCATTTTTATCCATATTATTTACCTACCTCTCTCTGATCTGCATCAGGAAATATAGTTTTTACTTTGTGTTCAGCGTTCTCAAATACACAAACAGTTACACCATCATATTCCTGGCACTTTTTATATCCAGAAATATTCCCCATCCCATCATAGTATTCCTCTGTTATTGCAGGTCTGTTTGATGCATATGTACCGGCCGCTGCGACTTTGTCACTGTCCCAATCTTCTGGAAACCAAGATTGTCCGCTTTCACCTAATCTTTTTTGCTTGTCCGTATGATTTTCCACACCACCAATCCGGACTTTATTGTCATATGTTTTTACGATTTCATATTTGATTCCTCTACGTGTCAATTCCTCGATGTTGGCCTGTGAGTGCCCTCCGCCATCCATATTGCCACCATTCATACCTCCGGCAGGTTTTTTCGGATTTAACAAGCTGGAAAAATCACCAATAGTAGCATGATTTACTTCTTTGGTTTCTACTGTAAATATACCAGTTTCCCGCAATTCCCGCAAGGTAGTTTTTTTTACCTTTTCAAGCATCTCGTCGCTGTCAATAAGGCCTGCATCATACAATCCCATTTTAGCCTTTCCGAGATATTTGACTTGATTTTCCCTAGGCTTTTCTTTGAAATTTTCAAGTGAGGAATAAGGGGTGATTCCTGCATTTGCCTTGTTGCTGTTATCAAGCTCCTTTTCCCATTCCCCATTATCGGAATCAATGATCTCCTGCTGCATCCTCTGCCTTTCTTCCAAGCTCATGCCGAGAATATCATCATCCACAATAGGCTGGGAGATACATCCGCAATTTACGGACTCTCTCGGAGGAAGGGAACTGTCTCTAGGATACATTGGGTAATATGTGGAACCGTCTGCTCCATGGAGCTCATACGGCTGATCCTTTTCCACAACCTGCCCGTCCATAGCAACATGGTTTTCTCTTGGTTTGGATTTATAAGAGCCGGAATGTCTCCACATCTTACGATTTACAACCGGGCTTTGCGTCATAGCCTCCTGCTGTGCAACACTGTGAGCACGCAGCATTTCTGTCAACGCTGCCCTTCTTGCTCTCCATTCCTCGTTCCGGATACCGTTTTCCATCAGCATTCGGGACAGATCTTCCACACTGTCGCCATTGTTTATTGCAGTCTGGATGAGGATGCCGATATCGTCATTGGATGTAAGCTGCATTAACTCCGACAATTCATCGGACCATGTATCGATCCATGAAGACGTCCTATACCTTATTTCGGATATCACCATATCGCCGGCAGTCTGCTTAATGTATGAATCTGCCAGAGAAGGAATAACAACACTAAAATATTCAGAAAAAATTGCAATCAAGGCATTCTTTGTCAATATATTGTTAGCAAAATATTCTTCGATCAGATCCTTTGCTTCTTCCAAGCTTCCGGCGCCTTGTATCTTATTAACAATCTCATTCGTCTGCTCATGAAGAACCTCTGATATCTCATCTTCCAGATCAGAAGCGCCGCTAACGCTGTCTTTCGCATCAGCATATCCTGCTTCATTCATTTGCTCTTCCAGATCATCATCAACCTTTGCGATATACCGGTCTATAGCTTTGATGAGCTCCTCACATCCGCATTCCCGTATTGTGATCCGTTTATGCAACATTGCCATCACCGCCTTGCATGCTTCGGAGCATCCTCCGTACCTCCTTCATGACGGCAACGATCTCATCATCATGGTTCCGCATTGCTTTCTCTATCTGACCGTCAAGCTGGCTGTTAATGCTGTCACCGGCAACAGGACCATTTCCGGAACTGTCAAGATTCTGGTCTACTTCGTCTGCGCCTTCCTGCATATCGCCGTCAAAAGGCTTGTTGCCGGAAGTATTGTCAGGCGGAAAAGAAGGTTCTTCCTTTTTAACGCCGTATTCACGGAGGGCAGTCATAGCATTTATAGCAGCAAGCGGGACATTTCCTATGTCGGTCATGTCGAATTCGCCCGGATATTCTTCCGCCTCTTTTCCGATGGTCTTTCTTGCGATCTCCCGTGCATCGTTCATCGTGAGTCCGCCAGCCTTTTCTGTAACGGAGAGAATACGGAATATATCATCCGGATTTGTCATATCAGGCGCGTCAAATTGAGCCTGCACATATTTAAAGCCGTATTCATTCAGGAGACGGTTGTTGATGATCCATGCAAGCGATGCCCGCTCCGGCTGGAATACCTGCTTTTCCGTTATCTCCATCGCTGTCTGCGCCGTTGACCGGTTAAAGTCTGTCGTATAACCGGTATAGAGATCAGGGAGCAGGAATGCGGATTGTGCTTTCTTACGTGACTTTTCCTGATATTCCTGAAACAGACCGTCCCTCTGCAAGATACTGGCAAGATCCTTAACCTCGATCTTCGGCTGTACATTTTCATCAAAATCGGTAGTATTTTCGGTTTTCTCAACCTCAAGCAAAAGGAATGCATGCTGACCGTCTTCTCCCTTTATTTCGTCCATGTATTTTTCCAGCTCATCATAGGCGCTCTTAGAAAGGGTGCCGCCTTCGATCATTATCATAAGCGGAGTATGCCGGCCGTTTCGGAAATAATTGTTATTGAGCTTTTCTGCCCTGTAGTCGCCGTCAATGGTAAGCGCACATCCTATCCAGCGAGGCAGCCCGTAATATCCTTGACCGATTTTGAATTCAAGCATTTCATTCGCCTGATTGTTAATTTCCAGCGTTTCACCGTCTTCCAGATATTTTCCGCTCCGCTTATCCATGATACGCGGATCACCAAATTCCTTGAAATAAACCGTTTTCCCGCCGATACACTGCCGATATTTTTTAAACTTTTTCTGTCTTACTATTTGTTCGCCCTTGTAATTTAAAGTGATATCAATATATGGATCCAGCGGATAGGTCATATCTATTGACTTTGTATCTTCGATATTGACAATGCCTACCACATTCCCTTCGGTATTCCGGATGCCTTCTACATAGGCAATGCCGTATGTCTCCTTGGATTCGATTACCTTTTCAAATATCTCTTTCGTGTCAACGTCAAGGTTCAGAAGATCAATGATACGCTTCAGCTCGTCCCATTCCTTTTTGGACTCTGCTGTTTCATCAATATCCTCAATATACTGGACAGATATTCCAAAGCCTGCAATATTGTTCTTGTATGCGTGGATGCACTGAGGAAGAATTGTCGAATTCTGCACCAGAGTCTCCAACCCTGTCATATCAAGGGTATGCGGTATCCAGTTTCCTGCTGCTATGCTTGCTGCTGCGTCTATCTGCTCGTCATGTTCGGACTTCTGGACCTTAATCGGGCTTGAGAATGGTTCGGTTTTGGACTTCATAAGCTTTACACCTACCACTCTGCTTTTTTTCTTCTCACTCATCTTTTTTATCTCTTCCTCCTTCCATCATCATTATTATTCTCATCCTTCAGGCGCACAGGGCAGCATGCGAGAAGGATGCTGTCGGCTTCGTCCGGGGACCTTAACCCACGATCTTTCATATCTTTTTTGCTTTCTACTTTCTGCTTTGCGTTTGATACAAAGCTGTATTTTCTGCATGAGAGCTGACCGACAAGGTCGTTGTCATCCGGAAGCACAAGCTGGCATTTCTGTTCATTTCCTGCATCGTCATACGGTGCGATCATATCTTTAATAACGCCCATCATATAAGTAGTCGAATCATAGTAAAACCTATGCTTCTGCATTGGCTTCCCAAACTGGATCGGCAGGACGATCATATCCTTATACTCCTCCGGATAGCTCCTTTTTTGAGCCCGGAGCTGATCGGTAACACCGCCGCCAACACCGCCATCATCTATCTTTACGGCAATCTTGCCTTTATAGCCATATGTGGTTTTTATGGTATTGAAAAGGCGGATAATATTGCTTGCCGTCCACGTTGTATCCTGCCCATGGTATTTTTTGTATATCATCACTCTCTCGTTTATGCGGAAGCTGATGACTGTGCTGTCGTCACCGAAGCGTGCGACGTCGCAGCCGATATGTGCGAGCCATATCTTGTCCGGTTCATGGACCTTATTGCCGGAATGATCAACATACAACCCCATTCCTTTGAGGGTGTCATCACTCACATCTGTTGCGATGCTCTGCTCTATCCAGCTGATAGGTATGAAAACATCATCTTCCTGTTGTGGGAATAACCCCTTAACACGGACACGCACAACATTGCTTTCTTCGCCATATTTCCTGATAAGAGAATTTATGTTATCTTTATTAGTCCGCTTTGAATCAAGCGAGGAAACCGTATGAATCCTATACAGCCCACGATCAGCGGTGAACGCATCGTAGAAGGTGCCGCTGGTCTTTGTCGGGTTTCCGCACATCAGGAGCTTGTTGTTGGCGCCGGATAACGTACCAAGGATAGCCTCCATGATTGGATCCGCAACACCGGAAGCCTCGTCAACAATGAATAGCATGTTGTCCTCATGGAAACCTTGCATATTCTCAGGCTTTGTGGCTGTTCTTGCAACTGCGAACCATCGTTTTTCATTGCCCTTCATGTAGATGTATGTTTTAGTCCATTTTAAGATCTCCGACAGCAAGGGCGATCTGCTCTGCCATTTGCTGACCTCGGACCAAAGGATATCGTTTAACTGCTGCTTCGTTGGCGCCGTTGCAACAACACGCGGATACGGGAAACAGCAAAGGAACCATAGCAGGGCAATCGCTTCAATGCCTGTCTTTCCGACGCCTTGTCCTGATTTTATCGCAACCTTCGGGCTTTCTTTTACGTCGATGAGAGCCTTCTGCTGCCAATCATCTGGTGTAAAATGCACCACTTCCTCCGCAAAGAGGATCGGATCATTCCGGTATCGTGGCATTCTCTCCTGAAACATCCGGATCCTTGAAGAATCATTACTCATGGATTCCCGCCTCCTTTTCATCCGTTGCGATAACCGCTGATATCCAGTCATCAACAGCGCTTGATGCGGCTTCTTCCTGTTTCTGCTTCTCACGCTCCATGCGGATCTTATACAGTGCTTCGATTGCCTTCGTTTTTTTGCCCTGCACAACAGACAATTCCTGTTCAAGCCTTGCGATGATCATATCCTTGTTGGTGGTATGCGTTTGCAGACTGTACGCCTTTCCCGGCAGCTTTTCGTTTGCTGCCACCTTTAACTCCTGACGCCGATCGTATTCCGCCTCTTCCTCGCTGTTCTTAAACATACGCTTTTCTTCATACCGTGATACATCAGAGACTGCAACGTCTGCTTTTGTTTCGAGATATTTGTTTATCGCCTTCAGGATCCTTCGTTCCCGTATTGAGAAGAGCTGTATCTGCTCAAGAAGCATATCCTCGACATCCTCCGGAACCATATCAACAAGCTCTCGTTCATCATCATCCAGAGCATCCATGTATACCGGCCGATAGCCGCCATGCTTAACTGCTGCATCAGGCGATATTTTATGAACAGGATGAGGGTTCCCTCTGCCTCCTTTGGCGTTCTGGTTGTGCGGCTGGGCGCCACGTTTCCGCTTCTGCAACGTTGCGTTTTGTCCGTTTTCTTTTTTTGCAACGTTGCGTTGGTTTTTTTTTGCCTTATTCCCCCACCCGTACCTGTTCTTCCAGCTTCGGACTGTTCCATCTGATACACCTAATTTTTTTGCAATGTCTACCATGGGTATTCCTTGACGGAACATTTTCTCGGCTGTGACAACATTTTCACTCGGTGCTCGCGGCATATCACCACCTCTCTTCTCTTTGTTTTGTGTTCTGCCGTACAGCAAAAGAGGGAGCATATGCCCCTCTCGTGTGTATCTGCTACGGATATTTTATGATTTAACATCATATTTTCGTTATAAATTCTGCTTTTGAAAAGCCCTGATCCGGCTTAATCATCATTTTCAGGAAGTCTTCTTTGGAAAAATCCGATAGACGGAATATTTCTTCTGGGCGCATGCCGAGTTGTTTTCCGATTTCTTCTACGGTTTTTCCCTCGCCGATAAGCTCTTTTACAATGGCTTTCATCGGACCGAGCAAATGGGTACCGCGCGCCCGGTTGTGGGTAACGGTGCCATATATATTTCCTGCTCTGTCCTTATGTTCCACTATAACTACCGGAACTTTACCGTCGAGCATGGTCTTCAAAGGTTCTTCTCCTGCAACGGTCCACCGGTGGAACCCGTCAATGATCGTAAGATCTGGTCTTACCACGATCGGAAGCGTCCAGCCATTTGCTAATATAGACTGCTTCAGCAATTCCAGGTTCTGCTTGGAAACCTTGTTCGGGTTGTAATCATTCGGCTTTACTTTTCCTCTGTCTACCCATTGCAGGGTAGATAACGGCGTCTTAATATCCATGTGATGCTGCCTCCTTCCTTTTTGCTTCTGTGATATATTTTCCGTATATCCTCTGATACAAAGCTCTATAGGATCGCAGCTTCGGATCGCCCGATGCAAGCCCTTCATAAATGGCTTTACAGTCCTTATTGTCTGCTATTGCCGACACGCTCATAAAGAAATTCCGGTACCTGTCCGCCACATACCGCTTATGTTTTGTCCCGAAATTTCCATCCATATCCGAAAACAGTTCCAAGAGTGCGGCTTTGTAGTCTTTCTCAGCCGTTCCATGCTCATTCTGTTTTCTTTCTGCTGTATTTCTTCCGAACATCTCACTATCCCAGTACAGTGCGGCAAGATATGCGTTCGGTTCTCTCCGTACGATCCTTTCCATGAGGTCCGGATAATACTCATTCATTTTGACTAAGCTCTTTGCGGTATCGATCGAGAAGAACTGCGATACCCTGAGCTGTCCTTTTCTTGTGCCGGCCTGCCATAAGCGTAAATAGATTTCCGGTATGTCAACCTTTTCTTTAAGGAGGTACAGCCATACATCATTGTTGGTCCAGTCATAGATCGGAAATACCTGATTTTTATTTGTGATAGACTTTCCCGCCTTTGTCATGGTTGCAATATTCTGCAACCGCTGGACGGATTCCGCTGTCCGGATGCCCGTTATGGTTATCCCTCCGGAGCATATCCTTGGAAGGAAGTCCTGATATGCGTCTATACGAGGGCGCAGAAGCGGATGTTTCCGGATCGCGAATGCCGGCGGCTGTCTTACCCATACTTCTTTTTTATATCTGTCCCAGCAGATGAATGTTTCATCGTTAGTCAGTTCGTTGAAACAGTTGTAATGCTTTACCTCAAGGCAGAACCACTCAAACGCTGCTCCAACCAACATAAATTTCTTCCGCCACTCCCGCACTTTTTCTTCTATGCATGGGAATATGGCTTCCTCATCAATAAACTGCACGATAAGCTGCGCAGGGTTAATCTCACCTGCCTGTATCATGCTGATCACTAATTGTGCCAGACACAGGCTGTCCTTCCCACCGCTGAATGACATATACACCGGGAGACCGTTCCGGAATACGTTCCGGATCCTTATCCTCGCAGCTTCCACTACATCAATGCTGGCAGGGCATCTCTTTATAGCCATATCTTTTCTCCGCATTTCGGGCAGATGATGAATTTTTTTACTTCTGCGGTGTCTCCATCTTCTGCCGGCTCCTGCTCTGGCTGCCCATCGCCCTGTTCGGACTCTATCCGCTGTATCTGCCGGTCCTTTCTTTCACCATTCTCTCTGATATTGCGGATCTCTTCCTCGTCAAGGGTTCCATATTCGGATATTTTGCTTGTAATATCCTCTGCCTCGGAAACCATCTGCTTTAATATTTCTTCGTCAAAGCCGGGAATATCAAGATCACCATCCAGATCCTCCAGAAAACTGTACAACGTTTCCAGATTTTCAATGCCAAGGTTGAAGATCTTATTATCAGCGATCATCAGCTTCTTTTTCTGGTTTTCTGTGAGATTATCATAACGATACACATCTGCAGTATCTTTCCCCATGGCAACGAGCGTATCATACAGACCGTTTCCTGCCAGAATCACATTGTTTTCGTCAATAACAATCGGCCGGATCTGCCCGAACATTGTTATGCTTCTCTGGAACTCCTTTAACTGCTGTTCCGTGTGGATTCTGACATTTTTCTCTGGCTTCACAAGGTCAGCCAGTTTCATTTTGATAATTTTCATTTTGCATCCTCCTGATTGATTTTCGGAGGAGCTGCAACGTATGATTATATTTGCTATCTGCAAATAGCAAGAAAGACAGCGTTTTGCTGACATTTGTCAGCGGATGCTGTCAATGGTAAGTTATTTATTCTTCAATTTTTTAAGAAAAGCTTCTGCGCTCTGGAAATAACCAGCAGCTTCGATCACAATGGAGCTGTCTATTTCATATATCTCTGCCCATGCGTTTTCGGTACTTCTGGTCCACTGTCTAGCCGGCCATGCATGGGTACCGCACAGATACCCGTTTTTCCATCCGTATATCGGCGGCATATCCAGATTGTAATAGTGAATGAAAGCCAATATCTGTTCATGCGTCCATTCGGAAAGCGGGCTGTACCTTGTCACGCCCTGCCCGTTGGTGTAGATATTGCTTCCCTTGCCGACATAATTTCCGTCGGCTCTCCTTCTTCCAAGAAGCAGCATATCAAGCTGGTTTTCCTTATAATATTTCGTCTGCCCTCTGTGCTGCACAATATGGAACCACTGCGATGCGATCTTGCTATCCTGCGGAAAAAGCATCTGCGGATGATCGGCAAGCCACTTCATATCCTGCCCTGTGTTTATTATTGTCAATTCCGGAGGCTTATGAGCATCCACCCAGTCTGTAAATGCTTTGTATTCCAGATTGCATACAACAAGCACACAGGGGGTGATCCCCGCCATTCGGCAGATCTCACCAAGAACCAGGGAATCCTTGCCGGCGCTCCATGCGTATGCCGCCTTTTTCCCTTTGGTTGTCTTTTTAATTTCTTTTACAGTCTTCTCAACGAGCCGATCCAGCTCTTTCCTGCTGACCGTCTGCTCGATCTTTTCCAAAGCTTCTATCCAGTCAGAGTTTTTTATCCTCTGTTTTCTACCTAACGTATCACCCATGATTAACACCTCCTGTCCTGCTTACTGCCAGAGCGACGGTCCCGGAGAGAATCACCGTCAAAAGGCTTCCGGCTGTCTTGTATGCCGCAATGCCCTGTATATTCCCATATCCAAATATCGGCAGACCGATCAGCAAGGCAGAAATGATTCCTGCCACAATCCCCTGCGGTTTTAGCTTTGCTCCTGCCAGCGTAAACACTGTCGGAAGCAGCGTGGCAGCTCTTAATGTTCCATACATCAGGAACAGGTGTGTTACCGTCAAGCCCGGGATATTTGCCACCCCGATTCCGACGGCAAGCAGTATGATCATGGATATCTTTGATTTTCCAAGCGTCTTTTTCCGGACAATGTCTGTTGCGAGGGAAGAAACTGCGCATAGGTTGCTGTCAATGGTAGACAGCAGGCCGGAAATGATCATAAACAGGAACGGTACCACCGCCCATGCCGGCAGCAATGCGCTGATCAGCTCAAAGTTAACGATACCGGTATCTGTTGCTGCATATCCCATACCGGCGCCGATAAATCCTAAGATTCCCATGGACAGCGGAACGATCCCGAACAGAAGCGCACCAATGAAGAATGCTCTGCCGATTCGGTCTTTTCTCACGCTGAAAGCCCGCTGCCAGAAGCATTGATCCCCAAACGGTCCGGACAGAAGCCCGATTGTGGTTGGAAGTCCGAATCCAAGAAATATCTCCCATCCTCTTTTTGAGAAAAGGGATCCGGCATCTCCTGCGGCTCCTCCTAAACCCTTAACGAGCGTTTCAAAGCCGCCATCATTTTTTATACCAAAAACCACAAAGCAAATGCTTACGGCCAGCATAAATACCATCTGAATGGCATCTGTCAGTATCGAGGCTTTTATCCCGGAAAACTGGGAATAAGAAAAAGCGATCACCGCCATAATAATTGTCATGGCTGCAAAAGGGATCCCGGACAGCATGCTCAGAATCTTACTACCAGCCAACAGCTGCACTCCTGTGGATAATGCAGACAATGCTCCAAGCTGAAATAGATAGACATTCCTCACTGGCTTGGAATGATATTTCTCATACATATATCCGGACAGCGTGATTCCTTCCGGCATTTCCTTCCTGATCTTTTTCGCAAAGGGAATGAACAGGATCAGGCATAGAACATTTGGGATCAGAAACCAGAAGAGCCCTGCAAAGCCCTTAGTGTATGCATTTTCAGTAGATGTGAACAGCGCCGGCGCCCATATCCAGGTTGCCGCTATGCTCAAAGCTGACATTCCCCATCCCGTATTCCTGTCACCAACACAAAACCGTTCAATGTTCCCTTCCTTTTGTGTTAAAAGTACAGTTGAGCCTATCATAAGAATGGCATAGGCTATCAGTACAAACAACGTATAGTTCATGTATATCCTCCAATCTGATTTATTCTGGAGGAGCTTCATGTTTTCCTAGCCCGCTTCTTCTCCTTTCCCGGAAAAAAATTGCACGAAAAAAGGAAGCCTGATTTCTTTCAGGCTTCCCCCGACGTCTGATTTAAAATTTTACGATTACAATTTTGCCACTTTCATATCGTATAGTCAATGGATATTTTTTTGAGATGGAGTATTTAACGTACGTTCAGACCGTCCACCCCGAAAATAAGAGCGGTCAGCCTCTCTATAGCAACCCGAAGGTCGGAATATACATTGTCTCTCGACATATGCTGCTTTTCGGCAATCTCCTTCACGGATAACGTAGTGTCCGCCATATACATGTCATATACTACTTCATAGCGCCTCATTTCGATCTCTCTATTCGGTGCCTTATCACAGTAGGCTTCATACAGTCCCAACATGGTTTCTATGTGGTCTACCATGATAGCCGTTCTCGTCGCGCTGCGTTTAATACTGTCTATGATGACGTCGCTATCATACAATGACATCATAGAATCCAAAATATCTGACGCTGATTCCCCCATCTGTGTACGACCGAAGACTGAGCTTTCTGCATGTTCCTTCAACATATGGTAGTTTCGCAGGAGCAGCTTTGTATTCCGAAGGCGCCGATCCGTACGCTTGCTATATTCCTTTTTGCGCTCCGACTCGAACTTGTTAAGAGCTTCTTTTGCCCCGATCTCCGCTGCCTTTTCATATACTTCTTGCATCTGTTCCGGCGTCATCATAACCAGCATTGTTTCTTTTCCGTCATTCTGTTCCATTACTTCTCCTCCTTAATATCCATTGTAACCCTTATTTTTGCATGATCAAGCTGTCTTCTATCGATCCTTGCTCGACCGCCCTAAACACCGTATGGCAGTCAATGCAGTGATATTCCATTGGTACTATTTTCGATATGATCAAGCCGCTGCATATCGGACATATTGCCTTTTGATCTCTTACTAATATTTCGTACATTTCATCACTCCTTCTTACATTCCTCTTGCATTTTCGCCCCACAATTCGGGCAGTACTTGTATAAATTTTGGGCCGGCATTCCGTCAATGGTCACAAAATCCTCATGACATTCTGAACATTTATACAATGTTTCATCCATATATTCATCGTCAACTGCTATCCACTTCCCATGCCTCAAAGGTTCAGCGTCAACGGTAGGAGCATTGTCTATTAAATCTTGCATGGCTTTTCTTATATCATTTGCAAACTCTGACGCGCCACCTATTACATCTTTTGTATTTATTTTGTCTGCGTCAATCAATCTCATATGTCATTCCTCCTTCTGCTCATAAATTGGCGGTAATGGCTGCCATGCGATACATCGTGCTTTTGTTCCACTAACATCACCGCTCCAATGACCGTCAAATTGGTAACCTATGCCATACGTTTGGAACATACAATTATACTCGCCGTACCTGAAATATTCGTACCAAACAAGCACTATTTTTCCATCCTCCGGCAGTCTTTCATCAACTGGAATCCAACCAAGGCCGTTCTGTCCTGCTACTTCTGCTGTTATATCCCCGATCGTGTCGGCGGCTTCATGTAAAACCCCTATAGTTCCAGGAACCATTTTTACATAAGGATTCGTTTTATATTCCTCTTCATAAAATCTTAATCTTCTCAGTAAATCTCTTATCATACTCTTACTCATTCCCATTGTCTCCTTTCCAAGTTTCCGCAACTATGAGTACCAATCATGTCAAAATCAGGCTTGCACTTGCATTTCTTCATTTCCACATCTTTTTCAGAAAGAAAGACCTTATGTAATCTGCACCAATACTCTGTTTTTTTGCAAACCTTGTTATTTAATCCCATTGATGGATTGCGTTTGTCGGCTATTAAGAACTCCGTCTTCATTATCGATACCAATCCTCCTTTTCCCGGACCTTAATGTCCGACAAAATTCTTTGGGATAAAATTATCTATAGATTCACACAGGACTTTGTCTTTTTTGTATTT
>CANQKY010000048.1 GCA_947624575.1 uncultured Clostridia bacterium
AACCCACAAGAGGGGAAAGTCTTTTTCAGAAAAAGATTTTCCCCTCTTGGCTCCCTTTAGAAAAACGTTCGGTTGCTTAAATCATGGTGAAAACCGGAAGCGTGCCTGTATGCGGCATGGTGCAAAATCGGAACAAAGCACCGTGCAGCACAATAAGCCTGATGCCAGTATTCTTTTTGATACGGTGTGGTAACAAGAATTATTCTGCCTTGAACCATTATGAATCCCTCCACCATGCTGCGCATGGTTCCCCTCCCTTTGACAAGGGAGGCTCTGGCGAGCAAGCAAGTTTTGATAGAAATTTTAGCAAAGTGTGCTGACAAAAGATGATACTAAACCAGCCAATGGAAGATTTTATTGTTTCACTTATCCCATTTCCAACCACATAGCTTTCGTCTTTGTCAAGACCTCCCTTGTCAAAGGGAGGGGGACCGCGCCCTGCGCGGTGGTGGGATTCATTCGTCACAAAGCAAGTGAAACCTGACCATGCCCTTTTTCGGCATGGTCAGGTTTCACTTGCTACTTTTTCCCGAAGCTCCTGATGGATTCTCGCCAGAATATCCGCCTGCCGGTGGAGAACCTGACGATCCTTCGGATAGGAAAGCAGCAGTTCGAGATTGGCAAGCAGTGTCTGCGGGCAGTACGGAAGTGACCGCAAAGCCGTCTCCAGCTTTTTATCGCCGGAATAATACCGACGGTTGACCGCAAAGATCACCTGAATCAGATCCAGCAGCGTATGGAGCACGGCGGGCGCGGCAAACAGGACGTCCTCCCGCTCGATTGCCGAAGCATAGTGGAAATTGCCGAGCCATGTTCCCGCCCGCGCAAAAAAGCGACCGATCACTGCGGCGCGAAGCGGTTCGGGATAGACGGCGGTTCGCTTTTTGATCGCCGCAAGCCAGCCGTCCGGATCGCGGATCGGCTTCAAAAATTGCAGCTCACTCAGCACGATATAGGTATAATACCCGTTTGAGGTCCAGCACTGCGGTATGATCTCAAACGCGCCGGACAGAGCTCGATCGACCGCAAGATCGGTCTGCGCCTTGGTACGCAGCACCGTTTCGACCGGCACGCCCCGAAAGGTAAAATCCGCCGAGCCGCCCCACGGCTGATCCAGCGTTTTGGTGACAAAGGGCGTGCTGCCCGCATCGCAGAGGGAGACTGCCAGTTCCCTGCGGGCTTCATAGGGCTTCGGATAATCCCCGAACAGATAGAGGTCCAGATCGGAATGAGCGTCCGCCATACCCTTTGCGTGCGCGCCCGCAAGGGCTATGACCGGCTCGTCCTCAAAAAAGCCCGCAAGGGAGTCAATCAGCGCGGTGAGCTCCATATCAGGCGTCCTTTCTCTGCCGCAGCTTTTTAAGGATCATCAGGATCATGCCCCGCATCAGCCAGAGCGCAAACAGTCCGGCGGCGATAAAGTAGATTAGATTCAGCCACCCGATCCCGCTTTGGAACACCACCCAGCCGATCACGAAGACCGGCAGGTAGGCGAACAAAAACCGGTAGTCAAACCGCACGCCCATACTGCGGCGGGCGATCCGCACCCGCAAAAACGCGGTGGTGGCAAAGCTCAAAATCAGCGAGAGGGTGACGGCAAAGAGCGGATTGAAGGTCATATTCGGGTCGATCCACTTGAGCAGCGGAATCAGCACCAGCAGCGTGACAACGCTGACGCCGGAGCCCCACATTGCCGAGGAAAACAGTACCTTGGTGTTCTTCTCCGCCTGCAATATTCCGCCCATGAAGCTTGCCAGCGTGCTCAAAAAGGTGGCGAGATAGTACGGCGGCAGAATCTGCTTGCCGATCGTGTAATCACCATGTACCATCAAGGGGAAGATCAGCAGGGTGACCGGAATCAAAAGCAGCACACCGGAGCCGATAAACCGGTTATAGTATTTGAGCACCATATTGTACTTCTGCGCGCGCTCCTTGTCCCCGTTCATGGCATAGGCGGTCTCCGCCCACGCGAGGTTAAAGACGGTGACAATCAGCATGATGATCATGGTGAACTTCGAGGCGATGGCGAACTGCCCGTTCATCGGTGCGCCGAGCTGCCACCGGATCACCACCCGATTGAAGGAGTTGGTGAGCCAGTAGGACACCGAGTTGACCGACAGCGGCAGACAGAAAAAGAACATCTGCCGAAAGAGGGTGGGGCTCACCTTTTTGAGGGAGAACCGCCGAAACACCCGCACACAGCACTCCATAAAGATGACCGGTCCGATATAGGAGGCGGTATAGCAGATGATCAGCGACTCCACCTTGGCAGAGGAGGTCGCCAGCAGGGTGAGGTGGAGGATCAGGGAAAGAATGCTCCCGATCGCGCCCGAAAAGACATAGACCGTGTTATACCCCAGTCCCCTTGCGATATACGACCAGGTGGAGTTGAGCATATACCCCGTGGCAAAGAAGAAGATATAGATCGCATAGGGTATCTTGAAGATAAAGGTCGCCAGCACAAAGCAGAGGGTGAACAGCAAAAAGCACATCAGGTTGATGACAAGACCGGTTGAGATCACCCGCTCCTTGTTTTTGATCGACTTGTAATCGTAGAGGTACCGCAGTATCCCCGTCCAGACCTCGATGCAAAGCACCGGAATGATGACGGTGATGAGGGTGTTGATGAGGTCCACCTCACCGATCTGCGCGTCGGTGCAGTATTTGGTCTGGAGCGGGAGCAGAAAGACAAAGGAGACCAGCCGCGAAAAGGCGTTCCCGAAGAAATAGACAATCAGCGTTTTGAAAAACTTCTTCACACTACTGCTCCTTCTTGATGCTGTCGATATAGGCGTCCCGCGCGGTGATCGGCGCCTCGGTGCGCACGGTGGCGCGATGGGCGTCGGGCAGCGGCGCGTAGCGCGCCGGATCGCGCTTTCTAAGGACGCGGCAGACCAGCAGATAACCGACAAACAGCAGGAAAGAGATCAGGGTGAGGATCGCCCCGAGGGTCAAGCCCGGCGTGCGGTAGGTGAGCCGCACCGTGGAGCTGCCGGAGGGGATCGGCACCGCCATAAAGCCGATCGCCACCTTTTCGACCGGCATCGGCTGCTCGTTTACGGTGGCGCTCCAGCCGTCCTCATAGGGGATCGAGAAGAAGGCAAGGGTGGCGTGATCACTCTCCATTTCGGCGGTGCAGCCCTTGTTGTCGATGGTAAAGGACTTGGAGGCGGTCGCTTTGAGCGCCTCACAGTCGGCAAAATACTGCGCTTCGGTCAGCGTGTGCGCGTCAGTATCGGACAGCGGCGTGAACGCCGAGCCGTATTTGCCGATCTGGTTTTTGTTGAGGTAAATCCCCTTGAGCAGCAGAAGATGCCGGTTTTCCTCGGTGCAGGCGGTATACTGCTCCGAGGTGATATAGTGGTCGTAGGTGAAGCCCATCGGGAGATAGTATTTGTTCTCGTAGACGGTATGCTCGTTCTGGACGCCGATCTTTTCAAAGCCCGCCAGCCCGCTGAAGTTGGATTTGCTTGTTTTCACCAGCATATACCGAACCGATTCGAGCGCCCGCAAACCGTAATACTTGACGTCCGGCTTGGAGGAGACGTCCCGTGCGATCCCCATCGACTTATAGAAGTCCATAATGCTTGCCGGCACCACCGAATGGAACGCCTGAATGGTAGGCTGGTTCCAGAACATGGGGTAGTTGTCCATGCCCTCGAACACGTCGATGCGGTAGAACGCCTCTTTCCAATCGGGAAGGTCGAGCTGTTCGCCGCCGTAGAGCCCGACGTCCACCACATCGTGGGTGGAATAGGAATGAGATTTTCCCATGCTGATCATGGCGATCGAGTAGATCACCGACATCACCAGCACACCCAAAATGGAGAGCCGCAAAAGCTGCTGCGGCTTCCGGCGGAAGAACCGGATCAGCAGCGCAGCAAGGAGGGTGGACACCGCCGCGATCCCCACATAAATCCAAAAACGGTCGGGGAAGGCGGGGAGCGCGAACCACTTGTATGCGCCGTCCTCCTTTTTGGGGAGGATCCCGATCAGCGAGAAGATCGCGATGAACACCGCCGTCCACCGGACGCCGTACATGAGGTCGATTTCGCTGTTTTCGAGCGCCATGACCGTCACGGTCGCCATGATGAGAAGGGGCATATAGAACCAGCGGGTGTAGAAATTTGCGTTGAACATCGAAAACGAGGCGTTGAGCGCCGGCACCATTGCCATCACAAAGCAGACAAGCAGAAGCAGACGCAGCCAGTGGTTCTTTTTCTCCTTGAAGAAGGAGATCACCCCGATCATCGAGAAGAACGGGAGATACGCCGACACCGACGACCATTTGGCGTTGGCGTTGGCAAAGAAGTTCGGACGGGAGGGAATATCGGGCGGGAAGAAAAGGCTCGATATAATCAGCCCGTACCGCTGCTCACTGCCGTAAAGGAGCAGGTCGTATCCGGCAAGCGTGTTGCCTAAACGGGAGTTTTGCAGCACCACATAAAGGGAGGGCAGCAAAAGCACCATGGCGCCGCCGAAGCCGAGGATCGTTTCGACCGCCAGCGAAAGGAAGGTGCGCAGATTCACTCGGAAGGAGGGCGAGAGCAGGCGGATCATAAAGTAGATGACAAGGAAAATGCACTCGCCGAAGAAGAAGAAATAGCTGAGCAGGGCGTTTACAAACACCGCGAAGAAAAACACGCCCCGCCGCCGGTTGACGACCGCCTCCTCCAGCGCGATCAAAAGAAGCGGGAAAAAGGCGACCGCATCGTGGAAGTGGTTGAAAAAGATGTTGTAGATGTTAAAGCCGCAGAAGGCATACATCAGCCCGCCTAAGATAGCGCCCTCCCAGGTTTTGGAGAAGCGGCGGCAGAAGGCGGTGCCGGTCACGGCGATGACCGAGAATTTCAGCACAAACAGCGGCGCCATGAGATAGGGAACCGCACCGCTCGGGAAGATCAGGGTCAGCCAGAAAAAGGGGCTTCCCAGCAGGTAAAAGGTATAGGAGCCGATGAAGTTCGCACCCAGATCGGTCAGCCAGTTCCAGCCGATATTCCACTCCCGCACGGCGTCGTGCGCCATTTTGTAAAACGGAATCTGCTGCACATTGTAGTCGCCGTAATAGAGGAACAGCCCGCCGTCCTTGATGACGAAGGGGAGAAAGATCACACAGCCGGTCACAAATGCCAGCAGAAACACCGTGAGATACCGGTGCTTGTCCAAAAACCGTTTCAAAAGCCCCACTCCTTTTTCCGATAGATATTATACCATGAACGCAGTGAATGGTATTTGCCATCAAAAGCCGGTTGCCGTGCAGCGCATAAAGCGCAAACGGCGAGGCGTTGGCAATCAAAAGTATAATATCCACTTTGTGGATATTATACCATGAACGCAGTGAATGGTATTTGCCATCAAAAGCCGGTTGCCGTGCAGCGCATAAAGCGCAAACGGCGAGGCGCTGGCAATCAAAAGTATAATATCCGCTTTGCGGATATTGTAGCACAAACATATAAAAAACGCAACCGGAGACTTGTACCTCCGGTCTTTGTGATCCCCCGCCCGCATATATTCATAAAAAACGGAGGATCCGATTGCCATGTTTTCTGCTTTGGTTGAATTTGCCCTGTCACATCTGCTTTATTTTGCCCTTCATGTGGAGCGGCTCGGCTCCTTTCCGAAGCCCCTTTCGGCGGCGGAGGAAAGAGCCTGCTTCGAGAAGATGGCGGCAGGCAGCAGCGTTGCCCGCAGCCGCCTGATCGAACACAACCTCCGGCTGGTGGCGCATATCGTGAAGAAGTATTACGCCGCCTCGGGCGAGCAGGAGGACCTGATCTCGATCGGCACCATCGGGCTGATTAAGGCGGTAGGCACCTTTGACTACCAAAAAGGCACCCGCTTTGCGACCTATGCTTCGCGGTGCATCGAGAACGAAATTCTGATGTATTTCCGCAACCTCAGAAAATCGGCGGGAGACGTGTATATCAGCGACCCAATCGATGTAGACAAGGACGGGAACACCCTCACCCTCATCGACGTGGTGGCGGACGAGGAAAATCTGCTGGACACGGTGGACTGCAAGCTGAAAACCGAGAAGCTCTACCGGCTGATCGACAGCTGTCTCACCCCGCGGGAGCAGGAGATTATCCGGCTGCGGTACGGGCTTTCCGCCGCCCGCCCGCTCACCCAGCGGGAGGTGGCACGGCGGCTGAATATCTCCCGCAGCTATGTTTCCCGCTTGGAGAAGCGGGCGCTGCTCGCCCTGCGCGAGCAGTTCGGCGAGGAGGAATAAAAAAAGCGGCAGAGGGGCTTTTGGAAATAAGAGAGCATAAGCACAAAAAAGGCGAACGGCATTTGCAACCGTTCGCCTGTGTTTTAGCTTATGAGTCTACAACATTCAATTTATCCGCGGTAAGATTCAAAACCGCTCCCCCATATGTATTGGCATTCTTTTGCACTTCCACATCATAATCATAGCTTAATGTGGAAATCCCGTTAGAAATGTTTGCTGTTGTATTGGAGGTTGTTGATTCATCATCTTCTGCAAAACCTTCCATAATTCCCACAACAATTCCTAAGACAAAAATTAAAACAATGATTGTTATAAAGACAATTAGAATCGTCTTAAATCCTTTGCCAATTTTTTTCGTTACTTTGTTGTAATTTTCTCGATATTGGGCTTTTTGTTCCTCCTTTTTTCTTAACAAATCTGCTTTGATTTCTGCTTCGCTTTTTACTATTTTTTGTTTTTTACCGCAGTATTCACAAATAGCATATGTTCCGTTTTCATCGGGTTCCATTGTGCCGCCACAGTGTTGGCATTTTAAATCTGCTGTTTCCATTGTATCATCTCCTGTATGCTCAATTTATTTCAGCAATTTGCATTTTTGATTTCTGTCGTTCATAAGAACGATCAATTCTTTTGAAATATTCTCTGCAAGCTCTAAATTATCATCTATTACCGATTTTTCAAATTCCTTAAATTTTAATGTGATTGCACTTTCACAACCGGTCAGTGCATCACTGTTCATTGGGTCGCTGTATCTTATTGCTTCGTAAACTTTTTCAGATAATTGTTTTATTTCATTACTTTTTGATTTTAGTGTAAGTGTTTGAGCGTCTATTGCTAGTGATTTCATAAAAAGGGTTTGTGTTTTCACTTTGTTATCAATATTTTCAATGGCGTTTATTGCCGGTTTCATACTGATGATTGCAATTAAATAGAATGCCGTTACAAGAAGTGATATGATAATGGTGATCCAAATCGGAAATTTAGTTACAAACATAAAAACCGTTCCAATCATGATGGAAACCAATAATGCAATATAACTTATCGTTATAATTGGAAGGTGCAAGAATACTTTATTTTTTGTATCCTGTTTTAAAAACAGATAACTGCATGCAAGCTGAATCATAAACATTAAAGTAATAAATGCGTACCCTACCCAAAAAGACCCTATTTTATCTGTTGGTGTAACAAAGGCGATGATGTTGAATGTAATCATTGCAAGTGCCCATATGATTGCATATGTTTTAAAACTCTTGTTCACATGTATTCTCCTTATTGTTTTTCTCCGCATTCAGGGCAGAATTTTGCTCCGTTTGTTTCTGTTCCGCATTTTGGACAAGTTGTGGAAAGTTTAAAGCCGCATTCTGAACAGAATTTGCTTTTGGGTACTGTTTGCTTACAGTTCGGACAAATAACAGTATCGTTGTTATGCATTTCAACCTTTGTTCCACATTCAAAACAGAATTTTGCATTTTCAGGAATTTGTGCTCCGCAATTCGGACAAATTTGCTTTGTTTTAACAGTTGTATCAGCAGTGTTGTTTTGATTATTTCCTACGAAATTATGGAACATTCCGCCGACTTGGCTGCTCATAGCGTTTGCTGCTGCCAAACCAACGCCAAGTCCCATAATATCAGCTACAGGACTATTTCCGCCCGAATTTCCCGAACTGCCGGAACCCATATTTCCAATACCTTGTGCAAATGCCTTTTGAACATCAGCCTGAATTACATCTTTTTCGTTGTACCCCTTTGCTCTCATAACATCAGCATCGGCAAAGCCTTCGATTTTTGTTGAAGTGGCAGAGCCCTGAGATTCAATTACTTTACGCTCAGCTTCTCGTTTTGCAACTTCGGTTTGTGTTGTTTTCTTTTCAAGCTCAATTTCTCTTTCGGCAGCAGTTATTTTTGCTTTTGCTTTGGCTTGAGCGGCACGAACGGTTGCTTCAGCTTCTGCTATTTTTGTCTGAAATGAAATGGTATGTAATTCACGAATTTTCTTAAAGTTTGGATCCTCCTCAGGTAATACCACCGTAGTAACATAGAATTGCGGTATTGTGAGACCGTATTCTTCAAATCCGGAAACTATATTTTCCTTTAATGTAGAGGAAAGAGTGTCAAGATGACTGTCGATTTCAAGAATGTTAATGTTTTCCGATACGATTGATTTTGAAAGGTTGACTTTTACTGCAGTTGAAATAAGAGGCTTAAAAGAATTTTTCAAAGAATTTGTGAAACGCTTTCCTTCTTGATTCCAAGCAATTCCGCTTGTCGTGCCGACCAATTTAACAAGAAGTTTTCTTGAATCGGCTACTTTTAAATTCATTTCACCGCAAGCGCCGATTTGCAGCGGAACACCCGTTAACGGATCAATAAATCTAACTTTGGAATCAGTTCCCCATTTAATACCCATTTGTGTAGTTTTATTGATAAAATAAACTTCGCCATGAAAAGGTGTTTTGCCGCCCGTTGGAATATTTATTAATTTTCTAATAAGCGGTATGTTTTGTGTTTCAAGTGTATGTCGTCCCGGACCGAATAAATCAAGAGCTTGACCGTTCATCATAAAAATAGCTTCTTGGGATTCGTGAACGATGAGTTGCGTCATCGTATTAAAATCTTCTATGGGGTGTTTCCAGATAAATGTACTGTTATCGCCCTCGTATTTAATGATATCTGCTATTTTCATGCCTGACATTCCGCCTTCCTTTACTCCCCTATTTTATGGTATAGGACCGTTGATCCATTTTTGTATTTCCGAAGGAAATTGCCGATTTTAGAAGGTTTTTTTATCTCCTGCTGTCCGTCGGTTTCCGCCGCAGCCTGATTTTCGGTGTCATATTTGGCTTAAGCCGGTTCGGTGACTTCCTTTCCACACTCTGAGCAGAAAGCCATTTCGTCCGTCAGTTCCGTTCCGCAATTTTCACAAACCCGCATTTCCGTTCCTCCCCTTGCATAAAACCCTTATTTTCTACATAAATAGATTATTATTCTACTTATAATAGCATGTTGGGTTTAGTTTGTCAAGTTTTAGAAGAAAATTAGATTTTTATTCTATAATTAGGGAAACAGGGTGAGGTGGTGCTTATATGATTGGCGAACGACTTTTGGATTTACGGAAAGACGCGGGCTTGACGCAGGACCAGTTGGCAGCTATTCTGAGCATCAATAAGCACTCCATTTCTTCCTACGAGCGGAACAAAAGCGAACCGCCGGACGCGATCAAGATTGCAATAGCCGATTATTTTGGCGTCTCGGTGGACTATTTGCTGGGTGTTACCGACACATTAACGCCATATAAAGAGCAATCGAACTGCATTCGGCTTCCCGTTCCGCTTACAGCGGAAGAACGAAAGGCGATACAAGACTATGCGTCTTACTTAATATACAAGCGTGCTTTGCGGCAAAAATAAACAAGCTCACGGTTCATTGTTCGACAGTGAGCTTGTTCTTTTCCCGTCCGGAAACGCGAGCAGTTCGGCGAGGAGGAGTAAAAAAAGCGGCTTTTATCCAAAGGATAAAAGCCGCTTTTTTTATTGCCGTTCTTCCTCATGGTACTCCTGTTCGGTGTTGACGTTCCAGATATTCTCCTTCCCCGTCTCCCCCGAAAGGATATTTTTCACCGTTTCAAAAGAGGTGCACATACTGTGATCCATATTATTGTACCGGTGCTGACCGTTTCTGCCGACGCAAAACAGGTTCTCGATTTGGTCGAGATACGCCCGCAGCTCGTCCATCTGGTCATAGGTATCGAAATAGGCGGGGTATGCCTTTTTCACCCGCTCCACATGATGATCCAGCACCTCTGCCGTATCCCCGATCAGACCCATGGTCACCATTTCCCCGATCGCCATGCGGGCAAAGTCCTCATCGGTCATCGACCACATCTCGTCGCCCTCGTTGCAAAAATACTCCAGCCCGAGCCAGACGGTGTGGTGAATATCCCGCACCATATAGGGCGACCAGTTGTTATAAATCTGAAAGCGCCCCATCTTGACATTTTTATCGTGGACATACACCCAATTATCGGGAACAATATCCCCGATCGTTTTGGTCTTGGTTTTATTCTTGAGTGCCAGCCGCCGCACCAGCACGCCCACCGTCATATAATCCCGATAGGGAAGCCCCTCGGCGATTTTCAGATACCGCTCCGGCACGCCGTCCATTCCCGTCACAAGATCCTTGACCGGCATGGACGAAATGACATAATCGCCCGCTTCGGTCAGGGTCTGTCCGTCTTTTTCATAAACGACGCCGGTCACCCGATTGCCGTCCTTTGTCACCTTTACGACCCGCGCGTTTTGCAGAATTTTGCCGCCCATCTTTTCCACCTCGGCGGCAGTCAGCTCCCAAAGCTGCCCGGGACCGAGCTTCGGATAGGCAAATTCCTCGATCAGCGAGGTCTCCACCTTCCGGTTTTTCCGGTGAAAGAGCTTCCCGAACATATCCCCGAGCACCGCTTTGATCGAAAGCCCTTTCACCCGCTGCGCGCCCCATTCGGGCGAAATCTCGCTCGGGTGTCTGCCCCACAGGTTCTCGGTGTAGCGTTCAAAGAACATCGAATAGAGCTTCTTGCCGAAACGGTTGATATAAAAATCCTCCAGCGACCGTTCCTCCCGCTTGTGCAGCACGCTTTTGAGGTAGCTCAAGCCCACCAAGACCGTCGTGCCGAAGCCCATATTGCGGATCGTTTCCCACTTGAGGGAAACCGGATAATCGAAAAATTTGGAATGAAAGAAAATTCTGGACAGCCGGTTCCTGCGCAGCATCACGCGGTCGGTCTTTTCGGGATCGGGACCGCCCGACAGCGTGGTGGATACCCTGTGCAGCAAAGCGTCGTCATAGGGCAAAGCGCCCTGGGTGGGGAGCATGCTCTCCCACCATTCGTTTACCTCCGGCGCTTTGGAGAAAAAGCGGTGCCCGCCCATATCCATGCGGTTGCCCTTATAGTTTACCGTCCTTGCGATACCCCCGAAGGAGTTGCTTTCCTCAAAGACGATCACCTCATATTCGTCCGAGCGGCGAAGCAGCTCATATGCCGCCGTCAATCCCGCAGGTCCCGCGCCGATAATCAATACCTTTTGCATGATACCGTTTTACGACTGCTTTTTTGCTTTTTCCACCACTTCGTCGATGCTGCCGGCGAACAGAAACGCCGACTCGGGCAGGTCGTCATGCTTGCCCTCGATGATCTCCCGAAAGCTGCGGATCGTCTCGGCAAGCGGGACAAACTTCCCTTCCATGCCGGTGAACTGCTCCGCCACCGAGAAGGGCTGGGACAAAAACCGCTGAATCTTACGGGCGCGGTTGACGGTCAGCTTATCCTCCTCCGAGAGTTCGTCCATGCCGAGGATCGCGATGATGTCCTGCAGCTCCTTATATCTTTGCAGGATCGACTGCACCGCCCGCGCCACATCGTAATGCTCCTGCCCCACGATCTCGGGGGTGAGGATTCGGCTGGTGGACTCCAGCGGATCGACCGCGGGATAGATACCCATCGAGGCGATATTACGGGAAAGGACGGTGGTCGCGTCCAGATGTGCGAAGGTGGTGGCAGGGGCGGGATCGGTGAGATCGTCCGCCGGCACATAGACCGCCTGCACCGAGGTGATCGACCCCTTTTTGGTCGAGGTGATCCGCTCCTGCAATGCGCCCATCTCGGTCGCCAAGGTCGGCTGGTAGCCGACCGCCGAGGGCATACGCCCCAGCAACGCCGACACCTCACTGCCCGCCTGGGTGAACCGGAAGATATTGTCGATGAACAGCAGCACGTCCTGATTTTCCTCGTCACGGAAATACTCCGCCATGGTCAGACCCGACAGACCGACCCGCATTCTGGCGCCCGGCGGCTCGTTCATCTGACCGTAGACCAGCACCGTTTTGTCGATAACGCCCGACTCGATCATCTCATGATACAAATCGTTCCCCTCACGGGTGCGCTCGCCCACACCGGTGAACACCGAAATACCGCCGTGCTGCTTTGCCACATTGTTAATAAGCTCCATGATCAGCACCGTTTTGCCGACTCCCGCGCCGCCAAACAGCCCGATCTTACCGCCTTTCAGATAGGGCGCGATCAGGTCTACCACCTTGATGCCGGTTTCCAGCACCTCGGTGGTCGCCTCCTGCTCCTCGAAAGAGGGCGCTTCATGGTGGATCGGCAGCCGCTTTTTCGTTTCGGGCGCGGGCTTATTGTCCACCGGCTCGCCCAGCAGATTGAAAATCCGCCCCAGCGTTTCCCTGCCGACCGGCACCGTGATCGGTCCGCCGGTGTCCAGCGCGGGCACGCCACGCTCCAGCCCGTCGGTGGAGCTCATGGCAACGCAGCGCACCACGTCGTCACCGATATGCTGCGCCACCTCCGCCGTCAGCGTTTTATCCCCATGGGTGATGGTGATCGCGTTGAGAAGCCGTGGCAGATGCTCGGGCGAAAACCGAATATCCAGTACCGGTCCGATGATCTGCACCACTGTGCCGATATGCTGATTGCTCATTGATCTCAATCCTTTCGCTTCTAGCTGTTTGCCGTGGAGCCTGCGATCAGCTCGTTGATCTCCTGGGTGATCGCGCCCTGTCTGGCACGGTTGAACTTCAGGGACAGATCGTCGATCATATCGCCGGCATTTTTGCTGGCGGCGTCCATTGCCGTCCGCCTTGCCGCCTGCTCCGAGGCAAACGACTCTGCGATCCCCCCATAGAGGATCCAACTGAAATAAAGCGGCACCACCTGCCCCAGCACCGCCTCGGGCGAGGGGTCATACTCGGTCAGCACCTGACTGCCGGTCGTCTCCCCCGCTTCGAGAGGAAGCAGCCGTATGCTCTGCGGCTGCTGGGTGAGCGGCGACAAAAATCGGGTATAGAGCAGCCGCACTTCACCCACCTCGCCCTTGCAAAACGGCTCCAACAGCCGCTTTGCAAGCTCACCCGCCTCGCCATAGCTCAAATGCTCGGCGATCTCGGCATAATGCCCGTGCAGGTGATAGGGGCGCTTCATAAAATGCTCGCAGGCTTTTCTGCCGACCGGTGTGACCCAGTCGTTCTCCTGCATCTCGCTTTGCGCCAGCTTGAAGATATTGCCGTTATAGCCGCCTGCCAGACCGCGGTCCCCCGCGATCACCAAAAACAGCGTGGGCAATTCCTCCCGACGTTTCATATAGATCGAATCGGTTTTGCCGGCGTGTGCCGCCATCTCGCCGATCATCTCCTGCAACTTCACAAACCGCGGACGCGCCGCATCTGCCCGCTCCTTCGCGTGACGCAGCTTGGAGGACGCCACCAGCTCCATAGCCTTGGTGATCTGCCGCGTGCTTTCCACACTCCGAATCCGCTGCTTGATCTCCTTCATATTGCCTGCCACCGATGGTTCCCTCCCTTCCGGTTACCGGCTGTTTTGAAATCTGCCGATTGTATCGGTCAGCGCCGCTTTCAGCCGCGCCTCGGTGTCCTCGCCCAGCCGTCCGGTCTGCCGGATATCCGCCAGAATGTCCGCATGCTTTTCCCGCAAATCGGCAAAGATCATGGTCTGGCAGGCGTGAATCTCCTCGGGCGGTATCTCCTTGAAATGATCGTGCAGCACCGCATAGAGGACTGCCACCTGAAGCTCGACCGGAATCGGGCTGTTCTTGTCCTGCTTTAATACCTCCACGATCCGCTCACCCTGCGCCAGACGCGCCTTGGTGTCGGCGTCCAGATCGCTCCCGAACTGGGCGAACGCCTGCAATTCGCGGTACTGGGAGTATGCCAGCTTGAGCGAGCCGGAAACCTGCTTCATCGCCTTGATCTGGGCGTTTCCGCCCACGCGGGAGACCGAGATACCGGGGTTGACCGCCGGACGCACGCCGGCGTGGAACAGCTCGGTTTCGAGGAATATCTGCCCGTCGGTGATCGAGATCACATTGGTCGGGATATACGCCGAAACATCGCCCGCCTGCGTCTCGATGATCGGGAGCGCGGTCAGGCTGCCGCCGCCTAATTCGGGGCTTAAATGCGCCGCCCGCTCCAGCAGACGGGAATGGAGATAGAACACATCACCGGGGTATGCTTCCCGTCCCGGCGGACGCTTCAGCAACAGCGAAAGGGCACGGTATGCCACCGCGTGCTTCGACAGATCGTCATAGATGCAAAGCACGTCCTTCCCCTGCTGCATAAAATACTCGCCCATCGCGCAGCCCGAATAGGGCGCGATATATTGCAGCGGTGCCAGCTCGGAAGCGGTCGCGCTGACCACGATGGTATACTCCATCGCGCCGTTCTTTTGGAGCGTGTCCACCACCTGTGCCACCGTCGAGCGCTTCTGCCCGATCGCGACATAGATGCAGATCATGTCCTGCCCCTTCTGATTGATGACGGTATCCAGCGCGATCTGGGTCTTGCCGGTCTGCCGGTCGCCGATGATCAGCTCACGCTGACCACGGCCGATCGGGATCATCGAATCGATCGCCTTGATGCCGGTCTGGAGCGGACGGTTGACCCCCTCCCGCTCGATGATGCCGGGTGCGGGAGATTCGATCGGGCGGGTCTGCTCGGTGAGAATGGCGCCCTTGCCGTCCACCGGCTCACCCAGCGCGTTTACCACCCTGCCAAGCAGCTCGTTCCCCACCGGCACCGACACGATCTTGCCGGTACGGCGGACACGGGTGCCCTCCTTGATACCGGTATCGCTTCCGAGCAGCACGGCGCCCACCAGATTTTCCTCCAGATTCTGCGCCATCGCCATCACGCCGTTTTCAAACTCCAGCAGCTCGCTCGCCATACAGCGATCCAGCCCGTAAAGCGTGGCAATGCCGTCGCCCACCGTCACCACGGTGCCGACGTCCTGCAAATTTACCTTGTCATGATACTGTTTGATCTGTGCCTGAATCAGCCCGCTGATCTCCTCGGGACGCAATTCCATAGCACACCTCCTATACGATCTGCTCTGCCAGCAGCTCCCGCATACCGTCCAGTCGGGCGCGGAGCGTGCCGTCGAGTTCCTGATTCTTCATGGCGAGCCGCACGCCGCCCAATACGGCGGGATCGACCCGATTGGATAAGACAACGGTTTTCCCCGTTGCTTCACTCAGCCGCTGCCGCAAACGGGCAGACTGCTCCTCGGTGAGCAAAACCGCGCTCACCGCCTCGACCCGCAGAATACCCAGCGCCTCGTCACAGCCGGCGTAAAACGCCCGCGCGATCTCAGGCAGCAGGGCAAACCGGTTGTGGTCGGAAAGCACCAGCAGAAAATGATACATCTCGGGCGAAAGCCGTTCCTCAAACGGAGCCAGCAGCTGCCGCCGGTCGGCAGCGGGCAGCGCCGGTGAGGAAAGCAGCTTCCGGTAGTCCGGCTGATCCTCCAGCACCGCTTCCACCTGCCGAAGCTCCTTAGCACCCTCCGCCAGTTTCCCTTCCATGACGGACAAAAGCGCACGGGCATAGGTGACGCTTGCCTTACCGGTCATTCGGCTCACCCACTTTTGCAATAAATTCGTCGATCAACTGCTCGTGGTCGGTGTCGGTCAAGCCCTTCCCCACCACCTGCTCGGCGGCGGAAAGCGCCAGACCCGCGATCTCGTTTTTCAGCTCGTTTTTCGCCTTTTTCTTCTCGTAGGCGATCTGCTCGTCCGCCCGCGCCATCAGATGCGCCGCCTCGTCCCGCGCCTGCTGCACCGTTTCGTCCGCCTGAATGCGGGCGCGGCGATTCGCGTCGGCAAGAATTGCCGCCGCTTCCTCCTTGACGCTGCCGAGCTTCTCGGCATACTCCGCCTCGGTCTGCTCGGCACGGCGACGGCTTTCCTCCGCCTCCTTATAGGTGCTGCTGATCTCCTCCTGCCGCCGGTTTAAGATCTTCTTCACCGGCCGATAGAGGAAAAAGGTCAGCACACCCGTCAGAAGCAGCAGGTTCACCAGCGTGAACAGCATCGTCCAGGTATTGATCGAGATAAAATCCTCATACTCTCCCGCTTCGAGCAGCAGGAATCCAACCGCCTGTGTCATATTACAGCAGGTTGATGAGCGGATTTGCAAACAGCAGCAGCAGTGCTACCACCAGCGCGTAGATACCGGTGGACTCCGCCACCGCGCAGCCGACCAGCATGGTACGCAGAATGTCGCCCTGTGCCTCCGGCTGACGGCCTACCGCCTCAGCCGCCTTACCCGCGGCAAAGCCCTGACCGACGCCAGGACCGATACCCGCGATCAGCGCAAGACCCGCGCCGATTGCCGACGCCGCCAAAACGATTGCTCTTTCCATGATAAAATTCCTCCTTATGAAAGATCGTGAATTTATACCGCGTCCGGCTCCTCGTCACGGGCGTTCGAGATGAACACCATCGTGAGCATCGAGAAGATGAACGCCTGCAGCAGACCGGTGAACAGGTCAAAATAGACCGAGAGCAGAGCGGGCAGACCGATCTGCAAAATCGGAACACCGATATGAAACAGCATATTGGTAAACGCCGCCAGTGCGCCATAGAGCAGTCCGGTAATCACCATGCCGGCGGCAATGTTCCCGAACTGACGGAACGCCATTGAAAGCGGGGTAGAAAACTCGCTGATGATATTGAGCGGCACCAGAAACGGGACCGGTTCGAAGAAGCTCTTTACATATCCGCCAAGCCCCTTGGTGCGCAGACCGTTATACTGGATCAGCAAAAAGGTGAGCGCCGCCCAGGTGATGGTGGTATTGAGGTCGGCGGTGGTGGAGCGAAGGGTGGTCAGGCTGATGAGGCTCCCCAATGCCGAGGACACCAGCAGCGCCATGATATAGGGTGAGTATTTTTTGCAGCTTTTCCCCATGGTGTTCTCCACCAGATTGTCCACCGTGGTCACCGCCCATTCGGCGATCACCTGCGTTTTTTTGCGGGGGAGCTTTTCCATCTTGTGGGTGAGCAGCAGGCAGAGAAGAAAAACGAACACCACGATATAAAAGGAGTGGGTCACCGTTTCGGTGATGACGACCTTCATGCCGAACAGCGAGAAGCTGGTTACGATTCTCGGTCCGTTGATTGCGAATCCTTCCACCGTTTTCCCTCCTTTCCGAAAATCCCGATGAGATAGAGTGTGAGATGCTCCGCCAGAAACGGCACCAGCATCGCCTGCCAGGACAGGTAATCGCGGGTGACAGCGATGTAAAACGCGACCCCCAGCAGGAGCATACGAAGCAGATAATGAAGCCACACATGGCGTTTGGCGCGGGCAGGCGATTTTTGGAGCGCCTGCGCCAGCGACATACCCAGCAGCAAAAAGAGCAATAAGGACAGCAGCGTGCCGAACAGCAATCCCAGCACGACCGGCAAACAGAACCAGCCGACGCAAAGGCAGACGATCACGCAGAGAAGATCACCGATCAGCGCGCCGATCAGAAGCTGCCGCAGCTTTGGCATGATATACTGCATTTTCTCTCCTTTTTTGGGCTAGGGCGTCCGCATCAATGCGGAAAACGCCGTCCGGCGGTGTTATTTCTTCGACTGGCGGAGGATCATGCGGAAAAAGGAAATGACGCCGCTCACGCTGCCGCCGAGACCCACCACCAGCCCGATGGGGATCACCCAACGCGGCCAGCCGAACCAAACGGTTGTCCGCTCGGCAAGAAACAGGCAAAGCAGAAGCGGTCCCAGTACCGACCATGCAAACTGTCCGATATAAGAAAGCCCCTCGACCACTGCACGGCGGCGCTCCCGCCGGCGCTTTTCCCGATCCATCTTGTCGCTCCCCTGCCGCAAATTGCATATGTTACTAGTTTAGCACAACGAAACACAAAAAGCAAGTTTTTCCACCCGCAAATCCCACTTGCAGCGGAAGATGCTCCCCGCCGCACGGAAACGGGGAAGAATCCCACCACCGCTGCGTGGTCCGAAGCCCCTTGCGGTTTCCAATTTGTCCAGTGCGTTGTGAATCCCACCACCGCGCAAAGCGCGGTCCGAAGCTCTCTTGCGGTTCCCAATTTGCCCAGTACGTTGTGAATCCCACCACCGCGCAAAGCGCGGTCCGAAGCTCTCTTGCGGTTCCCAATTTGCCCAGTACGTTGTGAATCCCACCACCGCGCAAAGCGCGGTCCGAAGCTCTCTTGCGGTTCCCAATTTGCCCAGTACGTTGTGAA
>CANQKY010000049.1 GCA_947624575.1 uncultured Clostridia bacterium
CCCCTTTCAGGGGCTAAGCCTGTATGAGCCCCTTTTAGGGGCTGTGCAAGCCACCGGTTCCACCGGTGGTCTTGACTGGTACGCACTTGTAGTGGGAGGGAGCAGCGGGCTTTTTTGCCCGATCCCAAATGCGGTGCGGGTAGGAAGCTGTATTGACAACCTCTTTAGCGGGTGGGGGATTTTAGTTTGCTGAAAGCAAAATAAATGCGGTTTTGAATCCCACCACCATGCTGCCGCATGGTCCCTTTCCTCTTGCGGTACCCAATTTTGCTTTTGCTCGCGGTGACGCTCGCGCAAAATTGACCGCGGCGCCATTGCCGCCTTGCTGTTTCGCCCGCTGGGCGCGTTTCGGCGGCAAAGCCCTTTGACAAGGGAGGTACTGACGACCCAATTGGTTTTGATAAAAATTTCAACAAAAGCAGGTTGACGAAAGAGTATACTGAGCCAGCCAACGGAAGATTTTGTTTTTTCACTTATTCTATTTCAAACCGCTGTTCTGCCGTCTTTGTCAAGACCTCCCTTGTCAAAGGGAGGGGGACCGCGCTTGCGCGGTGGTGGGATTCTTACGGGTTAAGGCGCAGCACTTCCGATTATTGCATAAGGTAAAAAAGAACACTGGGATTAGGCTTTCCGTGTTGCGGTATGCTTTGTCGCTTTTTGCACTGTTCTGCATGCAGGCACGCTCCCGATACCCACCGAGATACCAGCAACCGAACGTTTTTCTAAGGGGAGCCAAGAGGGGAAAATCTTTTTCTGAAAAAGACTTTCCCCTCTTGCGGGTCGTCACCGTGCTTTTGGTTCCCACAAAGAGAAAGCGTCTGCTGTAAGATAGCGGTTTTCAAAAAGCAAGTGAAAGCTTCGCGTCTGCTATAAACTTGTGGTTTTCACCGAGCCAATCAAAGCCTTATTCCCGCAGGAAAATTCGTTTCCCGCATACCTGCGATACCAAAACTATGTTTGTTTTCTTGACTTTTTGACCGTCGGCGGGTATACTGAAAAGAAAAAAGGTGGGATCGGTATGGCGGAACAGAAAGTGGCGCGGCTCAAAGAGGCGGAGCGGCCTTTTTACCCGCTGCGGGGCTTCTTTACGGCGATGGCGCTGCTCTTTACGGTGCAGGCGCTTTTCAATCTCGGCGTCAGTATCTGGAACGAATTGCGGTATGTGGGGGACGCTTTGGCGGAGGATATGCCGGCGGCAGTTTCGCTGGCGCAGAGCATTTTCAATCTGGCGGTCGTGCCGGTCACCGGCGTGATCGCGGCGGTCTGCTCCCGCTCGGCGGCTGTTCGCCCCGAAAAGCAGCTGAGACGGCAGATTTTGCTTTGGACCTTCGGCTTCCTCTGGATCGAGCTTTGCCAGCCGCTGGCGGCGGTGCGGTACGGCATATCGGGCGCACTGGCGGAAGGCAGCCTTTACAGCGGCTCGCTGGGGGACGGCAGTATTCCTGTCTTTGTGCTGGCGGTGGTGATCACGCTGCTGCTCTTTGCGCTCTGGGCAAGGGCGGAGCACCCGTTTTATCTTGGCGCGGCGGTGGTCTCCGCCGTGATCGGCGTGCTGTCCTGCCTGCTGCTTCCCGCTTTACCGCTCTCCGCCGAGGAGCTGTATGACGCTTCCTTCCTCCAGATTTTGCTGGAGGCCTGTTCCACCAACGTGCATTTTGTGCTGACTGCCGTATCGGTCGGCGCGGTGGCGATCCACCTACGACGCGCGTCCAAATAAGACCGAGCGTGGCGATTTTCGCCACGCTTTCGAGGGACAAACTGGGTTTACGCGAAAGCCAGCGTCTTTGTCAAAACCTCCCTTGTCAAAGGGCGCTCTTGCCGAAGCGCGTCCTGTGGACGAGGAAGCGAGGCGAGAGTGGCGCTGCGGTCGGCGGCTGACAAGGCGGTTACCCGCCGTAGACAGCGCCGGGAACCGCAAGAGAGCAGGGACCGCGCTTTGCGCGGTGGAGGGATTCAAAACGCTTTTTCCTCTTGCGGTTTCCACCTCACTGTTTCGCCCACAGGGCGCGTTTCAGCGGTACATGCCCGCCTTCGTGACGGATTATCAATATTTCCGTTGCTGATTGCTTTTTCGACAGCCCATTGAGCGTTCTCATTTTGAGAACGCTCAAATTTTTTCGGGAAAAAGACAAAAAAGGATTGCATTTGTAGAATAAAAATATTACAATATAATAAACTGGTCGTATTGTCCACTCGTGCGGCCAATGAGAAGAAGGATTCTGCCAAAAAAGGAGACCAACATGAAAAAAAGCAAATACTCAAAAATAATCGCGGTGCTGCTGAGCGTGGCGCTGCTGCTGCCGACCGTTGCGGTTGGGGGCTTTGCCGCCGGTTATGAGACCGACAGCGGAAGCGCCGAGAGCGACCCCGCTGTGGTAATGCCGCAGGCGGGCGAGAATCAGCAGGTCGTGTTTCAGGAGATCAAGGGCAAGGAGGCACTGGACGAAAACGTCAGCGCCCACTATCCCTTCATGATTCTTGAAACCTTTGTGACCCCCGTCAAGCTGCTTTATCACAGCAGGAACGAGTCTGCCACCAATCAGGTCGGTCCTGCCGCGCAGGACGATGCGAAGCATCTGATCACGCCCTACTCGAATGACACCATGCCGGCGACCACCCAGCAGTGGACGCTGATTCCGGCGGGCGACGGTTATCTGATTAAGTCGACCGACGACAATAAGTATCTCGGCGTGGACGCCACAACGGTGGGCAATCGCCCGCAGATCGCGGTGGGGGATACTCGGTATATCTACCACGTCGACCCCGCCGATGGCGATGCGTACGGCTACTATGTCTATGTCAAGGACGGCGACACCGTAAAGTATCTCTCCTTCAATCAGTCAAACTGGGGCTGGATTTTGTCCACCGAGAAAAATCCGCTTCAGTTCTATGCGCCCACCGTGCAGGATACCGAACGGGTGCTGGCACAAAAAGTGTTTAAGGGAACCAGCCAGAATCAGCCGATGGATCCCACCAAGGTGAACAGCAAGTTCTTTCGGATCCCCGCGCTGACCACGCTGGACAACGGCTGGCTGGTGGCGGCGTGCGATGCCCGCTGGCAGAGCGCGGCGGACAGCCCCGGCAACCTCGATACCGTTGTCTCGATCTCGAAGGACGGCGGCAAAAACTGGGAGTGGGAGGTTGTCAACTACTACTCCGATTATGCCAACACGCTGACCGATCTCACCAGTGCTTCCTTTATCGACCCCGCTTTGGTGGTCGATAAGGACGGCAGCATCTGGCTGGCGGTCGACTCCCTCGCTGGCAAGGGCGGCAACGGCGCGGGCGGTCTGCAGGGGAAGGAGTCTACCGGCTTTGACGAGCAGAACCGGCTGATCATCGCACAGGCGGCTGTCGGAGAGCTTGCTTCCACCAAGGTTGCCGATTACACCTATTATCTCGATCTCCATAAAGAGGGCGTCACCACCCAGCCGACCGGCGGCGAGAAGATCGTCAACGCCTGGAATGAGCCGGCGACCGTCTATCCCATCGCCCACGATGTGGACGGAAAATCGGTGGATACCGACATCTATGCCGATGCGTTCTTCAACACCTATCAAAAGGACGAAACCGGCAAGATCGTGCCGCTTCTCTGCGAGCAAAAGGGCGGCAACGGCGCTTATACCCAGAACAATCTCTATTATCTCCAGTCGGAATGGCGCACCTATCCCACCTTCCTCATCATGATGCGGAAGGGGAAGGTCACCGAAACCGGTATCGAGTGGGGCGCCCCGATCTATCCGAACATCAAAACCAATAAGCGGGAGTCCTTCACCGGCGTTTGCCCGGGACGCGGCTTTGCCGTCACTCTGCCCGATGGCAAAGAGCGGCTCATCTTCATGATGTACGATCTTGATTCCGGCTCTCTGCGCGCCAGCTCCCTCTATTCGGACGACGGCGGCGTGACCTGGAAGCGCGGGCAGGACGCCAACAATGTCGGCTATACCGGCATCACCAGTGAGTCCCAGATCGTTCAGCTTCCCGATGGGCGGCTGCGGCTGTATTCCCGCAACAGCGTGGATTATATCAGCTATGCCGACAGTGAGAACTACGGCGAATCGTGGGGTCTGTTCCAGGCTGATCGGTCGCTTGCATACTGCGCCGACTGCATGGTGTCTTTCATCAATGTCAAGGGCGTGCTGCGCGGTCCGGACGGCAAGCTGCATACCGATGTGGTGCTGGCGTCCTATCCTTCCTCCAAGGCGCCGGCGCAGGGACTCAACCGTGCAAACGGCACCATTCGGGTCGGCTATATGGACGGCACCTCGGAGGTGACCTGGGTCTACGATCAGGCGGTCGTCCGCTATTCGGGGAACTTCCAGTATTCCTGCCTGACCCAGCAGCTGGACGAGAACGGCGATCCCGCCAACAGCTTTGGGATTCTGTATGAGAGCAATAGGGGCTCCGGTGTGCGGACATGGTTCGAAGCGTTCACCATCGAGGACATCACCGAGAATCAGTACACCCTGTTGCCGGAGGGGACTTTGATGCTCGGCGACATCGACGGGAGCGGCAAGGTAGATGTGACCGATGCGCTTTCGATCCTCCGCATGGCGGTTGGATTGGAGGAAGCGGCGCCCAATGCCGATATGGACGGCAGCGGCGGCGTGACGGTGGCAGACGCTTTGGCGGCTCTCCGCATCGCAGTCGGACTGGCATAAAAGAAATAGTTGTTGTAAAAGAAAAAGGGAACCGCATTGAAATGCGGTTCCCTTTTTCGGTTCGCACCGGTATCGGGCTTTTTGCCCGATACTAAATAGGTGCTTTTGAATCCCACCACCATGCGCAGCATGGTGGTGGGATTCTATACCACTTGCAACTTCTTCTCCGCTATGGTAGAATAAACTTGTCTTTGGTAAAAATGCATTCTCTGTTTGTTCCCCGTTGTTACGGAAATAAGATTGTGTGGCAGCAATTGGAGATGCGTTTTTCGGTGCGCGGGCTTTCCCGCGCACTTTTTTATTATCCACTTGCCACTTGCAACTTTTTCTCCGCTATGGTAGAATGAATTTGCCACACAATTTCATATTGTTCTCAATAGAGATGTATTTGGTAAAAATGCTTCTCTGTTTTCTTCTCTATTGAGAATGAAATTGTGTGGCAACAATCGGAGATGCATTTTTCGGTGTGCAGCTCCGGCTGCACACTTTTTTATTTTCATAAAGGAGGAACAGAAGATGGACGGACGGTATAAAATGACAAAGGGGTTCACCCTCGATCTGGAACTGGTGGTGCGTCTGAGAGAGGGGGCTGAAAACAGCGGGCGGAGCATTTCCCGCTATATTGAGATGCTGCTCAGCCGGTGGATCAGGGAAGTGGAAGCAAGCGGGAACCGTTCGCCCTATGTAAAGCCGCAGAGCGAAGCGATACCAGAAAAGCAAAAGCTCGGCTTGACGATCCGGCGGGACATTCTAAAGCAGATGGAAGCCTTGGCAGAAGCGGACTTCCGCCCCTTTTCGGAGTATGTCAACCTCGCCCTCTGGCGCGTGCTGGAAATGGAAGAATAAAAAACCTCCCTTGCGAAAAGGGAGCTTGGCAACAGATTTTAGCATGGTGGTGGGATTCTTTTCGGTTTTATTCTGCAAATATGGGCAGACGCGGCAAAACAAAAAGGGGAGGTCTTTTTCAAAAAGACCTCCCCTTTGATATGGCGCTTTGTTATTCGACCGAGATCAGGTAATAATAGACCGGCTGTCCGCCCGACAGCAGGGTGACGTCGACCCGATCGCCCAGCTTCTGCCGGAGTGCTTCCACATCTTGCTCCGCCTGTCTGTCGGTCACATCGCTGCCCGAGATCACGGTGACAAAGCTGCTGTCCCGCCGGAGCAGTCCTCTGGTCAGCCGGATCAGGGTGCGGGTGAGATCCCGCTCGGTGAACGCCAGCTTCCCGTTTTCGAGCGCCAGCAGCTCGCCCTGCTTGATCTTATGCCCGTCAAAATCGGAGTCCCGCGCGGCAAAGGTGATCTGTCCCGTTCCCACCCGATCGAGTGCGTGGGTCATGGCGATCTGGTTTTCTTCCAGACTGCCTTCTGGATCAAACGCCAGCATGGCGGCGATTCCCTGCGGGATCGTGCGGGACTGGAGCACGCAGACCTTCCGATCCGCCAGCTTTGCCGCCTGCTCCGCCGCCATGATGATATTCTTGTTGTTGGGTAGTACGAACACCGTTTTCGCCGGTACCGACTGCACCGCCTTGAGAATATCGTCGGTCGAGGGATTCATGGTCTGCCCGCCGCTCACCATACGGTTGACGCCGAGGTCGGCAAACAGCGCGTGGAGTCCCGCGCCCGCCGCCACCGCCACAAAGCCGTAAGCGGTGTCCTCGCTGACCGGACGGTAATCGTCGTCCTGCCGGCGGCTTTCGTTGTTCTTCTTGCGGGTCTCATGCTGCTCCCGCATATTCTCGATCTTCAGCTTGGTCAGCTGTCCGAAGGTCAGCCCTTCCTCGATCGCCCTGCCCGGGTGATCGGTATGTACATGGACCTTGATGATATCGTCCGCGTCCACCACCACGGCGGAGTCCCCGATCGTTTCGAGAAACGCCCGCAGCGCCAGTGCGTCTCTGGCGTTTTCGTCCTTCATGACGATAAACTCGGTGCAGTAGGTAAAGGTGATCTCCCCGTCGTACTCCGCCGCCGCGTCCACCGGCGACATGACAAGGCTCTCCCGCAGCGGCTTTTGCTCCGTTTCCGCCTTAATCGGCTCACCCTGAAGGCCAAGCAGCATGCCCTTGAAAATCGTCACCAGCCCGAAGCCGCCCGCGTCCACCACACCGGACTTTTTGAGCACCGGCAGCATGGTGGGAGTGAGCTCCAGCGCCCTTTCCATTTCCTCGGTTAGCAGCGCGACCATGGCGATCGGATCGCTTTCCTCCGAGCGCGCCGCCGCCTCCGCCGCCAGCCGTGCCACCGTGAGGATCGTCCCCTCGGTGGGATTCATCACGGCGCCGTACGCCATCTTCACGCCGAGCCGCATCGCCTCGGCAAGGTCCTGCCCCGACGCTTCCTCTTTTCCCTTTAAGCTCTTTGCAATGCCCCGAAAGAGAAGGGAGAGGATCACGCCGGAGTTCCCTCTCGCACCCCGCAGCAGCGCGTTTGCCGCCACCCGCGCCGTCTCCCCGACGGCGGGACGGGTAAGCGCGGAAAGCTCACCCACGGCGTTCCCGATGGTCATCGACATATTGGTGCCGGTATCGCCGTCCGGCACGGGGAAGACATTCAGCTCATCAACACGGGCGCGCTGGTTTTTGATATTCGCCGCGCCCGAAAGAATGGCTTCCTTCAGTTGTACGCCTGTCAGCATCTGAAGCCCTCCCTATGATTTGATCCCGTCAACATAGACATGGACCGCGGCGACCGAAAAGCCGGTCGTTTCCTCCACGGCGTACCGCACCTTGTTCACGATGCTCTTGACGATAGCGGAAATATTGGTGCCGTAGCTGACCAGAATATGCAGCTCGATCACCAGTGCGTTATTCCGGCAGCGCACCCGTATCCCGTCCGACAGACTGCTTTTCCCGAGCAGTCTTTTCGTCGGCAGTACCGGTGCGAGCCCCGCCACGCCGAAGCAGTGAATGGCGGTGTTCCCCACAAGCTGTACCAGAAAATCTCGGGACAGCTCGATCCTGCCGAGGTAATTTTCCATTCGGATCATGTTAGGATCCCTCCCGCAGCTGTAAATGCTCTTTTAGTATAACAAATGAGCGAAAAAATTGCAATACTTTCCCAAAGGCAGACTCTTGCCCGATAAGGGAAAATATGCTATGATGCCAAAGGGAGAGAGGTGCGCAGCATGACCGATCAGGAGAAAGACAACTATTACATGCAACAGGCTTTGGCGCTCGCCCGCCGTGCGGCGGCTGAGGGGGAGGCTCCGGTCGGCGCGGTGGTGGTGCATGACGGCAAAGTGATCGGCAGCGGGTACAATCTGCGGGAGCGGGAAAAGCACCCGTTGGCGCACGCCGAGCTGATCGCCATCGACATGGCGTGCCGCACCTTAGGCGGCTGGCGGCTTTCGGGCTGCACCCTTTATGTCACGCTGGAGCCCTGCCCGATGTGCGCGGGCGGGATCATCAATGCCCGCATCGATCGGGTGGTGTTCGGCGCCGCCGACCCTAAGGCGGGCTCCTTCGGCTCCCTTGTTGATCTCACCGCCTATCCCTACAATCATATCCCGCAGATCACCGGCGGCGTGCTGGAAAAGCAGGCGGCAGACCTGCTGCGGGATTTCTTTCGGGAGCTGCGCCGCCGTGCCGCGCAGGGCGGATCTGCCAAATAGAAAGGTACGGTTTTATACGGAAAGTTATTGGTATATTTTGGTAGTGGAAAAGCGCAGAATCGGGTCCTTTTCCCTGAAAACTTGGGGTTTACCGGCTCTTTTGCGGGGGTTTTTGGGGAAAACTCTGTGGAAAATGTGGAAAACCGGCTCGGAAATAGGGTACAACTTCCTGTTATATTTTGCCAAATTTCCGCTCTTTTGCTGCCAAAATTTACCTGTTAGAAGGGGTGTGCTTCGATGGCGAGAAATACCGTGATCACGGTGCTGTTTATCCTCGGGATCGGTATGCTGATTTTGGGGATCATGGGGTTTATTTTTGAGATGATCTCATCTTCCTTTGCGTTCATTGCGGGGTCGATCCTTCTCAACAGCGCGGCGGTCTGCTGCCTGATGTTCTGGAAGAAAAAATGACCTGTCTGTTTGATCTGGACGGAACGCTTCTCGATTCCAACGGGGTCTGGGCGGAGGTGGATCGGGCGTTTTTGGGGCGGCGGGGACTTGCTCCCACGCCGGAATATGAGAAAACGGTGGCGCGTTCGATCTTTCCGGTCGCCGCCGTCTTTACGCGGGACTACTACCGTCTGCCCGACAGTCCGGACGCGATCATGGCGGAGTGGGAGGCGCTGGCAAAAGAAGCCTACCGGCTTCACGCGCCGCTCAAAAGCGGCGCGAAGGAGCTGCTTTCCCGCTGCAGGGAGGCGGGCAGCACCCTCCTGGTGTTCACCGCCTGTATGCCAGCACTCTGTGAGGCGGCGCTGGAACGGTTCGGGCTGGCTCAGACGTTTGACCGGCTTCTCTATGCCGGCACGCTCGGGCTGCAAAAGCATGCGCCCGATTCGTTCGGGCATCTGGCAGAATTGCTCCAAGTGCCGCCGGAGGATTGCGTGCTGTTTGACGACAGTCCCGAAAACTGTGCGGCGGCGGCGAAAGCCGGATTCAAAACGGTCGGCGTGTATGACCGGTACTACCACGACCGGCAGGAGGAACTGCGCGCCGTCTGCGGGCGGTATGTCCGTTCTCTTACCGAGCTGTTGTAACGCTTGTCTTAAGCGGGGAATTTATGTATAATAAAAGAGACATCTTTTGAAAAGGGGTTAGTGTGATGAGTTTTCTGAAACGCAATTTCAATGTGATCTTGGTCTGCCTGCTGGAGGCGCTGATCGGCATTCTGCTTCTGGTCAATCCGGTCGGCTTCACCACCGTCATCATCATCGCCTTCGGGATCACTTTGATGATGGGCGGCATCGTCGGCGTGATCGGCTATTTTCGTACCGAGCCGGTGGCGGCGTCCTTCACCGGTGCGCTGGTGAAGGGGCTTGCCATGCTGCTGGCAGGTATTTTTCTGGTCGTCCGTCCCGCATGGCTCATCTCGACCTTTCCGGTGCTCACCATTCTGTACGGGATCGCCGTTTTGCTGGGCGGATTGTATAAGACCCAGTGGTTTGTGGACGCCTTGCGGCTCAAGACCGGCAGAGGGCTCTTTCACGCGCTCAATGCGGTAGTCTCTCTGATCTGCGCGTTTGTGATCCTCGCCGATCCCTTTGCTTCCACCATTGCGCTGTGGATCTTCATCGGGATCACCCTGATCGTGGAAGCGGTACTGGATCTGATCGTTCTGATCATCGCCGGTAATCGGGCGGAGCCCCCGCGGGAGGTGTGAGCGGTATGGATTATTTTGCGCGTGCCGCGGCACTGCGGGAAGAGCTTGTCTCAAACCGCCGGTATCTGCACACCAATGCCGAAGCGGGACTCTGCCTGCCGAAGGCAAAGGCGTATGTCATGGAAAAGCTGGCGGAATACGGTATTTCCCCCATCGAGTGCGGCGAGGGCGTGACCGCCACACTCGGACAGGGCGAGCGGGTGATCCTGCTGCGGGCGGATATGGACGCGCTGCCCATGCCGGAGGAAAGCGGGCTGCCGTTTGCCTGTCCCACCAAAGAGACGGCGCACGCCTGCGGGCATGATTTCCACGCCGCCATGCTGCTGACCGCCGCCCGTCTGCTCAAGGAGGACGAAGCCGCTTTGCCCGGGCGGGTGAAGCTGATGTTCCAGCCCGCGGAGGAAACCTTTGAGGGCAGCCGGAACATGATCGAGCACGGCATTCTCCGCGACCCGAAGCCGGACGCCGCGCTGGCTTTTCACGTCAGTCCCGGCAGGCTTCCGATCGGGACATATCTCTATAATGCCACCGGCGCCATGATGTTCTCGGTCGATACTTTCGAGATACACATTCGGGGGAAGGGCAGCCACGGCGCCTATCCGCACCTGTCTGTGGACCCCATCAATATCGGGGTGCATATCTATCTGGCGTTGCAGGAGCTGATCGCCAGAGAAAGCGATCCGAGCGACGCCTGCCTGCTGACGGTCGGGCAGTTTACCGCAGGCGCGGCGGCGAATATCATTCCCGAGACCGCCCTGCTCAAGGGCACCATGCGGACCAATCAAAAGGAAGCGCGGGAAAAGCTGGTGCGTCGGCTGAAGGAGGTCGCAAAGGCGGTCGCCGCGGTGTACGGCGGCACTGCCGAGGTGGTCTTTACCTGCGGCGTTCCGACACTGGTCTGCGACAGCGCGCTGACCGAGGAAATGGTGGGCTACATGAAGGAGCTGCCGGTGCCGAATGCGGTCGGATATGCGGGTATCGCCGCCAGCGCGTCGGAGGATTTTGCGCTGATCGCCGAGCAGGTGCCGAGTGTCTTTATCTATCTGTCCGCCGGTTATGCGGACAGTCGGGGCGATTATCCCGCGCATAATCCCAAGGTGCAGTTTAACGAGGAGGTTCTGCCGATCGGCGCGGCGTATCTGGCGCACTGTGCGACCAGATGGCTCGCGACCCATAGCGGCGCTTAGCACAAAGCGGGGCGAATTTTTTACCACGCAAAACGGGCGGCATCTGCCGCCCGTTTTTATTGAAGCGATTTGTCCTTTGGCTGGAAGATCAGCGCGACCAGCACGCCCGCCACAATGGCGGCGGCGATACCGGCGGAGGTCTGGGTCAGCCCGCCGGTCAGGATACCCAGCGCGCCTTTTTCCTCCACCGCCTGCTGTACGCCCTTTCCGAGCAGCGCACCGAAGCCGGTCAGCGGAACCGAGGCTCCCGCGCCGCCCCATTCCAACAGAATCGGGTAAAGCCCGATCGCCTGCAGAAAAACGCCTGCCACCACATAGCCGGTGAGAATGCGGGCGGGGGTCATTTTGGTGAGGTCGATCAGCACCTGCCCGATCATGCAGAACAATCCGCCCAGTAAAAATGCTTTTGCAACAGCTGCCAACATCATATCACCTCCGGTTCGGCGGACAGCTCGATGAGATGCGCGACCGCCGGAATACTTTGTCCCTGCTGTACCATGGCGGGCGAGAGAAGCGCGCCGGTCGAAAGAAACAGCACCCGCCGCAGCCTTTGCTGCCGAAACGCCTGAAACAGATGCCCGCAGAGCACCCCCGCCGAGCAGCCTGCGCCGCTGCCGCCGGCGTGGACGTCCTGATTCACCCGATCGTAGAGAAGCAGTCCGCAGTCGTTGATGACCTGTGAGACATCACAGCCTGCGTCCTTGCAGAGGGTGCGGAGCAGCTCCATGCCGACCCTGCCGAGATCGCCGGTTAAGATCAAATCGTAATCGGCGGGCTTGCTGCCGCGGGCGCTTAAATGCCGCAGGATCGTGTCCATCGCGGCGGGCGCCATGGCGGCGCCCATGTTGTTGAGATCGGTCACGCCCATGTCTCGCACCCGTCCGATCGTGACGGCGGTGATATAGGGCGCGCCGCCCGCCTTGCCGATCAGCGCCGCGCCTGCCGCCGTCGCGGTGTTCTGGGCGGAGTAGGGGCGCACGCTCCCGTAGTTGAGCGGGAACCGGTACTGCCGCTCGACCGAGCAGAAATGGGAGGACGCCAGCGCCATCACCGTTTGAATGCCGCCGCCGTCTGTCAAAAGCGCCGATAAAGCCACCCCCTCCGCCATGGTGGCGCAGGCGTGATAAAGCCCCGCCATCGGCGCGGACAGGCTGCGGGCGTGGTATCCCGACGCGGTGCATTGGTTTTGCAGATCACCGGCGAAAAAGAGATCCAGATCCGCCGACTCAATCTCCGCCTTTTGCAGCAGATGACGAACCGCCGCCCTTTGCAG
This sequence comes from uncultured Clostridia bacterium, assembly GCA_947624575.1. Classification (GTDB taxonomy): domain Bacteria; phylum Bacillota; class Clostridia; order Oscillospirales; family Ruminococcaceae; genus CANQKG01. Next base: position 12,398 of record CANQKY010000049.1, read on the forward strand.
CTCCACCTCGGCAAGCTCCCAGCTTTCCGCGCCGAGGGTGGTGTCCTCAAAAATCTCGTCAAAGCTCTCCCCCAGCGGACCGTCCCCCTCCTTTTTTCCGGCGACGGCAGCCGCTTCGCGGATCCCGACCGGCGTTTGCAGGGCAAAAGACCCCTGCGCCAGCTTTCTCGGCATATAACCTCCTCCTTTGCTCCCTTATTATGGACAAAGGCAAGGGCAATTATGTAATTTAGTACGCTCTTGTGCTGAGTGCAGCAGTGGGCTTATTTGCCCGGAACAAAGAGAGCGTGAATAGAAAGCCGTATTGACAACCAATTTAGCATGTGGTGAATTTATTTTCCCCAAACTCAAACAAGCGCAGACAGTAAGGGCTTCTTGTGAAAGGATTTTAACAGTTGCGGTTAGATTGGTAGGCTTTGAATCCCACCACCATGCTGCCGCATGGTCCCCCTCCCTTTGACAAGGGAGGTTTTGACAAGGACGGTAGCACAACGGTTTGAAATGGAATAAACGAAAATAAGTAACATCTTCAATCAGCCTGTTTTATTAAAATTTTTAGCAAAACCAATTTGGTCGCCAGTGCCTCCCTTGTCAAAGGGAGGGGGACCGCGCTTTGCGCGGTGGAGGGATTCCAACGCACCGGCTTAGTGAAAGCCGCAGTTTTACGGCAGTCGCTTCGCTTGACACCGGCGGGAAAAGTGGTAGAATGAAATGGTCAAATGCTGTGGCAAAAAGCACAAAGGAGTTCAGGCAACATGAAGCATTTGCATGACTATCTTTTTCGGTTCGTGCGGGTCAAGACGACACACGGTGATGTTCACGAAGGCACGGTGATCCTGTATTTTCCGACATGGAACGGCAACGATGAGGAAAGCATCGTGCTTTGCAAAAATGACACAAAAAGACGGCTGTTCATTTTTGCTTCCGATATTGTCAGTATCGAGAAAGCATATGGAAGTCCGAACGCCGAAAAACCGTTGAGAGACTATTTGCATAAAAGAGTGCGGCTGACGACAACATACGGCGATGTCCACGAAGGAGAAGTGATTCGCTTTTCTCCGGCGGAGGACGGCGAAGATGAGGAAGGTATTGCGCTTTGCACAAACGGCACAGAAAGCTGGCTGTTTGTCTTTGCTTCCGAGATTGTCGGCATCGAGGAAATAGACAGCGGTTCGCACTCCGTGGAGCATTTACAAAAATATCTTTTTCGGTTCGTGCGGGTCAGGACGATATACGGAGAAACGCACACAGGATATGTAGATACCTATACATCGTCGGCAGATAATGATGAAACCGAGGAAAGTATCGGTCTGCTGCCAAGTAAAAACGCCAGAGAAGGAATAGAACTGTTTTGTTCCGAGATCGTCAGCATCGAGGCAATAGAAGGAAGTCCGAACCCTGCAAAGCATTTGCGTGACTATCTTTATGAATTTGTACGGGTCAAAACGATATACGGAAATATTCACGAGGGAAAAGTGGTTAAGGCTTCTCCGGCAAAGGGCAAAAACGAGGACAGCATCGGGATATGCACCAATGCGATCACGGGCGATGGAGTCAGCTTATTCGCTTGTGAAATCGTCAGCATCGAGAAAATAAACGGAAATCCGAACCCCGTGGAGCATTTCAGCGATTTTTTAAGGGATCATTCTTTGATCAGTGATGTTTTTGTTCAGGTCGTGCGGGTCAAAACGATATACGGAACGGTTTATGAGGGAGAAGTGGTTAGGGTTTCTCCGGAAAAGGACAGCATCGGGATATGCACCAATGCGGTCACAAAAGATTGGGTCGGCTTATCCGCTTGTGAGATTGTCAGCATTGAGGAAATATAGCCAAAGGAAATGCGATGTCAATCCTCGCCCAAAATTGACAATCTCTCGGATCGGGAGTAAAATAATATGGTACGAACGGGTTTTTCTGTTTAGGAAAAGAGGGGAATCATGAAAAGGTCGTATTGCAGACGGATCGCGGCGCTGCTTCTCGCGGCGGCGGTTCTCTTTGCGCTGCCGGCGCTGCCGGTCAACGGAGAACCGGTCGGGGAGAGCAAAAGCGTTGTGATCCTCCATACAAACGATATGCACGGCGCATTGACAGGCTCCGGCTCGGCGATCGGCGCCGATCTTGCCGCCGCGCTCAAGCAGCGTGACGACGCCATTCTGGTCGACGGCGGCGACGCCACCCAGGGGGTGGCGCTGGCTTCCCAGTCCCAGGGGGAGAGCGTGATCGAGATCATGAACGCCGCGGGATATGACGCGATGGCTTTGGGGAATCATGAGTTTGATTACGGGCTTTCACAGCTGCAAAAGCTGCGGGCGAAGGCAAGCTTTCCGTTTCTTTCCGCCAACACCGTCTACAACGGCGGACTGCTTTGCGCCGATGAAAACAGCGACGGCGCGCATCTCCTGATCGAGAAAAACGGCGTCAAAGTGGGCATTTTTGCCCTGACCACCACCGATACCGTCTCTGCCACCAAGCCGGAAAACCTGGTCGGGGTGACGTTTTTGGACGAGGTCGAGACTGCCAAACAGCAGGTGGCGGAGCTTTCCGCCGCCGGCGCAGATGTGATTGTCGCGCTGGTACATATGGGGGTTCTGGCGGACAGCGTTGCGACCACCAGCCGTGCGCTGGCGCAGGCGATGAAGGACACCGAGCTGGACGCCATCATCGACGGACACAGCCATACGGTGGTGAATGAGGTGGTGGAAGGCACCCATATCACATTGGCGCAGACCGGCACCGGAAGCGCCAACATCGGCAGAATGGAGATCACCCTTACCGATACGGGGGTCAGCATTGAAGAGCAGCTGCTCTCCGCCGCCGATTTGAGCGACGTCACCCCCGATCCCGCCGTGACCGCCGTGATCGACCGGCTGAACGGCTCGCTCAGCGAAACGCTGGGAGAGGTGATCGGTGAGAGCGCCGTTTCCCTCTGGGGCGGCTCGGTCAACGGAAAGATCGCCGAGGCGCGTTCGGGCGAGACCAATCTCGGCGACCTGATCTGTGACAGCATGATCGCCGAAGCAAGGGACATTCTGCCTGCCGACAAACAGGCGCTGCCGGTGGTGGCGATCGAAAACGGCGGAGGATTCCGCACCACCATTCAAAACGGCGCCATGACGCGGGGAAGCATCATCGACTGCCTGCCCTTTGCGAATGCCGTGATGACAAAAGAGATCACACCGGCTGCCCTGTATGCGGCGCTGGAGAGCTTTGTTTCCTCCGTCACGGCGCAGGATACCGAAACCGGCTTTCTGACGGCGGGCTATTCCGGCTCCTTCCCTCAGATCGGCGGAATGCGCTTTGTGTATGATCCAAACGCAAAGGAGGGTGAAAAGCTCACCGAGCTTCGGCTGGAGGACGGCACGCCTTTAGACCGGACCGATACCGACACCCGTTTGATCTTAGTCTCAAACGACTATGTGATCGGGAACGCCCTGTTTGCCGATTGCCCCTTTGTGGCGGAGGGACGCGGCTTGACCGAAACGGTGATGGGCTATCTGGATACGCTGACCGAGCACGGCGAAAAGCCGCTGGAGTTTCCCATAACGCAGGGGCGGATTCGGACGGTGAACCACGACCCGAGCCGCACCTATACCGCCCATATCGCCCTCACCGGCGATACGCCGCCCACGTCTTTGACCGTGATCGTGGACGGCACGGCGCTGGTCACCGGCAGTGTGACCGACGGGCTTCTGGAGCTGACGCTGCCGGACGGTCCTCACGCGATTCGGCTGACCCGCGATCAGGCGGAGGTGTATGTCAACAATTACAGCGGAAACGGCATCGTGGACGAGTATAACGGGCTTACCCTCGGCTGGCCCGAGCTTGCCTACAGCGCGGCGGCGTATGAGGATCACACCGATACCGAATTGCGGGGCGCGGTGGAAGCGACCGCCGAAAAAGACGGGTACACCGGCGATCTGTGGTGCAAAAAGTGCGGGATCAAGGTCGCGTCCGGCGAGGTGATCCCCGCGCTCGGAACGGCAGGCGATACCTCGTCCGATCAGGTTTCCTCCGCTCCGACAGGCAGCGGAGCAACCCCGCAGTCGGGCGGCAAGTCGCCGAGTACCGGCAGTACCGGCATGACCTTATGCTGGGCAGCACTTTGTCTCTCGGCGGTCTGCGCCGCATACTGCACCGCTTCGGGCGGCAAGAAGCGGGAGAGATAATCCGTATAAAATGAAAAAACCGGCGCGTCCCATTCGGGACGCGCCAATTTTTGTCAAAAAAGGGAACCGCAAGAGAAAATGCGGTTTTGAATCCCACCACCGCGCAAAGCGCGGTCCCCCTCCCTTTGACAAGGGAGGCACTGGCGATCAAATCAGTTTTACTGAAAATTAGAAGAAAGGAAGGCTGACAAAAGCCTTCCTTTTTCTATTTCAAAAGCCAATATCTGTTGTCAAAACACATCATGCTAAATCTCACCCCCAAAACCGCCGTCTTTGTCAAAACCTCCCTTGTCAAAGGGAGGGGGACCATGCGGCAGCATGGTGGTGGGATTCAACAAGAACTTGCTTTGTGAAAACCGCAAGTCTACAGCAGACGCTTTCTCTTTACGGAAATCCGGTTTTCCCCTTGAAGCGTGTCCTGTTACGGACGGGGCATGGTGGGGAGGATCCAGAGCAAAAAGCCGTATATCACGCTGGCGGTGGTGCCGTAGGTGATGACGGGGCCCGCCACCGAGAAGAGCTTGACTCCCAGTCCGAGCACCCACCCCTCCGCCTTGAACTCCAGCGCGGGGGAGACCATGGCGTTTGCAAAGCCGGTGATCGGCACCAGCGTGCCGGCGCCCCCGAACCGCGCCAGCTTGTGGTACAGCCCCAGTCCGGTCAACAGCGCCGAGAGCGCCACCAGCGTCACCGATACTGTCGCCATCGCCGTGTCCTCCTGCAATCCCCACGAGAGCAACAGCTGCCGCCAGACCTCCCCCAGCGCGCAGATCCCGCCCCCGACCAGAAAGGCGAGCGGCAGGGTGGCACGCATCTTGCTTGGCGCGCTCGCCCGCGCGACCTCTTTTGCATACTGCTGTTTGTCCATCGTCATACGCCCTTTCGCTTTTTCGGTTAGTATGCCCGCCCGCCGTGATTTTATTTTTTTGGTACGCACTTGTGGTAAGGGGCGGTATCGGGTTTGTTTGCACGGAACCAAAAAGGTGCGGTTTTGAATCCCTCCACCGCGCTTTAGCGCGGTCCCCCTCCCTTTGACAAGGGAGGCACTGGCGATCAAAGAGGCTTTAACAAAAATTTTAGCAAAACAGGCTGTCGGAAGATGATACTGGACAAGTCAACGGAAGATTTTATTGTTTCTCTTATCCCATTTCAAACCGCTATGCTGT
>CANQKY010000050.1 GCA_947624575.1 uncultured Clostridia bacterium
GTTCGCGCAGTCGCTTTCGATTCCCTGCCGCAGCCGTTCGGTCTTTGTAACAAAGAGGTCGTCTCCCACCAGCTGAGGCCGGTCGCCCAGCCGTTCGGTCAGCCGCTGCCAGCCCTGCCAATCCTCCTCGCCGAGCGGGTCCTCCAGCGAGCAGATGGGGTATCGGTCTATGAGCTTTTGCCACCGGTCGATCAGCTCATCGCTGGTATAGACCTCTCCCGCGGCGGGAAGCCGGTAGCCGCCCGCCCCCGCCTGCCACTCGGAGGCGGCGGCGTCCAGCGCAAAGGCAAAGTCCCGCCCCGCCTGATAGCCTGCGGAGGATACGGCTTTCACGATAAAATCAAGCGCTTCCTCGTCCGTTTTGAGGTTCGGGGCAAAGCCGCCCTCGTCCCCCACGGCGGTGACCTGCCCGTCCTGCTGTAAGACGGTTTTGAGCGCGTGATAGACCTCGGCACAGCTGCGAATGGCTTCGGCAAAGCTCTTTGCCCCGATCGGGACGATCATAAATTCCTGCACGTCAAGCGCGTTGTCGGCGTGTGCGCCGCCGTTTAGCACATTCATCATCGGCATCGGCATGGTGGTGGCGCGTGCGCCGCCGAGATAGCGGTAAAGCGGCTGACCGGTGAGCAGCGCGCCCGCTCTGGCGCAGGCAAGCGAGACTGCCAGCATGGCGTTTGCGCCGAGCTTTGATTTGTCCTCGGTGCCGTCCAGCTCAAGCAGGTGGCGGTCGATCCGCGCAATGTCGCTGACCGGAAGCCCTTTCAGCACCGGAGCGATCACGGCATTGATATTCCCGATCGCCTCGGTCACCCCTTTCCCGAAATAGCGATTTTCCTCCCCGTCCCGCAGCTCGACCGCCTCATGGCTGCCGGTGGAGGCTCCGCTCGGCACGGCGGCACGGGCGGATAAGCCGTTTTTCAGCGTGACCACCGCCTCCACCGTCGGCGTGCCGCGGGAATCGAGGATCTCCCGTCCCATAATATGAAGAATACCGGTGTGAAAATCCGACATATGCTTTCGTCCTTCCGTTTTTCGGTAGTATACGGAAAAAGTCGGGATTTATACAAATGTCCGGCAAGTCATATTGACTTGCCGGACAGCCTTACAGCTCCAGATACATGGCGAGGGTGCTTTTCTCCGGCTTGGCGGGGACTTTAAGCTTGCCCGCTTCCACCTCATCGTTTACTGTCATCATGCGCAGACTCAAAATTTCCATCGCGGTACAGTAGCTCAGCTCGGAATGGATTTCCCGCGGGCTATTTCGTTTGAGGATTTCGGCAGTGCCGTCATAAGCGTTTTGGATCAGCCGTATCAGCTCGGGAAAGAGGGGGTGCTGTTCCAGAATATGATCTACCTGTCCGGTCGCGTCCGGTTTCAATACCAGAATATCGGGAACGATATGTCCGGCTTGATCCGCATGGGCGAATCTGCAGTCGATCTTTTTCCAGATCTCCTGCTCCAGCTCGGACAGGGTGTCCACCGTTCTATGGTCGGAGATCAGCTCTGCCAGCAGCTGCACACTGCTGTAATCCATTTCGCCTGCCCGATCCCACAGACCGTAATTGCCGATTTTATATGCCCAGAATGTGGCAGAGCCTCCGTTACCGTTGTGCCCCATTCGGATCGGTTCGGGCGCTTCCCAGCCTGTTTCGTAACCGATAAAGCCCCAGGTTTCGCCGTTTTCCCGCTGCTTGGGGTTGTAGATGCCTTCTGTTGTCAGACGGGTAACGCCGTGATCCAACAGGTGGAGAACAACCCACCATTTCAGATCGTCATCGCCGATCTGCGCCCCTGCGATGTCCAGCTTTCGGATCGCATCAAGACTGTCCTGTGCGATCCGGTCTGCCAGCGCACTCCGCTTTTTGCCGTCTTTCCGCTGAAGATGATAAATGTCAAGCTGACACTCACGGCTGAGGATCATGAAGTTGGTGATATACTTGTCCCCGTTTTTTCTGAGCAGCGTTGCATCGCATAAGAGCCGTACTTCCTCCTCCATGTAGGGCAGCGCGATACCGAGCGCCATGCTCAGCTCCTCCAATGTAGACGGATTGCCGGAAGTCTCAAGCAGGATATTTTTGGGGATTTTCCGCTCCACCGCCTTCCAGGGCAGACCGCTCGGCTGATTGCCGCTGGCGGCGAAGTGCACCTCCTCCGGCTTGTAGCTTCTCGCTCCAAATTCTCTTGCCATAGCCATACCTTCTTTCAATAAAGTGCGGGCGCGGAAAAGTCTTGTTTTGACATTTCCGGCGGTAAGACCGGTGCGCGCCGCAATCTCTCGGACACTCAGATCGTCCAGATAGTAGGCGATCAGCAGATTCCGATAGTCCGCCGTGGTAAAGGCAAGCTCCCGCCGCAGAAGCGCCAGCTCTTCCCCGCGGATCAGGGTGCTTTCCACATCAACGGAAGGGGATAACGCGACCCCGCCGCCGGCTGCGGCATTTTTTCGTTTTTTCACCGCCCAGCCGCTGTATCGGTTTCGCGCGATCTTCCACACCCACGCCGAAAAATGCTGCGGCGCCACACCCTTTTCCAGCTGGTGCAGAATGTGAACCGATATTTCGGAGGAAAGCTCCTCCGCTTCCTGCGGGTCGCTGGTCTTTTTCAGACAGAAGTAAAATACTTTACTGAGATATTCTTCTGCATATTGCTCTGCTAAGCTGCGCATCGTCTCACCGCCTTTCCGCCCTCACCTAGATAGTATCCGCTATCGCGATACGGTTACAAAAAATGTCCGGCAAGACGATAGGACTTGCCGGACATTTTCCTATATTTGGTTGTCGCGCAGCTCTCTCGGCAGGAAGGGCTGCATCATGGTCAGCAGCTTTTCCTCCGGCGTGAAGAACAGTACGCACCGCCCGTATTTTTTGTGGGTGAACACGGCGGTATAGGCGCCTTTCTCCTTCAGCGAGGCGGCTGCCACCACCCGCACCTCGGCGCTGATCGCGTTGTCCTTCTGCGGGTCGTAGCGATGCAGTTGCTCGATCTGGTTTGCCTTGATGGAGATCAGCCGCTTTCTCCGCCGCTGTGCCACGATCTTGTCGATGTCGAGGTCGCCGTTGACGAAGATGTATTCGTACTCGACATTCACCTCACGCGACAGGTACCAGCCCAGCCAGACCGCTCCCAGCCCGATCGCCACAAAGATGACGGTAAACAGCCGAAACAAAAAGCCCAGCCGGATCATCACCAGAAAGATCAGCACGCCCAGCGCGATCGAGCCTGCCTGCTTCAGATGATCCGCAGTGGTCGGTGTTTTTTTGACCAGCTGCTCGGTAAAGCTGTCCAAGCTCACCCCTCCTTTATCAGTCGATATGACGGGTCCAGCCGAACGGATCGGGCAGCCTGCCGGTCTGGATTCCGGTCATGGTGTCATACAGCCGCTGCGAGATCGGCCCGATCTTGCCGCCGCCGATGGTCATAACATGGTCGCCGTATTTCAGCTCGCCGACCGGAGAGATGACCGCCGCCGTGCCGGTGCCGAACATTTCGGTCAGCTTGCCGGAGGCGTGGGACTCGATGACCTCGTCCACCGAAAGGAGCCGTTCGGACACCTGATAGCCCCAGCTTTTGAGCAGCTCGATTGAGGATTTGCGGGTGATGCCGGGCAGAATGCTGCCCCGAAGCTGCGGCGTGACGATCTCGTCCCCGATCACGAAAAAGACATTCATCGCGCCCACTTCTTCAATGTACTTCCGCTCCACACCGTCCAGCCAGAGTACCTGAGAGTACCCTTCCTCGGCGGCGTCGTCCTGTGCGCGGAGGGAAGCGGCGTAGTTGCCGCCCGTCTTGGCAAAGCCGGTGCCGCCGCGGACGGCACGGACATACTGCGTTTCCACATAGATCTTGACCGGCTCCAGCCCGCCCGGATAATATGCGCCGACCGGACACATGATGATGGCAAAGAGATAATGGGTTGAGGTGTGCGCGCCGAGCGACGGCTCGGTTCCGATGCAAAACGGACGGATATAAAGCGAGGTGCCGGAAAGAGAGGGGACCCAGTCACGGTCCAGCTCGACCAGCTTGGTGAGCGCCTCCAGCGCGAACGCCTCGTCGATCTCGGGGATACAAAGCCGCTGATTCGACTGATTAAGCCGGCGGAAGTTTTCCTCAGGACGGAACAGCATGATCCGACCGTCGGGATCGCGGTATGCCTTCATGCCCTCAAAGGTCTCCTGCCCGTAATGGAGACAGGTGCAGGCAGGGCTCATGGAAATGGGACCATAGGGAACGATCCTGGGATCGAACCAGCCCTTTCCCACCTCATATTCCATCAGGAACATATGGTCGGTGAAGTCCACGCCGAATTGCAGCTTGCTTTCGTCCTGCGGTTTTGCCTTCGGCTGCGTCGTCTTTTGTACGGTGATTTCCATAGAAGCCATCGCAATTCGCTCCTTTACTAGTTTATTGGTACCTTTCAGTATAGCACGGTTGGAATTTTTTTGCAAGTGGCAAGACGGGTTTCCTGCAAAAAAATTACCCCGCTTTTAAAGAGCGGGGTAAAAGCACACTAGGAGGGCCAGCGACCGGTCAACCAGGTGAGACGGGCAATCTTGTCGATCAGCTCGCTTGTCAGCACGCCCTCCCGCATGCGCCAGACCCAGTTGTTCCCGAAGGTGGCGGGCGTGTTCATGCGGGCGGAGGAGGGCAGCCCCAGATAATCCTGCATCTGGACGATCGCCAAGTCTGCCACCGACAAAAGCGCGGCGCGGACAAAGCCCCACGGGAGGTCCTTCGGCGCACAGCCGAAGTATTCGCAGGCAAACTGCTTGTCGTGATAGTTCGCCGTCTCGCACCAGCCTGCCGCCGTGTCATTGTCGTGCGTGCCGGGATAGACCACCGCTTTGCGGGGGTAGTTGTGAGGGAGGTAATCGCTCTGCTCGCTGGAGTCAAACGCAAACTCCAGTATCTTCATGCCGGGATAGCCGCTGTCCTCCAGCAGCTGGTAGACCTCCGGCGTCAAAAAGCCCAGGTCCTCCGCGATGATGTCCATTTGAGGCAGCGTTTCCTTGACCTTCGAAAACAGCTTCATGCCGGGACCCTCCAGCCATTCGCCGTTTTCGGCAGTTTCCTCACCGTAGGGAACGGCGTAGTAGGAGGCAAAGCCGCGGAAATGGTCGATCCGCACCACATCATACCGGCTGCCGCAGACTGCCAGCCGGTCGAGCCACCAGCGGTAATCCTGCTTTTCGAGATAAGCCCAGTCATACACCGGATTGCCCCAAAGCTGTCCGGTGGGGGAGAAGCCGTCGGGCGGACAGCCCGCTATCTTTTTCGGCCTTCCTTCCCGATCCAGCTGGAACACCTTCTGGTTTGCCCAGACGTCGGCGGAGTCCGCCGCCACATAGATCGGAATATCCCCGATCAGCCGTACGCCGCTTTCGTTGGCGTACCGGCGTAGTGCCTGCCATTGTTCCTCAAACAGATACTGTAAAAAGACCCAGTAGCCGATCTCGTCGGCAAGCTCCTGCTCTGCCGCCTGCAGCGCGCTCTTTTTGCGGGTGCGCATTTCAATCGGCCAGTCCTGCCAGGAGCCGCCGCCGCATTTCTTTTTGAGCGCCATATACAGCGCGTAATCCTTTACCCAGCCCTGATCGGCGGCAAAGGCGGTCAGCCGTTCCCGATAGTCCCGCTTGCAGCGGTCGTAGCCATTTCTAAACAGCGCAAAGCGCGTCTCATAAAGCCAGCCAAAATCGACCTGCTCCGGGTGATGATACCGGTGCTCCTGCTCCTGCACCTCGGCGGCGGTCAGAACGCCCGCTTCCTTTAACAGATCGAGATCGAGGAAGTAGGGATTCCCCGCAAAGGTGGAGTAGGACTGATAGGGTGAATCGCCGTAGCCGGTTGGACCGGTCGGGAGGATCTGCCAGTACTGCTGTCCCGCCTTCCGCAGAAAGTCGATAAACCGGTATGCCGCCTCGCCCATCGTGCCGACGCCGTAGGGAGAGGGAAGTGAGGTGATATGCAGTAAAATGCCGCTTGCCCGTTTCATGAGTTTCCTCCTGCTTGTGTGTAATTTGGAATGCCGGATCAGCCCGGCGTATAGACCTTTTCGATGTCAGCGCCCAGCGCGGTGAGCCGTTCTACAATATTTTCGTACCCCCGCTCCACAAATATACAGTTGCGGATCTCACTTTCACCGTTTGCCGCAAGCGCGGCGATCAGCATGGCGGCGCCCGCCCGCAGGTCGGTCGCCCGCACCTTGGCAGGCTGTAAAGCGCCCTTTCCTTCTATGACGGCAACACGCCCGTCCACCGAAATTTCCACTCCGGTATGCCGCAGCTGGTCGATATACTGATACCGGTTTTCCCAAACGCCCTCGGTCACAATGCTGGTGCCGTTTGCGGTGGCGAGCATCGCCACGATCTGGGGCTGCATATCGGTCGGAAATCCGGGGTGGGGACGGGTGGTCACATTGGTGGCGTGAAGTCCGTTCGGCGTCGTGACCCGCACCGCGTCGTCAAATTCGTCCACCACAGCGCCCGCTGCGCGCATGGCGTGAATAATCGACTCCAGATGCTTCGGGATCACGCCCTTGATCATCACATTGCCGCGGGTGGCTGCCGCCATAGCCATGTAGGTGCCCGCCTCGATCTGATCGGGGATCACCGAATACTGCGCGCCGTGGAGGGAGGGAACGCCCCTGATCTTAATGGTGTTGGTGCCGGCGCCCATGATGTCGGCGCCCATGGTGTTGAGGAAGTTTGCAAGATCGACGATATGCGGCTCTCTTGCGGCGTTTTCGATCACCGTCACGCCCTTTGCCTTGACCGCCGCCAGCATGATGTTGATGGTCGCGCCGACCGATACGACATCGAGCGAAACCTGTCCGCCCAACAGCTCGTTTGCCTTTACCTCGATCACCTCGGCGTTTGCAAAGCAGTCTGCACCGAGGATCCGAAAGCCCTTGAGGTGCTGGTCGATGGGGCGGGTGCCGAAATTGCAGCCGCCCGGCATGGCGACCCTTGCCTGATGGAACCGACCCAGCAGTACGCCGAGCAGATAGTAGGAGGCGCGGAGCAGTCCGGCGATCTCGGCAGGCACCACGCTGGCATGGACGGGACGGGGGTCGATCCGATAGGAGCGGTCGCCCAAAGGCTCGATCACCGCGCCCAGCTCGGTCAGGATACGAAACAGCTTGGACATATCGCTGATCTGCGGGACATTTTCCAGAACACAGGGCTCGTCCGACAGAATGACTGCGGGAATAATCGCGCTTGCGGCGTTCTTGGCGCCGCTGATCTGCACCGTGCCGTGCAGAGGTTTTCCACCGCGTACAATATATTTTTCCACAACAAACGGCTCCTTTGTTATGACGGTATCAAAGAGTTCACGCAATCACCAGTATATCATAAATGTAGTGGCTTGGGAAGTGGAAATCAAAAAATTTTGTGGTCGAACGGCAATTTTCTCCCGATTTCGGGTCTGCCACGGGAAAGCCGACAAAAAAACAGCGGCTTTTCTCACCACTTCCGACAGGAAATTTTCAACAGGTTTTCTACAATGGAATGTGGAAAACCCTGTACTGTCATATGTGTAAAAGAAAGGAAGATAAAGCCTCATGAAACATCTTTCCACAGCGTCGCTCAGCCGGACGGACGGGCGGGTATCTCTCAGCGTGTATCTGCCGGTTTTTCTGATCAGCACCCTTTTGGCGGGAGCCGGTATGCTGGGCGGGCTCTCTCCGTTTTGTATTGCCTTTACGGCTCTGTTCACCGGCGGACTGCTTTATGCCGCTTTTCTGGGCGGACTGGCGGGGTATCTTTTGTTCGGCACGGTGGGCGGCAATCTTGCCTATCTGATCGGGCTGGCGCTCTGTGTGCTTTTGCGGGTAATGACCCAGCCGATGGAGTCGAACCGTACGCCCTTTCTGGCGGTTTTGTCCTCGGCGGTCGGCACGGCGGGCGGAGGTCTGCTTGCCGCGCTCATCATCTGGCGAACGCCGGGCGCGGCACTGATCTATCTGCTTCAGGCGGTGCTTTGCGGCGGGATTACATATTTCTGTCTGCTCGCCTGGCACGCCGTTTCTTCGGGGCGGAGCTTGGCGCAATTCACGTTGCCGGAGCAGGTGAGCGCGGCGGTGGCGCTGCTGCTTTTGCTGCTGGCGGCTTCGGCGGTGGAGCTTTCGGTTTTCCGTCCGGCTGTGATTTTGTGGGTGGCGTTCGTGCTCTCCCTTTCCTACCGGCGGGGCATGGCGGCAGGCGCCGCGGCGGCGATCGCGGCGGCGGCGGTGCTGACGCTGCGAAACAGTGAGCTTGCCTTATCCTATTCGGTCATCGCGGCGGCGCTTACCTTTGCGGGGCTGTTTTTCCCGATGGGGCGGTTTGCCGGTGTTGCGGCTTTGCTGCTGACCATGCTGGGCGGCGGCGCGGTGCTGTCCTTTCCGGCGGAATTGCCGTCTTTGTTTATCCATGCGCTGGCGGGCGGCATTGTCTTTCTGCTTCTGCCGCAGCATATTTTCACCCTCTGGTTCGGACAGCCTCCGGTGCGGGACGCGGCGCAAAGTGCTGGCGCGGGCTACGGTGCGCGATTAGACTTTGCCGCGCAGACGCTGGAGGGACTGCGGGAAACGGTAGAGAATGCTTCTTCTATGATTCCCGACAGCGTGGGGGAGCGGGCGGAGATTCTCCGGCAGACCGCCCGCGGCTGCAAGGACTGCTTAAAACAGAAAAGCTGCTGGGACACCCGCCGTGAGCCTGCGCGGCAGGCGATGCTGGATTCGCTTAGGGTGCTGTCGGCGGAGGGACTGATGGAGACTGCCACCCTGCCCGATTTTTACCGTGCCGAGTGCCGCGCGCCCGACCGGCTTGCCGATTCCTATACCGAGGCTTACCGTGCCTATCTTCGCCATGCCGAATCGGACAGACGGCAGGAGGAGGTGCGCTCCCTCACCCTGACCCAGCTTTCGGGGGTGGCGGATATGCTGCGGCAGGTGGGGGAGGACATGGGGCATATCGCCGCCTATGATACCGAGCGCGCCGCCGCCGCGCGGGAGATTTTCTATCGGCACAGCGTGATCCCCGAGGCGGTCAACTGCCTGATCGACGGGGCGGGGCGGACGCATCTTGAGATTTATCTTCGGGCGGTGCCGACCGGACTGGAGCACCTGACCGGAGAGCTGTCCGATGCGCTGGACATTTCTTTTGACCGTCCGCAGGTGCAAAAGGCGGGGAAAACGGTACGGCTGTGTTATTTTGAAAAGGCGCGGTATGTCGCCGAGGTCTGCCGGCTTCAGTCGGCGGCGGACGGGCGCTGCTGCGGGGACGCGACCACCGCGTTCGGGGATCCCGCCGGACAGTACCACCTGCTCCTTGCCGACGGCATGGGGACAGGTCCCGCCGCCTCGGTGGACGCGGAGGTATGCTGTCGGTTTTTGTCCGACCTGATCGGCGCGGGCTTCGGGTATGAGGCGGCGCGAAAGCTGCTCTATGCCGCCATTTCGGTGCGGGACGGCGGCGAGGCGGCGGTCACGGTGGACGCGGTGACCATCGACCTTTATAACGGGCATACGGTGTTCCATAAGGCGGGCGCCGCCACCTCCTACCTCTGCCGCGGGCAGAAGTGCTACCGCATCTCCACCGACACCCTCCCGATCGGGATATTGAGCGACGCGGGGTACGAGCAAAAAACCGCCACCCTCCGTGACGGCGATCTGCTTTTGATGGTGTCGGACGGTATGCTTTCGTTCGGGGACACATGGCTGACCGACGAGCTTTGCCGACTGCGGGAGGAACCGGTAAAGGAGATCGCCGAGATTCTTTTGGAGGGCGCCGCCCGTCGGTCGGAGGGCAGCCGGTCGGACGACAGAACGGTTCTCCTTTGCCGCTTGCGGGAGGATTCCTGAGAAAAAAGAAGGGATTTTATGAAAAAATATGGGGAATTTTTGAAATCGTACTTTACAGGAAATTGCAAAAGTGGTAAACTAATAAGGTAAAGCACGGGCGGAATATCCGTGCGAAAAAAGAAGGAGGACATAAGTTATGGCAAGAAAAATGAAGACCATGGACGGTAACACCGCTGCCGCTCATGTATCTTACGCGTATACCGATTTTGCCGCGATCTACCCGATCACTCCCTCCTCCGTAATGGCTGAAGTTACGGATAAGTGGGCGACCGAGGGCAGAGAGAACATCTTCGGCGAACAGGTACGCGTCGTTGAGATGCAGTCCGAGGCGGGCGCAGCCGGAACGGTGCACGGCGCTTTGGCTGCCGGTGCGCTGACTGCGACCTTTACTGCTTCACAGGGTCTGCTGCTGATGATTCCGAACCTCTATAAGATCGCCGGTGAGCTGTTGCCGGGCGTGATCAACGTATCGGCGCGTGCGGTGGCAAGCCACGCACTGTCGATCTTCGGCGATCACTCCGATGTTTACGCCTGCCGTCAGACCGGTTGTGCGATGCTCTGCTCGGGCAGCGTGCAGGAGGTCATGGACCTCACGCCGGTGGCACACCTGACCGCCATTAAGGGCAGAGTGCCGTTTATCAACTTCTTTGACGGTTTCCGCACCTCTCATGAGCTTCAGAAGATTGAGATCTGGGATTATGACGATCTCAAGGATATGGTGGATATGGACGCGGTGGACGCTTACCGTCGCCGCAGCCTGAATCCGGAGCACCCGGTACAGCGCGGTACCGCGCAGAACCCCGATGTGTTCTTCCAGGCAAGAGAGGCGTGCAACCCCTATTATGACGCCGTGCCCGATCTGGCGCAGTCCTATATGGATAAGATCAACGAGAAGGCGGGTACTTCTTATCACCTGTTCGACTATCACGGCGCACCCGACGCCACCCATGTCATCGTCGCTATGGGCTCGGTCTGCGAGACCATCGAGGAAACGGTGGATTACTTAACCGCAAAGGGCGAGAAGGTCGGTCTTGTCAAGGTACGGCTCTACCGTCCGTTCTCCGCAAAGCATCTGATCGCCGCGCTGCCCGATACCGTGAAAACGATCTCGGTGCTCGACCGCACCAAGGAGCCGGGCTCGCAGGGTGAGCCGCTTTATCTCGATGTGGTTGCCGCGCTCAACGACAGCAAATTCCATGATGTAAAGATTTACAGCGGCAGATACGGTCTCGGCTCGAAGGATACCACGCCGGGTCAGATCATCGCCGTCTATCAGAATAGCGAAAAGAGCAAGTTCACCCTCGGCATCGAGGACGATGTCACCGGTCTGTCCCTGACCGTGACCGAGAATCCTGTCACCACGCCGGAGGGAACGACCAGCTGTAAGTTCTGGGGTCTCGGCTCGGACGGTACGGTCGGCGCCAACAAGAACTCCATCAAGATCATCGGCGACCATACCGATATGTACGCGCAGGCGTATTTTGATTACGACTCCAAGAAGTCGGGCGGCGTCACCATTTCCCACCTCCGCTTCGGCTCCAAGCCGATCCGGTCGTCCTATCTGGTGTCCCAGGCGGATTTCGTGGCGTGCCACAACCCGTCCTACCTGACCAAGTACAACATGGTGCAGGACGTAAAGCCGGGCGGCTCGTTCCTGCTCAACTGCTCGTGGGACGATGAGGCGCTGGAGCGTCATCTGCCGGGTCAGGTGAAGGCTTATATCGCTAAGAACAACATCAACTTCTACACCATCGACGGTGTGAATATCGCCAAGGAGCTGGGTCTGGGCGGAAGGATCAACACCATTCTCCAGTCCGCGTTCTTCAAGATCGCCGACATCATTCCCGCCGAGCAGGCGCGGCAGTTCATGAAGGACGCCGCCACCGCCTCCTACGGCAAGAAGGGTGAAGCGGTCGTGGCGATGAACCACAACGCGATCGACCGCGGTATGGTCGATGTCAAGAAGGTGGACGTTCCCGCTTCGTGGGCGAATGCCGAGGAAGAAAACTTCCATAAGACTGCCGCCGGAGAGAATCAGGATCTGGTCGATTACGTCAACAGCATTCTGGTGCCGGTCAACTCCCAGGAGGGCAACAAGCTGCCGGTATCCACCTTTAAGGATCGCGCGGACGGCACCGTGCCGCTCGGCTCCGCCGCTTATGAGAAGCGTGGCGTGGCGGTCGATCTGCCCTGCTGGAACAGTGAGAATTGTATCCAGTGTAACTTCTGCTCCTATGTCTGCCCGCACGCGGTAATCCGTCCGGTCGTCATGACCGAGGAGGAGAAGAACGCCGCACCGGAGAGCATGAAGTGCCTGCCGATGACCGGTATGCCGGGCTATTACTTTGCCATGACCATCTCGGCGCTCGACTGCACCGGTTGCGGCTCCTGCGTGAATGTCTGCCCGGGCAAGAAGGGAAACAAGGCTTTGGAGATGAAGCCGCTGGAGACTCAGCTTGCCGCACAGGACGGCTTCGATTACGGCAGAAACCTGCCCCCGAAGCCGGAGGTGCTGGAGAAGTTCAAGGAGACTACCGTAAAAGGCAGCCAGTTCAAGCAGCCGCTGCTTGAGTTCTCGGGCGCCTGCGCGGGCTGCGGCGAGACTCCCTATGCGAAGCTTGCGACCCAGCTTTACGGCGACCGTATGTATATCGCGAACGCTACCGGCTGCTCCTCGATCTGGGCAGGTTCCTCGCCCTCCACTCCGTACACGGTGAATGAAACCGGTCACGGACCTGCATGGGCAAACTCCCTGTTTGAGGATAACGCCGAGTACGGCTACGGTATGTATCTGGCGCAGAACACGCTGCGGCAGCACCTGATCAAGAAGGTCACCGATCTGGCTGCGACCGCTCCAAAGGAGGAGGTCAAGGCGGCGTGCGAGGCGTACCTCTCCACCGTGGACGACGGCAAGGCAAACGCCGTGGCGACCGAGAAGCTGGTCGCGGTGCTGGAGGCGTGCGGCTGTGACGCGGCAAAGGCGATCCTGAAGGATAAGGATTATCTCGCCAAGAAGTCGGTTTGGATCCTCGGCGGCGACGGCTGGGCATACGATATCGGCTTCGGCGGACTGGATCATGTCATCGCTTCGGGCGAAGATGTGAACATTCTGGTCTTTGATACCGAGGTGTACTCCAATACCGGCGGTCAGTCCTCCAAGGCGACCCCGACCGGCGCGATCGCTCAGTTCGCGGCGGCAGGTAAGTCGGTCAAGAAGAAGGACCTCGCGGCGATCGCCATGAGCTACGGCTATGTCTATGTGGCACAGTGCGCACAGGGTGCGGATTACAACCAGTGCGTCAAGGCGTTCACCGAGGCGGAAAGCTATCATGGTCCGTCCCTGCTGATCTGCTATGCGCCCTGTATCAATCACGGCATCAAGGCCGGTATGGGCATCGCGCAGAGCGAGGAGAAAAAGGCTGTCCAGTCTGGCTACTGGCACCTGTTCCGGTATGATCCGCGGCTGGTTGCCGAGGGCAAGAATCCGTTTATGCTGGATTCCAAGGCGCCTACGCTGGAGTATCAGGACTTCCTGATGGGCGAGGTGCGGTACAACGCGCTGGCACGGCAGAATCCGGATCGTGCGAAGGAGCTGTTCGCGAAAGCGGAGAAGGACGCTGCCGACAAGTACGAGAAGCTGGTTCAGAAAAGCCAGATGTAAGGCTTTATAGCACAAAAAAACGCGGTCCGAACGGACCGCGTTTTTTTCATGTGGCGAAAATCGCCACGCTTCGAGGGACAAACAAAATCACTGCGGCTCGCTTCACTCGCCTTGTTCTTCGTTTTTCCCCCGATTCCCCCTTTTCGTCGAAAACCGGCTGGGCTTGTGCCAATTCTGACACCGCCTGCGCCGGTTTTCTCTCAAGGTGTCACTGCGGCGGTACATGCCCGCCTTCGTGACGGATTGCAAATCATTCTGTTACTTTTATTTTTGTGTGTATCTCGATACATTCGCCACGCTTCGAGGGACAAACCGTTTTTACGCAAAAGCCATCGTCTTTGTCAAAACCTCCCTTGTGAAAGGGAGGGGGACCGCGCTTGCGCGGTGGTGGGATTCAAAACCGTTACTTGTTGTTTTACGCTACCGCTTGCGCGGATAGGGCTTTTTTTCGTCGGTGAGGGAGAGGATATAATCGACCGAGGTGTTAAAGTAGCCGGCAAGCCGCACCAGCAGAGCGAGCGGAATCTGTCGCTGCCCGCTTTCATATTGGGAATAGGTGTTTTGCCTGATGTGCAGATAGTCTGCGATTTCCTGCTGGGTCAGATCTCGATCCTCCCGCAGATCCCTCAGCCGCATACTTGCTCACCTCTTTCTGCCCCTATGCTACCCTATCGCAAATTGAGATGTTGACTTTTATCACATTTTGTGATAAAATGCAGGCAAATATGCCGGAGGGGGTGAGATTAGATGAGCCAAAAACGCCGAAATACCCGAAAGGAGGACGACCTGTCCGCAAAGCTGCTGCGGGCGGCTGTGTTCATGCGGTGGATCGGTATTGTGCTGTTTTCGATAGGCGGGGCAATCTCTCTTATGAGTCTGGATCACGGTCGTGGGGAAGCCGAGGATACGGCGCGTCCGTTTTGGGTGATACTGTTGATTACCTTGATGAGCGTTGCGGTTTTGTATCTCTGCTCTTTCCTGCTCGTAAAGGTTGCAAAACGGCTGGGGCAGAACGCCCGATCCGAAGAAAAATAGGGAGCCGGTTCCCGAGTGGAATCGGCTCCCTATTTTTTGATATTGGTTCGGCTTGCCGGTTTCATGCCCAGCACCCGCAGGATCGTTGTCACCGTGTCAGGCAGGCGGGGACGCCCCCTGACCGTGATGGTGGCAGCCGCCTGATAAAGCGGTTTGCGGGTCCGGTAAATCTGCTCCAGCCCTTTTCGGGTGTTCTGTACCACAAGGGGACGGTTTTTGTCTCCCCGTATCCGCCGGTAGCAGACGGGGAAGGGTACGTCCAGAAAGAGCACCTTTCCCACCCGATTGGCAAGCGCGGCGTTTTCCGGTCGGAGCAAAGCGCCGCCGCCGGTCGCCACGATCAGAGGCTCTCGGTTGCCCATCTCCCGAATCGCCCGCGTTTCCATCTCCCGAAACGCCGGTTCGCCCTGCTTCTCAAAAATCTCGGGGATCGGCATGCCCGCCTTTTTCACGATATAGGCGTCCAGGTCAATGAAGTCGGCGCCCACTGCCTTGGCAAGCCGCCGCCCTACCGCCGATTTCCCACAGCCCATAAATCCGCAGAGAAAGAGGGTGACGGGCAGCTTGTTATCCGGCATACATCTGTTCCTCCATCTTTCGGATCAGCCGCTCCACCTCAGGAACGGGATACCGGTCGCCGTCCCAGATTTCATGTGCTGCCACCGCCTGCCATACCAGCATTGCCATGCCGCCGGAATAGGGGACGCCCGCTTCTTTGGCGTACCGCATCAACAGCGTTTCGGCAGGATTGTAGATGATGTCCAGCAGATATTCCACCTGCCGCAGCGTTTCGGGCTTGACCGGCGCGGCGTCGGTGTGGGGGTACATACCGACCGGCGTGGCGTTTACCATCAGATGATACCGTCCGGTGATCGCATCAAGCAGGGTGACGGTCACGGGAAGGGCAGACCGCACCTGCCGCAGCTTTTCTGCCAGCTCGTTTGCCGCCGGAAGATCCGATTCCCGCACGGCGATCGTGACGGAGGAAGCGCCCTGCCACGCCGATTCGATCGCAATCATTCTGCCTGCACCGCCGCAGCCAAGCAATAGAATATCATGCCCGCGCAAAACCGCGCCCATAGCCTCTACCGCGCGGAGGAAGCCGTCCACATCGGTGTTGTAGCCGATTTTTTCTTTTCCGGCGGACGCCACCACATTTACCGCACCGTACCGCTTAGCGGAGTCGTCCAGCCGGTCCAGATAAGGGATCACCGCCTGCTTGTGCGGAATGGTGACATTGAATCCGTCATACTCCCGCAGCATGGCGGGAAAAAGCCGATCCGTTTGGTCGGGCGGGATTTCGCAGACCTCGTAGCTGCCCTGCCGTCCCGCCAGTTCAAAAAGTGCTGTGTGAATGGGCGGGGACATGGTATGCCCGAGCGGATAGCCGGTCAGTGCAAATTTTCGGTTCATCGGTTACTCCTTTGCAGCCAAAAGCTGTTCCAGGGATTTGTTGTCCTCAATGTGATAGGCGGCGCTGCCCTTCAGGGTCTTTTTCACCAAACCGGTCAGCACCTTGCCCGGACCCAGCTCGATAAAGCGGGTAAAGCCGTCCTCTGCCATGGCGGCAAGCTCGGAGGTGAACCGCACCGGACTGGTCAGGTGCGCCGCCAGATAGTGGGGCATATCAACCCTTTCCGGCAGCCGTTTGCCGTAGAGATTGGCATAAAACGCAAGCCGCGGCGGGGCAAAGGTGACCTTGGCGGCTTCGGGCAGAAAGGCGTCCGCCGCCGACTGCATCAAAGCGGAGTGGAACGCCGCGCTGACCGCAAGCGGTATTGCCTTGATCTTCCGCTCGGCGCAGAGCGCGCGCAGGGAGGCGATCCCCGCTTCGTTTCCGGCAACCACCGTCTGAACGGGAGAATTGTAGTTGACCGGCACCACATAGCCGTCCGCCTCGTCGCAGAGTGCTTCGACCGCGTCGGCGCCCTGCCCCAGCACGGCAACCATGCCGCCCTTTTGCCGCTCGGCGCATTTCTGCATGGCGTCGGCACGCGCCGCGATCAGGCGGCAGCCGTCTGTAAAGCTCACCATGCCGGCGGCGACCATGGCGGCGTATTCGCCCAGCGAATGTCCCGCTACGCCCTCGGCAGAAAAGCCT
Organism: uncultured Clostridia bacterium; assembly: GCA_947624575.1. Lineage (GTDB taxonomy): Bacteria > Bacillota > Clostridia > Oscillospirales > Ruminococcaceae > CANQKG01. The sequence continues at coordinate 16,639 of CANQKY010000050.1, forward strand.
TCCTCTTTAGCGACCGCAAGGGCTGCCAGCGAGGTGGTGAAGATCACCGGCTGGGAAACCCTCGTCACCGCAAGCTCGGCTTCGCTCCCGTCGCGGCAGAGTGCCAGCACATCAAAGCCGAACACCTCCGACGCATCGGCAAATACCTTGGCGGCACCGGCGGAACGCTCCGCCAGCTCCACCCCCATGCCGGGGTATTGCGACCCCTGCCCCGAAAATAAAAACGCCGTTTTTTCCATCTTAGCTGTCGCTCCTTTTCCGCAAACGCCGGTTTAGTGCCGGCATTTGCTTTCTCCCCCAAAAAGCCGGTGGGTTTCGCGTTGACAAGATGAGGAAATTTTAGTATAATAAAACCAACCGTATGTCCGCCGGACGGAAAATAAATTCCTTTCGGCACACCATACAAAGCCATCATATCACAAACTCTCTTTTTTTTCAAGAAAAAGGGAAAAAGATGCGGAAAGCGGGTGGATCGCATGGCAGGTATTACGATTTTGGGGTGCGGTATGTATATACCGTCCGATCTGGCGACCAATGAGGATTTTGCAAGGTTCGTGGATACCAGCGATGAATGGATCACGACCCGAACGGGGATCAAGACCCGGCATATGGCGAATGGGATACTGACCTATCAGATGGGGACCGAGGCGGCGAAGCAGGCGCTGCGGGAAGCGGGTGTGACCGCGGATCAGATTGATCTGGTGATCGGCACCACCGTGACCGGCGATTTTCTGACGCCCTCGATGTCCTGCATGGTAGCGGGGGAGCTTGGCATGAC
>CANQKY010000051.1 GCA_947624575.1 uncultured Clostridia bacterium
CGGTGCAGAAGGAGGGAATATGCCCGTTTTCCATCAGCCAGCGCACCACCTCGTCGAGCGTCCGCTGGTCGGACACATCAAACTGCTCGGTATCGGTCGGGCGCACTTCTTCGGTATACCCGCCCACCGAGGTGCGGGACGCGCCGGAAATTTGGGAAACGCCCAGCTTGATGACCTGCTCCCGCACCTTTTGGCTCTCACGGGTGGAGATGATCATGCCGGTGTAGGGAACGCTGATCCGAATCAGCGCACAGAGCTTGGCAAAGATGTCGTCACTGATACCGTTGTCAAAGGTAGAGGGGTCAATATCGTCCGCCCGCTTCACCCGCGGCACGCTGATGGTGTGGGGACCTACCCCGTGTACCGCCTCCAGATGTTCGGCGTGCATCAAAAGGCCGGCAAACTCATACCGGTATAATTCCAGCCCGAACAGCACGCCCAGCCCCACATCGTCAATGCCGCCCTCCATGGCGCGGTCCATCGCCTCGGTGTGATAGGCGTAGTTGTGCTTCGGTCCCGTGGGGTGGAGCCGTTCGTAGCTTTCCTTGTGGTAGGTTTCCTGGAACAGGATATAGGTGCCGATCCCCGCTTCCTTGAGCTTGCGGTAGTTTTCCACCGTGGTGGCGGCAATGTTGACATTCACCCGCCGGATCGCCCCGTTTTTATGCTTGATCGAATAGATGGTTTTGATGCTTTCTAAGATATACTCGATCGGGTTGTTGACCGGATCCTCGCCCGCTTCGATCGCCAGCCGCTTATGCCCCATATCCTGCAGGGCAATGACCTCCTGCCGAATTTCCTCCTGGGTCAGCTTCCGGCGGGGGATATGACCGTTCTGGCGGTGATAGGGGCAGTACACGCAGCCGTTGACGCAGTAATTTGACAGGTAAAGCGGCGCGAACATCACGATCCGGTTGCCGTAAAACCGCTTTTTGATCTCGGCGGCAAGGGCGTATGCCTCCTCGATGATCTCTTGATCCTCACAGGCAAGCAGCACCGATGCCTCCCGATGGCTCAGCCCCTTATACTCCCGCGCCTTGTCCAGAATGGCGCGCAGCAGCGGCTTGTCGTCCTTGTGGGCGTCGGCATAGGCGAGGGTGTCGAGGATTTCCTCGTGGTTGATAAATTCCTCTGCTTTCATGGATTTTGGTTGATACATATCACACACGACCTTTCTTTATTTTAGTTTGTATTTCAGTCTGTCGAAAAAGCAATCCATAACGGAAAAATTTAGAATCTGTCACGAAGGCGGGCATGTACCGCCGCAGTGACACCTTGAGAGAAAACCGGTGCAGGCGGTGTCAGAATTGGCGCTAAGCCAAACCGGTTTTCGACGAAAAGGGGGAATCGGGGGCTTTGCCGCCGAAGCGCGCCCGGAGGGCGAAACAGCGAGGCGGGAATGGCGCCGCGGTCAATTTTGCGCGAGCGTCACCGCGAGCAAAAGCAAAATTGGGAACCGCAAGAGGAAAAAGCGGTTTTGAATCCCACCACCGCGCTTAAAGCGCGGTTCCCCTCCCTTTGACAAGGGAGGTTTTGACAAAGACGACAGCTTTCGTGTAAACCCAGTTTGTCCCTCGAAGCGTGGCGAAAAATTCGCCACGCTCTTTATTTTTCGGTGATCACATGGGAATAAGCGGTTTTGCTGGCAACGCCGTCCAGCCGACCCAGCTTTCCGGCGATGGTGCTGATGATGTCCTCCGGCGCGTCTACCGCCACGCAGATGATGTGAACGCCCTTTGCACGGTAGGGAAGCCCCATTCTGCCGATGATATAAGAGCCGTAGGTGTGCAGAATAGCGTTTACCTCCTCCACATGAACGGTGTTTTCGAGAATGATGCTGATGACTGCCACTCTTGTTTTCATGCGCTCCCTCCAAACAAAAAGGCTTTCCGCAAAATGCGAAAAGCCGAATAGACCGTCCAAATAGACGGCGGGTGTATTTTCGGCTTCTACGCGGAGCGTATCCTTGTAGTCAGAACGAAAAATTGTCTGTCTTTATGATACAGTATTTTTCTTATCTTGTCAAGTGGAGATCACGGCGCAGTCAAATGGCGGGACGATCAGATTGCCTGCGGCGACCCGACCGGCAAAGGGACGGTGCTTCCCGAAGCCGTGGGGGAGGGGGAGGATCACCTCCCGCTCGGTGTTGTTGATTGCCGCAACGGTCTGATGTGCGCCGTCCTGCCGCAGGATCGCCGTAAAGCCGCCCTCGGCAGCCAGAAAGCGGAAGTCGCCGACCCGAACGGCGGGGGACGCCTGCCGCCATCTGCCAAGCTCCTCGGCAAATCGGACAAGCTCCTTATCCTCCTGCTTCCAGGGGTAACAGCCTCGATTGAAGGGGTCCTTGTACCCCTGCATACCCGCTTCGTCCCCATAGTAGACGCAGGGTACGCCGGGCAGGAAGTATTGCAGCACCATCGCGAGCTTCAAAAGGGTCTTTCCCTTTTGGTAGGCAGCTTTGTCCAGCCCGTGATGGGACTGCCACAGCCGGTCGTGCTGCGCGCAGTCGGGACCGGCAAGCACAGTGATGGCACGGGCGGTGTCGTGGGTGGAAAGAGAGTTCATCAGCACGTCCAGCACCGGCTTCGGGTAGTTTTCCACAATGGTCAGAATCCGCTCGGCAAAGAGATGGGCGTTTTTGTCCTTGAGATAGCTTAAAATCGCGTCCTTGAACGGGTAGTTCATCACCGAGTCAAGCTGTTTTCCCAGAAGATACCGCCGCTTGACGCCGTAGCTTTCCTTGTTGGAGGCGTCCTCCCACACCTCTCCCAGAATGAGCGCATCGGAGCGGGTGCGCTTGATGCTCTCCCGCAGCGCGTCGATAAAGGAGTCGGGCAGCTCGTCCGCCACGTCCAGCCGGAAGCCCGACGCCCCGCGTGACAGCCAAAGCGGGATCACGCCGTCCTCGCCGCAGATGAAATTCCGGTAGTCCTCGTTGCACTCGTTGAGCTCGGGCAGAGTCCGAAAGCCCCACCACGACTGGTAGCCGTTCGGGAAATCGTAGAACTTATACCAGGCGTTGTACCGGCAGTACCGGTCCTGATATGCGCCCGCATTGGGGTATCTGCCGTACCGGTTAAAATAGATGCTGTCGCTGCCGGTGTGGCTGAACACTCCGTCCAGTATGACCGAGATGCCTTCTGCCTTCGCATCGGCGCACAGCCGCTCAAAGTCCTCGTTTGTACCCAGCAGGGGGTCTACCTTCCGGTAATCGGCGGTGTTGTACCGGTGATTGGAGTGCGCCTCAAAGATCGGGTTGAGGTAAAGGCAGGTCACCCCCAGCGATTTGAGGTAGGGGAGCTTTTGCCGGATCCCCTCCAGATCGCCGCCGAAGTAGTCGTTGTTTTTCACCTCGCCGTTTTCGTCCGGCAAAAACCACGGCATACCGCCCCAGTCGGAGCGGAGGAACCGGTCGTCCGGCACATGCTCTTTCGGCGTGCCGCTCGGATAAAAGCGGTCGGGGAAAATTTGATAAAAAATGCCGCCTTTGAGAAAATCGGGAGTGGAAAAGCCCTTTTCGTATACCGTAAGCTGGTAGCATTCGCCGTCATACTGGGTGAGCATGGCGTCGGAGGAATTGATCTGCTTTTTCACGCAGATCGCGTTGTAGTCCGCGTTCATCTTGAAATAATAATGGTAAACCCCCGCCTGCGCCACCGTGATCTCACACCGGAGGATCACCTGCTCCATGTCCTCCCGCTCGACCTCCATGGGATAGCTCATCTCGCACTGATCGGGGATAAACAGGATCAAACGGGGGTTGTTGGCATATACGGTGCGGGGAAGCGCCACACGGAACCGGCAGGGAGTGTCGGTCGGCAGCGCGCCGAAGTGGGATTTATAATAGTGGTTTCTGCTGTCAAAGACCTGCAACTTGAGAGTCCCTCCTTGGTTCACATAACAGTCTCAGTATACGGGATTTGGCAGGAAAAGTCAAATGCCACAAAAGTTATGAAAAGAATTTAGAAAAAGTTAATGTATCGGTTCAAATATGTGTTATAATTGTAATTGACGATAAAGGAGGAATCATACATGGGACCCGCAAAAATACTGGTAGTGGACGACGATAAGAATATCTGTGAGCTGCTGCGGCTGTATCTGGAAAAAGAGGGGTTTTCGGTTGTGGTCTCGCATGACGGGCAGGACGCGGTCAACCGTTTCCCGTCGGTCGATCCCGATTTGATTTTGCTCGACATCATGCTGCCCGGGCTGGACGGCTGGCAGGTCTGTCGGGAGGTGCGGAAGAAATCCAACCTGCCGATCATCATGCTGACCGCCAAGGGCGAGACCTTCGATAAGGTGCTGGGGCTGGAGCTGGGCGCCGACGATTATGTGGTAAAGCCGTTCGACGCCAAGGAAGTGATCGCACGGGTCAAGGCAGTGCTGCGCCGCACCGGAAAAAACGACGCCGCCGCGAACGAGGTCAAAGAGGTGACGTATGATAAGCTGTGCGTCAACATGACCCGATACGAGGTCAAGGTGGACGGCAGGGTGGTGGATACGCCCCCCAAGGAGTTGGAGCTTTTGTATCATCTGGCGTCCCACCCCAATCGGGTGTTCACCCGCGATCAGCTTCTGGACGAGGTGTGGGGCTTTGAGTATTACGGGGACTCCCGCACCATTGATGTGCATATCAAGCGGCTTCGGGAGAAGCTCGAGGGCGTGTCGGACCAGTGGTCGCTGAAAACGGTCTGGGGCGTCGGCTATAAATTTGAAGTGAACGACTGAGATGCAAAAGAGCATTTTTCAAAAATATTTTACCGTCTTTGCCGCGCTGCTGATCTGCGTGATGATGATTTTGGGCGGCGTGCTGATGGCGTTTGCCGCCAACTATTTTCGGAACGAGCGGTATCAGCTTCTAAGCGAAAACGCCGGTCGTGCCGCCGAGGTGATCCTGCGGGATTACCGGCGGAATGACGATGGCACGGTCAGCGTCTCGGTGGTGACGCCTACCTTTTCGGTGCTGGCACAGGCGATTGACGCGGACTTTTTCTTTGTCCACACAAACGGCAGGTGTGAGCTTTGCACCGAGCAGCAGCCCTGCGTACATATGAGCTATACCGTGCCGGAGGAAATATTGTCCGCCGCGCAGAGCGGCGTGTTTCGGGAAACGGGGAAGCTGGGCGGCATCTATCAGGCGGCGCATTACACCGTGGGTATGCCGGTCACGGAGAACGGCAGCGTATTGGGATATGTCTTTGCCTCTACCGATACCCGCGCATTGACAAATTTTCTCGGCAGTCTCAGCCGCATGTTTCTGCTTTCGGCAATCCTGGTACTGCTGATTGCCTTTGTGGTGCTTTATTTTGTCACCCTGCGGCTGGTGCGTCCGCTTCGGGATATGTCGGTGGCAGCGCACCGCTTCGGTGAGGGGGATTTTTCGGTGCGGCTTCAGATCGCCGACAATGACGAGATCGGGCAGCTTGCCCGTTCCCTCAACCGAATGGCGGAATCTCTCGCGGTGCTGGAGCAGACCCACCACAGCTTCACCTCCAATGTTTCCCATGAGCTGCGCACCCCGATGACCTCGATCGCCGGATTTATCGACGGCATCTTGGACGGCACGATCCCGCCGCAGGAGCATAAAAAGTATCTGCGGATCGTCTCGGACGAGGTGCGGCGGCTCTCCCGACTGGTGCGGTCGATGCTCGATCTGTCCAGGCTGGAAGCCGGCGAATTGCAGATCAAGCCGACGGTGTTCAACGCCGTGGAGGTCATCTGCCAAACGGTGTTCTCCTTTGAAAAGCGGATCGAGGAAAAGGGGATCACCATGACCGGACTGGATCATGAGCCGGTGATGGTCAAGGCGGATCAGGATCTGATCCATCAGGTGCTGTATAACTTAATGGAAAACGCGGTGAAGTTCACCAACGAAAACGGGGAGATTTCGGTTTCCTTTGGGGCGGACGGAAATCGTACTCGAATCGCGGTTCGAAATACCGGTGCGGGGCTGAGCCGCGATGAGGTGGCACAGGTGTTCAACCGCTTTTATAAGGCGGATCGCTCCCGCGGGCAGGATACCTCCGGCGCCGGATTGGGGCTTTATATCGCCCGCTCGATCGTGCGGCTGCACGGGGGCGAGATACGGGTGGTCAGCGAGGAAGGGAAGTACACCGAGTTTTCGTTCACCCTTCCGACCGAGAAGAATACCCGCCGTTATCGGGACGGCGGCGAACAGCAAGCATAGGCAAAGGAGAGAGCAGTATGGAGCCTTATCAACCGAACACACCGGACGAACAGCCGGAAAATCCGTGGGGGCGTGCGGAATCCACACCCTATCATCAGCCGGCTGAGCCGAAGCGGGAAAATCCGTATGACCGTCAGTTTACCCATACCGAGGGGTATTCCTCGGCGGGTCAGGTGCCGCCCAGTCAGTGGCGCACCGTTCAGACAGGGGCGCAGCCGCCTCCCCGTCCGCCCAAAAAGAACAGAGGACTTGCGGTATTCGCCGTGGTCATGACCGTGCTGTTTCTCTGCACACTGGGGCTGTTTGCCGCGACTCTGCTTCATCGCGGGGAGGTCGGCACGACCGATGAGAATGTACGTGATACGGTCAGCTTGGTGATTCGGGACAGCGAGGACGACGATACGCAGGAGACGTCTCCCGACGGCAGTTTGAGCTACCGCCAGATCGCCGCCAAGGTCTGCCCGTCGGTGGTCGGCGTGGTCGCCCATTACAATAACCAGAGCCAGACGATGACCTCGGACGGTGAGGGGAGCGGCGTGATCCTCACGGCGGACGGCTATATCGTCACCAATGCCCATGTCGTGTCGAATGTCTCGACCGGCGAAAAGGCGGGTCGGGTGGAGGTGGTGATGCCGGCGGATTCCGCCACCTATGAAGCAGTCATTGTCGGTGTGGACGCCAAAACCGACCTTGCGGTGCTGAAGATCACGGCGCCCAACCTCTCTCCGGCGGAGCTGGGCGATTCCACCGCCTGCGCGGTCGGGGATATCGTGCTGGCGGTCGGTAATCCGGGCGGGCTGAGCCTTGCGGGGAGTGTGACGCAGGGGATCATCTCCGCCGTGGACCGTCCGGTGCGGACCGCGTCCACCGGCTATACCATGAACTGTATCCAGACCGACGCCGCCATCAATCCCGGCAATTCGGGCGGCGCGCTGGTCAACGACCGCGGACAGGTGATCGGGATCAATTCCTCCAAGCTGGTTTCCACCTCTTATGAGGGGATCGGGTTTGCGATCGCCATGGCGGACGTCAAGCCGATCGTGGAGGATCTGATCCAAAACGGCTATGTGCCCAACCGTGCGCGGCTGGGGATCACCTATACCATGATCGATGAGGAAACGGCAAAGGCAAACGGCGCGGTCGCCGGACTGTGGGTCCGCTCGATTGCCGAGGACAGCAATCTGAAAAACAGCGAGCTGCGGGAGGGGGACATCATCACCCATATGGACGGCGTGGCGATGACCTCGAGCGATCAGGTGACCGAGTTTTTCCGCCAAAAGGCGCCGGGCGATACGGTCGAGCTGACGGTCAGCCGTACCCAGTGGGGAAGCGGGGAGGCGACCACCTTTACCGTCACCACGGTGCTGGTAGCCGATACCGGCAACAGCACGGTATCGTCCCCCGAATGAGTGATCGCCAACCCCCTTTGTCATATTTCCCCATTAAGCTAACTGCTGTTGTCAAGACCTCCCTTGTGAAAGGGCTTTGCCGCCGAAGCGCGCTCGATGTGCGATGAAGTAGCCACCGTCTTTGTCAAAACCTCCCTTGTGAAAGGGAGGGGGACCGCGCTTGCGCGGTGGTGGGATTCAAAAAGCACCAGCTTTCTGAAAACCGCAGTCTTTCAGCAGACGCTCTTTCTTTGTGGAAACCGAAAGCGCGGTAACGACCCACAAGAGGGGAAAGTCTTTTTCAGAAAAAGATTTTCCCCTCTGCGGGCTCCCTTTAGAAAAACGTTCGGTTGCTGGTATCATGGTGAAAACCGGAAGCGTGCCTGTATCATGAACGGTGCCAAATCGAAACAAAGCACAGTTCAGCACAGAAAGCCTGCCGCTAGTGTTCTTTTGATGCTGTGCAATAACAAAAGTCACTCTGCCTTGAACCGCAAAAACTAATATCTGTTGTCAAAACCTCCCTTGTCAAAGGGCTTTGCCGCCGAAGCGCGCCCAGCGGGCGAAACAGCGAGGCGGGAATGGCGCCGCGGTCGACAAGCGGCAAGGCGATTACCCGCCGCAGCCGATGTCGGGAACCGCAAGAGAGCAGGGACCATGCGTCAGCATGGTGGAGGGATTCAAAACCGAAATATTCTTTTCTTTCCACACGGCAACAAAAAGCACTTTGCTTCAATACCACTGACCAATATGGGTGTAGGCTAAAAAAACCACCCGGTTAACGGGTGGTTTTAGTTTGTCGAAAAAGTAATCAGTAACGGAAAATTGATAATCCGTCACGAAGGCGGGCATGTACCGCCGCAGTGACACCTCTAGAGAAAACCGGTGCAGGCGGTGTCAGAATTGGCGCTAAGCCAAACCGGTTTTCGATGAAAAGGGGGAATCGGGGGAAAAACACAGAGCAAGGCGAGTAAAACGAGCCGCAGTGATTGTGTTTGTCCCTCGAAAGCGTGGCGATAAAATCGACACGCTTACCGGCATGCCGCGGCATGCCGGTTTTCGCGTATATCTATTTTGAAAGCGTCCGGCGTTTGCCGCGGCTCCCCTGTGAGCCTTTCGGCTACCGCGCCGCCGAATGCGGGTCGTCAGGTGCGGCGGCATATCCGCCGCACCCCATTCTATGCCGAGAGAAGCTGCTCGGTGCGGATTTTTCGGCTAAAAAGCCGCGTTGCCGTTGACGAATCGGGAAAAATGATGTAAACTGTTACTGTTCGCCTATCGCTTTTTTCGGAGGTACGACATGGAAGTAAAAATTTCTCCCTCACTGCTTGCCTGCGATTTTGCCCGTTTGGGTGAGGAGGCGGCACGCATGACCGCAGCCGGAGCGGATATGCTCCATGTCGATGTGATGGACGGGCATTTTGTTCCCAATATTTCGATGGGGCAGCCGGTGCTGTCCTGCCTGCGCCGTGCGATCGACGCTATGCTGGACGTGCATCTGATGATCTCTCACCCGCTGCGGTATATCATGGATTTTGCCCGCGCGGGCGCCGATCTCATCACCTTTCATTACGAGGCGGAAGATGAGCCTCATGAAGTGATCCGTGCGATCCGTGCCGCAGGAGTGCAGGTTGGCATTTCGATTAAGCCCCGAACCGATCCCGAGGTGCTGCTGCCGCTTTTGCCCGATTGCGATCTGATCCTTGTCATGACGGTGGAGCCCGGCTTTGGCGGGCAGGGCTTTATGGCGGATATGCTGCCGAAGATCTCCTATCTCCGTGCCGCCGCCGATCGGCAGGGGCTTTCGCCGATGATCGAGGTGGACGGCGGGATCAATGCCGAAACCGGACGCCTGGCGGTGAACGCCGGCGCCGATGTGCTGGTCGCGGGGAGCTATCTGTTCGGCGCCGCCGAGCTGCCGCAGGCAATGGCGGCGCTGCGGAGCTAACCGAGACAGCGATAGAGTGTTTCCAGCGCGTTTTCTTCGATCAGGCAGTCCCCATGCTCCGCGCAGACGGCTGCTTTGATCTCACCGCTGCCGAGATAGGCGCCGTATTCGCTGCATACGCGGATCACCTTCCGCTCCAACCGGCGGTACACGCGGGGGACAAAACGGTACTCGTTCCCCAGCCGGTAGAGGGCGCTTTGGTAGACGATATGGTGGCATCTCCGGTATACCGCACCGATCGCGGCGGAGAGCTTATCTATATCGGAAAAGGAAAAAACAAGCGGCAAAAACGGCTTTCCCGTTTCGTGCGCCTCGACTGCGGGCGGCAGATGAAAGTAAAGCAGGCAGTCCCCGTCACCATGGGGGAAAATTTCCACAAACACCTGCTCGGCAGTCAACTGCCGACGGGTCTGGGCGCTCATCATGCCCAGCAGACGGCAAAACAGCGGCGCGCTTTTTTGTCTGCCCAGTGCGAGATCGTTTGCTTCCAGCCCCTGCGCCAGCAGGTCGCTTCGGCTGAGCGATACCTTTATGGTTGTGTTGTCCACCCGTTCCATGGTCATGGGGGATCCCTCCTTTGCACGGCTTCCTTTTTACTATATGTTTTCCACTCGCTTGCCGTGCCTTGACCCTATTGATTTTAACCTCTCTTTTGTGTTTTGCAGAAAGGCAGTGTGATATACGAATGAATCCTTCCGAGCAGTATCAAGTATGGCGAAATCAAACGCTGGAGGACCCCGATTTGACCGCCGAGCTAACGGCGATCGAGGGACAAGAAGAGGAAATAAACGACCGTTTTTACCGTGAGCTGACCTTCGGCACCGGCGGACTGCGGGGTGTGATCGGCGCCGGCACCAACCGAATGAACATCTATACCGTTCGGAAGGCGACCCAGGGCTTTGCCGATTACCTCAATGCCCATTACCGCACCGCCGCGGTGGCGATCAGCTTTGACAGCCGGATCAAGTCGGACGTGTTTGCGAAGGAAGCGGCGCGGGTATTGGCGGCAAACGGGATTTTGGTGCATCTCTATCCCCAGTTGATGCCGACCCCCTGCCTTTCCTTTGCGGTGCGGGATCTCCGCTGTCAGGGCGGCATCATGATCACCGCCTCCCACAATCCCTCAAAGTACAACGGGTATAAAGCCTATGGCGAGGACGGCTGCCAGATGACCGAGGAGGCTGCCGACGAGGTGCTGGCGGCGATCGGGAAAATCGATCTGTTCACCGGTGTGAAAACCCTGCCGTTTGACGAGGCGGTGCAGGCGGGGCGGATTCGGTATATCTCGGATATGGTGGTCGCCCGTTATATGACCTATGTGAAGAACCAGACCCTGTTCCCCGATGTCTGCGAGAAGCAGAACTTTCGGGTGGTTTATACGCCGCTCAACGGAACCGGCAATAAGCCGGTGCGCTCGATCCTCAACATGATCGGGATCGAAGATGTCATCGTGGTGAAAAGTCAGGAGCTGCCGGACGGCAATTTCCCGACCTGTCCATACCCCAATCCCGAAATCAGGGAGGCGCTCACCGAGGGGCTGAAGCTCTGCGAGACGGCGCACCCCGACCTGCTGCTTGCCACCGATCCCGACTGCGATCGGGTGGGAATCGCAGTGCCGGACGAGGACTACAACTATCAGCTTCTGACCGGCAACGAGGTGGGCGCGCTTTTGTTTGAGTATATCTGTCGGGAGCGGGTGCGGCGCGGCACCATGCCCCGTCACCCGGTTGCGGTCAAGACCATCGTGACCACCGATATTATTCGCCGGATCGCCGAGGACTACGGCGTGGAGCTGCGGAATGTGCTGACCGGCTTCAAGTATATCGGTGAGCAGATCGGACTGCTGGAGGACGACAACGAGGAACGGCGGTATATCTTCGGCTTCGAGGAAAGCTACGGCTATCTGGCGGGAAGCTATGTGCGGGATAAGGACGCGGTGGTCGCCTCGATGCTGATCTGTGAAATGGCGGCGAGCTATAAGCTGCGGGGCGAAACGCTGCTGCAGGCATTGGGAAGGCTCTATCGGAAGTACGGGGTCTATCTCCACCGGCAGCAGAGCTTTGTCTGCGAGGGCGAAAAGGGCATGGAGGAGATGTCCCGTATGATGGACAGCCTGCGGAATGCTCCGCCTGCTTCGGTCGCGGGGCTGAAAACGCTGGAGGTCTCCGATTATCTCAATTCCTATTCCGAGGTGCTGGCGACCGGCGAGCAAAAGAAGATCGACCTGCCCTCCTCCAATGTGATCGGGCTCAGTCTGGAGGATAACGCCGGTGTGATTATCCGTCCCTCCGGCACCGAGCCGAAGATCAAGGTGTACTACACCGCCAACTGCCCCGATATGGAGGAAGCAACGGCACGGATCGAGGCAATGCAGGCGGATTTTGCGCGGATTTTGGGTTTTTAGAAAAAACGCTTGCATTTTTTGCGGGGGTATGGTATACTCCTAAATTGAGACCGTATCTAACGGCAGAACTACTGGGAAAGGAAGTCGTGGAAATGAAGGCTGGCGTGCATCCGAAGTATGTGGACACCACTATCACCTGCGCCTGCGGCGAAGTGATTCATACCCGCTCGACCAAAGAGAATATTCGGGTGGAAATTTGTTCCAAATGTCACCCGTTCTTTACCGGCAAGCAGAAGCTGGTAGACACCGGCGGACGGGTCGATCGCTTTAAGCGGCGTTACAATCTGGACAAATAAGAAAAGCGGCAAGGCGGCGTACCGGTCGGTATGCCGTTTTGTTTTTTTGAGGTGAAGCTATGGACAGCTACCGCACATTAGCGGGCGAAGCAAACGCCGAGCTTGTGGAAAAGCGTTCCCGCTTTCTCGGGTGTCTCCGTCCGGTCGGGAGTGCGACAGAGGCGCTTTCGTTTGTGGAGGAGATCAAAAAGCGGCATTATGACGCGAGACATCATGTGTTTGCCTACCGGCTGCGGGACGGCGCCGAGCGGTACTCGGACGACGGGGAGCCGCAGGGTACGGCGGGCTTGCCGGTGTTAGATGTGCTGCAAAAGCAGGAGCTTTACGACGTCTGCGCGGTGGTGACCCGCTATTTCGGCGGGATACTGCTGGGCGGCGGCGGTCTGGTGCGCGCCTATTCCCGTACCGCCGCGCTGGCGGTCGAGGCGGGGCAGATCGTCCGAATCGCACGGCAGTGCATGATAGAGCTGCGCTTCGCGTATGAATGGTATGGAAAGGTTTCTTACCTGATCGAACAGCGGGGACTGTCGGCAAAGGGCGAATTTGGGCAGGAGGTCACGCTGAGCCTCACGCTGCCAAAAGAAGCGTGCGACAGCCTGCTTGCGGCGATGACCGAGCTGACCGGCGGCAGGTTTTCCCATCGGCTGATCGGGGAACGGTATGCGCCGCTGCTTTGACAAAAAAGAAAAGGAAAAAGGTTTTTGTGCAGTTTTTTCGTATATGATAAGTGAAAGAGGGTGGAGCATGACGATCCGTGAGGAATATGAGGCACGGGAGCGTGAATTTCTCCGTGCGGGCGCGGCTCTTTCCTGCGAGACCAGGGGCAGGCGCCGGTACGAAACGCCCTGCGATATCCGCACCGAGTATCAGCGGGATCGCGATCGGGTGATCCACTCCAACGCCTTTCGCCGTATGAAGCAGAAAACGCAGGTGTTTCTGGCGCCGACCGGCGATCATTACCGCACCCGCTTGACCCATACGCTGGAGGTGGCGCAGATCGCACGGACCATCTCCCGTGCGCTGCGGCTCAATGAGGACCTCACCGAGGCGATCGCGCTGGCGCATGACCTCGGGCACACGCCGTTCGGCCATGCGGGGGAGCGGGCGCTCGATCGCGTCTGCACCCACGGCTTTGTCCACAGCAGGCAGTCGGTGCGGGTGGTGGATCGGCTTGAAAAGGACGGTGAGGGGCTAAATCTCACCTATGAGGTACGAAACGGGATCGCCTGCCATACCGACGGGCGGGCAGTTACGCTGGAGGGGCGGGTGGTGCTGCTCAGCGATAAGCTCGCCTATGTCAACCACGATATTGACGATGCGATCCGTGCCGGTGTGCTGGAGGAAGGCGATCTCCCGCGGGAGTGTGTTCGGGTGCTGGGGCATAAGAAAAGCGCGCGGATCAACACCGTGATCCATTCGGTGGTGGAAAACAGCACCGATGATATTAGAATGTCGCCCGAGGTGGATCGCGCCCAAAGCGAATTGCGCGGCTTTCTCTTTCGGGAGCTGTATGTCAACCCCACCGTGAAATCGGAGGAAGTGCGGGCGGAGGGGGTCGTCACCGCGTTGTATGAGTATTTTCTGGAGCATTCGGACGAGATGCCCCGTTTTTATCGGGAGATCGCGCGGCAGGAGGACCTGCCCCGCGCCGTCTGTGACTATATCGCGGGTATGACCGACAGCTACGCCGTGCGTACTTATCGGCAGCTTTTTCTGCCCAAGGCGTGGACGAAGTAAAAGGAAGGAGGACGGGATATGCCGATACCACAGAGCTTTATCGAGAAGCTGAAATATGCCTGTGATCTCGAAAGTGTCATGTCCTCCTATGTGGAGTTCAAACGGGAAGGGCGGAACAAAAAATGTCTCTGCCCGTTTCATTCCGAGAAAACGCCCTCGCTGGTGCTTTATCCCGAAAACCAGTCCTTCTACTGCTTCGGGTGCGGTGCGGGCGGCGATGTGATCACCTTTATCCGGCTGATTGAGAATCTCGATTATCCGTCCGCCGTGCGGTTTCTGGCGCAGAAGGCGGGACTGCCGATGCCGGAGGAGGAAAAGGACACCGATCTTTCCGCTCGGAAATCCCGTATTCTGGAGATGAATCGGGAGGCGGCGCGGTTTTTCCATCAGTATCTGCTTTCGGAGCAGGGCAAGGCGGGGCGCGCCTATCTCGCTTCGCGCCGGCTGACCCGAAAAACGGTCACGACCTACGGGCTCGGCTATGCGCCGGACGGCTGGAGTGCGCTGCGGGATCACCTCCGCCAAAAGGGGTACCGCTATGAAGAAATGGAGGAAGCGGGGCTGGTCGCCAAAAGCAAAAAGGGTGACAGCTATTACGATTATTTCAGAAATCGGGTGATCTTCCCGATCATCGACCTGCGGGGAAGCGTGGTCGGCTTCGGCGGTCGGGTGCTGGACGACAGTAAGCCGAAGTATCTCAACACCAAGGACACACCGGTGTTCCAAAAAAGCCATATCCTGTTTTCACTGAATCTTGCCAAAAAGGATACCAGCCGCAGGCTGATTCTCTGCGAAGGGAATATAGATGTAATCACCCTGTATCAGGCGGGCTTCCCGAATGCGGTCGCCACCTGCGGCACCGCACTCACCGAGGAGCAGGCGCGCCTGATCGCACAGTATGCCGATGAGGTGGTGATCGCCTACGATTCGGACGCGGCGGGGCAGAAGGCGCTTTCCCGCGCGCTTCAAATTTTTTCCCGCGTGACGGTCACGCCCCGCGTGCTTTCGATGGAGGGCGCCAAGGACCCCGACGAGTATATCAATAAATTCGGGCTGGAGCAGTTCAAACGGCTGGTGGACGGCGCCGAGCAGGCGTCGGATCATGCGCTGAACAACGCCGTGATCGGCTGCGATCTGGACACGGACGAGGGGCGGCTTGCCTATCTGAATCGGGCGCTGCCGATTTTAAGCGGGATTCCCAACGCCATCGAGCGGGAGGTCTACGCGGGCAGGGTCAGCAAGCAGACCGGCGTTTTGAAGGAAACCATTTTGTCTCAGGCGGCGGCTTTGTCCCGTCGGGAGCGGAATCGGGCGAAACGGCGGGAATGGCAGACGGTGCAGAGCGGCAGAGCGCAGTACCGCGATCCGCTGGACCCGAAGCGGGGGGAGCATCTGCGGGAAGCCAGGGCAGAGGAGGAAATCCTCCGGTATCTGCTGGCGTTTCCAGAGGAGATCGGCTCGGTCGCCGCATCGCTGGCGCCCGAGGATTTTGTCACCGATTTTCACCGGCGGGTCTATGAGGTGCTTTTGTCGGCGCCCGCCGAACACGCCGCCGATCTCTCGCAGATGTCGGCGCAGTTCACCCCGCAGGAGATGGGGCGGATCGCCGGTATACTGGCGCGGGGGAACGGGGTCAGCCAGAGCAAAAAGCAGTGTGATGACTGCATCACGGTGCTGCGGCAGTATCGCGGGAAGAAAACGCCCGATGAGATCGCCAAGATGTCCCCGCAGGAGCTGGCGGAGTATTTCAAAAAGCAACAGGAATTGAAACGAAAAAAGACGGATCATTGAGGAGGACGCGGCATATGGCGGAAAAGCAGGAAAGGAAAATGACCATTCAGGACTTGCTGGAGCAGGGCAAGGCGAAAGGCAAGCTGACCACCAAAGAGATCGGCGATGTGCTGGAGGGCTTGGACTACGACGCGGAACAGCTCGAAAAGCTGTACGAGTCGATGGAGACGCTGCATATTGAAGTGGTGGAGAATATGGAGCCGGAGGAAGATGTCCTCGCAGTGGAGGAATCCGCCGCGATGGACGAGGTGCTGCTCTCGGAGGGGATCAGCATCGACGATCCGGTCAAGGTCTATCTCAAGGAGATCGGGCGGGTGCCGCTGCTGACCGCGGAGGAGGAACTGGAGATCGCCCGCCGTATGGCGGAGGGCGATCCCGAAGCGCGCCGCCGCCTGTCCGAAGCGAACCTCCGTCTGGTGGTCAGCATTGCCAAGCGGTATGCCGGAAGAAGCGGTATGCAGTTTCTCGATCTGATTCAGGAGGGCAATCTGGGGCTTATCAAGGCGGTGGAGAAATTTGACCACACCAAGGGCTTCAAGTTTTCCACCTATGCAACTTGGTGGATTCGGCAGGCGATCACCCGTGCGATTGCCGATCAGGCGCGTACCATTCGGATTCCCGTCCATATGGTCGAGACGATCAATAAGGTGAAAAAGGCAAGCAGCCAGCTGCTCCACGAAAACGGTCACGATCCGAGCGCCGAGGAAATTGCCGAACGGCTGGAGATCTCGTCCGACAAGGTGCGGGAGATTCTGCGGGTCGCGCAGGAGCCGGTTTCGCTGGAGACGCCGATCGGCGAGGAGGAGGACAGCCATCTGGGCGACTTTATCCCCGATGAGGACGCGCCCGCACCGGCGGACGCAGCTTCGCATACCCTGCTCAAAGAGCAGCTCAGCGACGTGCTGAGTACGCTGACCCCCCGTGAGGCAAAGGTGCTGCGGCTTCGTTTCGGGCTGGACGACGGGCGTTCCCGCACCCTGGAGGAAGTCGGCAGGGAGTTCGATGTCACCCGTGAGCGGATCAGGCAGATCGAGGCGAAGGCGCTGCGGAAGCTGCGTCACCCGACCCGCAGCAAACGGCTGAAGGACTTTTTGAACTAGAGGGCAGAGAAATGTATATCACATTGGAAACGGATTACGCGATCCGAATCATGCTCTCGTTGGCGCGGGAGGGCGGCAGAAAAAATGCCGGTCAGCTGTCGGAGCTGACCGGTGTGACCCGCCGATTCACCCTGAAGATTCTCTATAAGCTGACCGAGCAGGGACTGGTCCGCTCCTATAAAGGGGCGCAGGGCGGCTATGAGCCGGCGCGTCCGGCGGATCAGATCACACTGTATGAGGTGCTCGAGGCAATGGAGGGACCCTATTGGTTCAGCCGGTGTCTGGCGGAGAACGCCAGCTGCTCCTGCCCCGATGATGTGGTATGTAAGGTGCATCATGTGTTTCGGGAGGTCTCCGAAACGGTGCGGGAACGGCTCAGCAGCGTCACCCTGCAAAGCCTGCTGTAACCCGCTTCGTGGATAAACGCAATTCTGCTTGGTGGACTGTGAATCCCACCACCATGCTAACGCATGGTCCCCCTCCCTTTGACAAGGGAGGCACTGGCGACCAAATGAATTTTACCGAAAATATGGAAAAAGGAAGGCTGGCAAA
>CANQKY010000052.1 GCA_947624575.1 uncultured Clostridia bacterium
TTGATTTAGCTTGGTGGTGTTGAATCCCTCCACCGCTTCGCGGTCCCCCTCCCTTTAACAAGGGAGGTCTTGACAAAGACGGTAGCTTTGGGGTGGGATTGGACAAGGGAGGTCTTGACAACAGATTTTGGCTTGGTGGTTGGGAATCCCACCACCATGCTGACGCATGGTCCAAAGCTCTCTTGTAGTTCCCAATTTTGCTTGGTGCTTTGATTTAGCTTGGTGGTGTTGAATCCCTCCACCGCTTCGCGGTCCCCCTCCCTTTAACAAGGGAGGTCTTGACAAAAATGGTAGCTTTGGGGTGGGATTGAACAAGGTAGGTCTTGACAACAGATTTTGGCTTTAGGGTGTTGAATCCCTCCACCGCGCAAAGCGCGGTCCCCCTCCCTTTGACAAGGGAGGTCTTGACAAAGACGGTAGCTTTGGGGTGGGATTGAACAAGGTAGGTCTTGACAACAGATTTTGGCTTTAGGGTGTTGAATCCCTCCACCGCGCAAAGCGCGGTCCCCCTCCCTTTGACAAGGGAGGTCTTGACAAAAATGGTAGCTTTGGGGTGGGATTTGACAAGGGAGGTCTTGACAACAGATTTTGGCTTGGTGGTAGGATTCATTTTTACATACCACTACCCTATTCCTCTTTCAACCGCAATTTCACGATCTCGTCCAGATAAGCACATACTCCCTCGAATTTTGTCCGTACCAGATTATTCGGTATTCGGATTACCGTCAGTCCTCGCTTTTGTAGTTCCTCCGTTCTATTCTGATCCTTTTGCTCCCCTTCGTCCTCATAATGCTGGGAGCCGTCCACCTCCACCACAAGGCGCGCCCGCCGACAATAAAAATCCACGATATAATGATCTATCACCTTTTGCCGCAGAAATCGAACCGGATAATCCCGCAGAAAGCCATACCACAGCCGTCTTTCCGCATCGGTCATGTTTTTTCGCAGCGTTCTTGCTTTCGGTGTGAGTTTTTTATTATGCTGATAATCCATGGCGCATGGCGGGTCCTTTCGTTGGTTTGGCGGTTGTACTTAGCTTGGCGGTTGGGAATCCCTCCACCGCGCAAAGCGCGGTCCCTGCTCTCTTGCGGTTCCCAATTTTGCTTTTGCTCGCGGTCACGCTCGCGCAAAATTGACCGCGGCGCCATTCCCGCCTTGCTTCATCGCCCGCTGGGCGCGCTTCGGCGGCAAAGCCCTTTAACAAGGGAGGTCTTGACAAAGATGGTAGTTTTTGGAAAAACCGCCCTCGGTGAGGGCGGTTTTTATCGTTATTCTTCGTCATTCGTTATTCGTCATTTTTTATTCGCTATTCTTTATTCTTCGGCGGATTCCTCATCGTCGGGGTCGAGGTCAAATTCCAGCTCCTGTCCGCATTTCGGACACTCCATTTCGCCTTCCTCCAGCATTCCCTCGTCCACATAGATCGATTCGCCGCAGGTCGGGCAGGTCAGCTCATACATCGGCTCGTCATCGCAACAGTCGTCACAATCACAGCCGTCGCCGTAGCATTCCTCCTCCAGTGCGCCGAGGTCCTCGTCCAGCAGGTCGCACAGCTCATTTAACTCCGCCACTTCCTCCTGCAAATCGGCAACCTCCGCCGCCATATCCTCCAGCACGCCCACGATCGCGGAAAGCAGCTTGCCCTCCTTGGTCGTTTCGTCCGGCTCCAGCCCCTGCAAAAGTCCCTGCAAAAAAGCAGCTCTCTCGGTAATGCTCATCGTTCTTCCTCCTTATGCGCGCTCCATATACTCGCCTGTTCTGGTGTCGATCCGAATCATATCCCCCTGCTCGATAAACAGCGGCACCCGAATCTCCGCACCCGTTTCCAGCACCGCCGGTTTGGTGGTATTGGTCGCCGTATTCCCACGGAACCCCGGATCGGTTTGGGTCACCTGCAGCTCCACGAAAAACGGCGGCTCGATCCCGAAGATCACACCCTTATAAGACAGCACCTTGACCGTCATATTCTCCTTCACAAACCGGAAGCTGTCCCCCAAGTGCTTTGAGTCGATCGGCACCAGCTCATACGTCTCGCTATCCATGAAGTAATACAAATCCCCGTCCTGATAGGAATACTCCATCTCCCGCCGCTCGATATAGGCAGTCGGGAATTTCTCGGTCGGATTGAAGGTCTTTTCCACCACCGCGCCGGAAATCACATTCTTGATCTTCGTGCGGACGAACGCCGCACCCTTCCCCGGCTTTACGTGCTGGAACTCGATGATCTGATACACGCTTCCGTCCATATCAAAGGTCAGTCCGTTTTTGAAATCACCTGCTGAAACCATTTTTTGTACCTCCAAATGTTCCTTTTCCATATTGTACCGTAATTCCCGCCCTTTTTCAAGAGATATTTTAGAGAATTATCAATTCTTTCGGGCTTGCGGTCAGATCCTCATATCCGTTTTCCGTCACCACTGCCAAATCCTCGATCCGCACCCCGAATCGTCCCGACAGGTAAAGCCCCGGCTCCACCGTCATCATCATGCCGGGTGCAAGCCGTGTTTCATCGCGGGTATTGCAGGCAGGCGTTTCGTGTATCTCAAGCCCCACGCTATGCCCCAGCCCATGACCGAAGTACCGCTCCATATCCGCAAAGCAAAGCCGGGCAGCGCGGTCTACCTCCTTACAGGGTGTGTCGGGCGAAAGCCGATCAAATGCCGCGTTCTGCGCCGCAAGCACCAGTTCGTAGACCCGCCGCATCTCTCCGGTCGGCTCCCCGATTGCCACCGTGCGGGTCATATCACTGCAATAGCCGTCATACCGCGCGCCGAAATCGAGGGTGAGAAAATCACCCTTTTGCAGTCTGCGGTCGGTCGGTGTGGCATGGGGTGACGCACTGTTCTCCCCCGATGCGGCAATGATGTCAAACGCCATGCCCTCGGCTCCGTTTTCCCGCAGCAGCTTTTCGAGCGTCCATGCGATCTCCCGCTCGGTCATGCCGATATGCAATAGCGGCAAAAGCTGTGAGAACGCCGTATCGGTGATTTTCTGCGCCGTGCGAATTGCCGTAAGCTCCGCCGGTGTTTTGATCTGCCGCAATGCCGTGATTGCGTCCTGAAATTCCGTGCCGGTATCGAAGCAGACCTCGGAAAAGCTCTCCCGATAGCGGAGATACTCCGCCAAGGTGATGCCCTTCGTTTCCAGCCCCACCGTCATGACGCGGTGGCGGGAAAACAGCTCCCGCAGTTGGGTCTCGAAAGAGGTCATTTCGATCACCTCGGCATCGGTGACCGCCGCCTTCGCCTTATGGTAATACCGAAAGTCGATCAGAAAATACGCCGCGTCCCGCAGCACCAGCAGTACCCCCGCCGACGACGGAAAGCCTGTGAAATACCGCCGATTTACATCGGACAGCACAAGCCCCGCGTCGATATCCTCCGGCAGTGCGGCGCGCAGCCTTTCCAGCGCGCTCATAGTAGTGGCTTCAGTCCGAGCATCGCAAGGCGGTAGCTATACTTGCCGAAGCCGCTCACCTGCCCCACGCAGACCGGTGCAATCACCGATTTACTGCGAAACTCGTCCCGTCCGTGGATATTCGAAAAATGCACCTCCACGCAGGGGATCACAAGGCTTGCAATCGCGTCCCGCAATGCGTAGCTATAATGGGTATATGCGCCCGCGTTGATCACCACGCCATCGCACTCGGTACGCATCTCCTGCAGCTTATCGATTAGCCCGCCCTCGCTATTGGACTGGTAGATCTCGCAGGACAGTCCCAGCTCCTGCGCCCACTGCTCGATCTCATGGTTGATGTCCGCGAAGCTCTCTTTCCCGTAGATGCCCGGCTCACGCTCCCCGACCAGATTGATATTGGGTCCGTGGAGAATCAATACCTTTTTCATTTTGCTTTCGTCCTTTCGTCATAGTATGCTTTCATCGCTGCGGCGTCCTCCCCCTGCGTACCAGCCGACTCGCAGATAAAGGTCGGCGTCAGGTCGCGCTGCACGACCAGATCGATCAGCGGCTCGAACCGAGGACCGTATGTCTCGTCCGCAAAGGTGAGGTGGCGCTTTTCGCCGCCTTTATCGGTATACTCGATCTTACTGAAATGGGAGTGGAACACCCGCAACCGGTCGCTGCCAAGGCGATCCTCCACCGCGTCCAGTATCGCGGCGTACTCCGCCCTGCCCGCGATCCCCCCGAAGGTGCGGGCATTGAGATGTCCGAAGTCGATACAGGGAAGCAGCCGATCGTCGATCCGGCAAAGCTCCAGTACTTCCTCCAATGTGCCAAGCTGATTGATCTTCCCCATTGTCTCGGGGCAAATGGTGACGCCGGAAAGCCCCGCCGCGTCCAGCGCCGCCAGTGCCTTTTTCAGCGTGTCCTTGGCAAGCTCCAGCGCATCGGTGCGGCTCATCTTCCCGCAGGAGCCGGAATGCACCACCACCCGTGTGGCGCCCATGGCGGCGGCGGCTTCGGCAGACTCCAGAATATACCGCACGCTATTCTCCCGCTTCTCCGGTTCCACGCTCGAAAGGGAGATATAATACGGCGCGTGAAGCGACAGGCGGATACCCGCTTCCCTCGCTTTTTCCCCGAACGCCGACGCCGATGCTTTACTCACCCGCACGCCATGTCCGCACTGGTACTCATAGGCGGTCACACCGATCCGGCGGCAGTAGTCGGGCACCTCGATTGTCTTTTTATAGCCCAGCGCCGTGAACTGCTCCCCGTTTCCGGCAGGACCGAACCTTGCATGCTTCATATCAAATCCCCTCCCTCGGATATCGTTTCCGAAACGGACGCTCCAGCACCCGTTTGAACCGGAACAGCGGTCCGTCCTCCGGCGCGATCGGGTCGAGCAGGATCGTTTTGGCGCCCGCCAGATTCCCACACAGAACATCGGTAAAAAGCTGATCCCCCACAATGGCGGTTTGGGACATCGCCGTACCCATCTGCCGGCAGGCGCGGCGCAATCCGAAAGACAGCGGTTTGAATGCGCGCGAGGTGAATGCCAGCCCCAGCCGATTCGCAAAGGGCGCGACCCGCCTTCTGGAATTATTGGACAAAATAAGCAGTTTAATCCCCGCCAGACGCATTCGGTCAAGCCATTCGATCACCCCCTGAAACGGTGCGGGGTGTCCGTGGGTGGCAAGGGTGTTATCCACGTCCAGCACCAGCGCCGCGATCCGCCTTTCCCGCAGCAGCTGTGGTGTGATCTCGCAGACCGAATGAAAATACAGCGTCGGTCGCAGCAGCGGCATATGCTCCCCTCCCTTACGAAAAAAGCACAGGGCAAGACCCCTGTGCTTTCTCTGATCCCGCAGCTTACTTATACTTCCGCTTACGGGCAGCTTCCGACTTTTTCTTACGCTTTACAGAAGGCTTTTCATAATGCTCTCTTTTACGAACTTCCGCCAGAACGCCGGACTTCGCACAGGATCTCTTAAATCTCCGCAAAGCACTGTCGATCGATTCGTTATCCTTAACTCTGATTTCTGCCATTTTATTCCCTCCCTTTGCCACAGGGCAGAGGCTTTATTCAATATGAACAGCAGACTATATTATATCCTGTTTTCCGCGGCTTGTCAAGCATATTCGCATATTTTTCGCCAAATTTTTACCGCACCACAAGATTGACCAGTTTGCCAGGCACCACGATCTCCTTGACAACCTGCTTGCCCGAAAGCGCCTCGCGCACCTTTTCCTCCGCGTGCGCCGCCGACAGCACCTCCTCTTTTTCGGCAGAGGCGGCAACCGTGATCCGGCATTTGATCTTGCCGTTTACCTGCACGGCAAGCTCCACCGTGTCCTCCACGCACTTGGCGGGATCGTACTGCGGCCAGCTTTGCTCATTGAGCTGTCCCCCGAAGCCGAGCAGCTCATACATCTCCTCGGTGATATGCGGTGCAAAGGGATTGAGCAGAATGAGCAGAGTGCGAAGCTCACCCTTGGTGATGCTGCCCGCCGAAGCGATCTCATTGAGCAGGGACATCATGGCGGCAATCGCGGTATTGAACTTGAGCGATTCGATATCCTCCGAAACCTTCTGTATGGTCTTGTGGAAGGAAGCTTCCAATTCCGGACGGTAGTCGTCGCCCTCTGTTACGATATTCTGCAGCGCCCAGATGCGATCCAAAAACCGCTTGCAGCCGCGAATCCCCGCCTTGCTCCAAGGAGCGGTTTTCTCAAAGTCACCGATGAACATCTCATAAAGCCGCAGGGTGTCCGCACCGTACTCGGCGATCACCTCGTCCGGATTGATGACATTGCCGCGGGATTTGCTCATCTTCTGATTATCCTCACCGAGGATAAAACCGTGGCTGGTACGGCGAAGATAGGGTTCCGCAGTCGGCACCGCGTCGATATCGTGCAGGAACTTATACCAGAAGCGGGAATAGAGCAGGTGGAGGGTGGTATGCTCCATACCGCCGTTATACCAGTCTACCGGCAGCCAGTATTCCAGTGCTTCCCTGGAGGCAAGTGCTTTAGTATTATGCGGATCGCAGTACCGCAGGAAGTACCAGGAGGAACCCGCCCACTGCGGCATGGTATCGGTCTCGCGGAGAGCGGGACCGCCGCATTTCGGACAGGTGGTATGGATAAAGTCCTCCAATGTGGAAAGCGGACTTTCCCCGTTATCGGTGGGCAGATAGCTTTCCACCTCGGGCAGGCGAAGCGGAAGCTCACTTTCGGGCAGGGCGACCCAACCGCAATGCTCACAGTGTACCAGCGGGATCGGCTCACCCCAATACCGCTGGCGGGAGAACACCCAGTCGCGCAATTTATAGTTCACCTTTGCCTGACCTTTGCCGTTTGCAATCAGCCATTCCTTGATCTTTTCCTTTGCTTCCTCGACCGAAAGCCCGTTTAAGAAGCCGCTGTTGACCATCACGCCGGTCGCACAGTCGGTAAACGCTTCCTTTGTGACGTCACCACCTGCGACCACCTCAATGATCGGCAGATTGAACTTCTGTGCAAACTCATAGTCGCGGGTATCGTGCGCCGGTACCGCCATGATCGCGCCGGTGCCATAGGACATCATGACATAATCCGAAACATAAATCGGTATCTCCCGATCATTGACCGGATTGACCGCACGAATCCCTTTGATCTCCACGCCGGTCTTATCCTTGACCAGCTCGGTGCGCTCAAAATCGGACTTATGTGCCGCTTCCTCGCGGTAGGCGAGGATATCCGAAAGATTTTCGATCTGTTCACCGTACTTGTCAATCAGCGGGTGCTCCGGCGCGATGACCATATAGGTCGCGCCGAACAGGGTGTCGGGACGGGTGGTATAGATCAGCAGGTCCTCCCCCACCGTTGTGGCAAACCGCACCTCCGCGCCGGTCGAACGCCCGATCCAGTTGATCTGGGTGGATTTGATCCGCTCGGCATAATTGACCAGAGACAGATCGTTAAGCAGCCGTTCGGCGTACTCGGTGATCTTGAGCATCCACTGGCTTTTGACCTTACGCACCACCTCGCCGCCGCACCGTTCGCAGACGCCGCCGACCACCTCTTCATTGGCAAGCACCACCTTGCAGGAGGTACACCAGTTGACCGCCATTTCCTTTTTATAGGCAAGCCCGTTTTTGAACATCTGCAAAAAGATCCACTGGGTCCATTTGTAGTAGTCCGGATCGGTGGTGTTGATCTCACGGTCCCAGTCGAAGGAAAGTCCGATCATCTGAAGCTGTTTTTTGAACCGCTCCACATTGCGGGCGGTCACAATCTCGGGGTGGATATGGTTCTTGATCGCATAGTTCTCGGTGGGCAGACCGAACGCGTCCCACCCCATCGGGAACAGGACATTATACCCCTCCATTCTCCGCTTCCGTGCCACGATATCCATGGCGGTATAGGGACGCGGGTGCCCGATGTGAAGCCCCTGCCCAGACGGATAGGGGAACTCCACCAGCGCATAAAACTTCGGGCGGGAATAATCGTTGTTGGTGGCAAAGGTCTTTTGCTCCTGCCAACGCTTTTGCCATTTCGGCTCGATTTCGGAAAAATTGTACTGCATGTTGTCTACACTCCCTCAGTTCAGATCGCCTAAATCCACTTCTTCACCGTCCGACCAGAGCCGTTCCAGATCATAATACGCCCTTGTCTCGGTATGGAATATATGCACCACGACGTCGCCGTAGTCGAGGATCAGCCAGTTATTGGTCTGGCGTCCCTCCACCCGATTCGGCTCGACCCCAAGCTCGGACAGCTGAAACTCCACCTCCTCGGTCAGCGCCCTGACCTGTGTGGTGGAAGTACCCGACGCAAAGACAAAATAGTCCGCCAATATGGTCAGATCCCGCACCCGAATGGCTCGGATATCTGCCGCCTTTTTATCGGACAGGACCTTTGCGATCTTCCTTACTTTTTCTTCTGCGTTCATCTTATCCCTCTTTTTTAATTCCTGGTCAACTCGTTATAGGCTGCAATCGAATCGCTGTGAAGCGGCTCGAAATTATACAAAAGCTGATCGAAGGTCTGTTTGAGCAGATACATCATCGCCGCTTCCAGGCTCATATCCGCAAGCTCCCGCACAAACTGCACATTTTCATACTCCCGATCCTCCGAGGTGGCGTCCGCCACATAGACGATCTTCTCCAAACGGGACATATTCGCCCGCGCGGTGGTATGAAAGTGAATCGCGTTGATGATGTCCTCATCGCCCTCATGCATGACATGCTCGACATATGCCGAGCCGATGATCGCGTGCCAAAGCTGTGGGCTTCGTTTTTCCACATTATTGAGAATTATACCAAAATCCTCCTGCATTTGCAACAGGTAGCTTTCCTCCACATCGCGGCAGATGTCATGAAGCATACCGGCGACCTCCGCCTTTTCCACCCGCTCAAAGTGATGACACTCCGCCAGATGCCGTGCCTGCGCCGAAACCGCGCAGCTGTGCAGAAACCGCTTATCGCTTTGCAGCTTCTGCGCTTCGGCACGCGCCCGTTCCAAAGTACATCTCATTTCTCATCTCTCCTTATACAAATGGTGTTCCCTGATATATGCCGCTGCCTGCGGCGGAAGAAAGCCGGATATATCCTCCCCACGGCGGAGCTTTTCCCGCAGCTTAGTGGAGGACAAGGGCAAAGCCGGCGCCGAGATCAGCTTCACACTGCCGCCCATTTGGCGCAACCGCTCCGCCTGCCGAACAAGGCGGTCGTCCTCCGCGTTCTCCCGCACGGCGGAAAGAACGGTGACCTTTTGAAGCAATTCCCGATACCGAAACCAGTGTTCAAAATAATAAAGCATATCGCTGCCGATCAACAGCAGGATTTCCGCACCCGCATACCGCGCTTCCAGCGCGGACACCGTGTCGATCGTATAGCTGGGACCTTCCCGTTCCAGCTCCAGCGTGCTGACCTCGATCCAGTCAAACGGCTCTGCCGCCAGACGGCAGAGTGCCAGCCTATCCTGATCCGAGGCGGTTGCCATATCCTTATGTGGCGGCAGATGCGCCGGCATTAGGATCATGCGGTCAAAGGAAACAGCATTCCGGCAGGCAAGCGCCAGATGGAGATGTCCGTTGTGGATCGGGTCAAAGGTGCCACCGAACAAAACGATTTGTTTCTTCACGGCTCTAACCGTATGACCGGCTTTCTAGCCGGCTTATAAAGCACAAAGCGGGTACCGATCACCTGCACAATGTCCGCACCGATCTCCCGCGCCAGAAGCTGTGCCGCCTCCCGCGCGGTATGGGGCGAGGTCTCCAGCACCCTGCCCTTAATCAGTTCCCGTGCGGCGATCGCCTGTCTTGCATCGGTGACGGTGGCTTCGGTGATGCCGCCTTTTCCGATCTGCAAAATGGTCGTGATGCGATTTGCCATACCGCGCAGTTGTGCGCGTTGCTTGGTGGTGATCATATCCCCTCTCCTTTTTCCCTAAACCATACAGCAAGCCTGCGCAGCGCCTTTCCACGGTGGCTTACCCGATCCTTTTCTTCTGGTGTGAGCTCGGCAAAGCTATGCTCCCCCACCAGAAAAACCGGATCGTAACCGAATCCGCTGTCGCCGCGCGGGGAAAAGGCGATGATTCCCTCATCGGAGCTTTCCTCAAACAGATGCTCACTGCCGTCCGGCTCGATCAGAACCAGCGCGCAGACAAACCGTGCCGTCCGTTTGTTTGCCGGTATATCCCGCAGCTCATGCAGAAGCTTTTTGATACAATCCTCTGAAGAAGCGCCTTCACCGGCATACCGTGCGGAGTAAACGCCCGGCGCGCCCGAAAGCGCGTCTACCGTAAGCCCCGAATCATCGGCAAGCACGGCGCCGCCGGTCGCGGCAAACACCGCCCGTGCCTTGATTGCCGCATTTTCCGCAAAAGTGGTTCCGTCCTCGGGCGGAAGCTCGAATACGCCCGCCGCTGTCATCGGGATCACCGTGACCCCATAGGGAGCCAGCAGACGGGAAAACTCCTTTGCCTTATGCGCGTTTTGGGTTGCTAAAATCAGTTTCATTTCTATTCCTCAAACAGTGCCGCGATAAATGCGTCCGGATCAAAGGGCTGCAAATCGTCCATCTGCTCCCCGACGCCGACAAATTTCACAGGCAGTCCCAATTCGTCCTCGATCGAAAGAATGATGCCGCCCTTTGCCGTACCGTCCAGCTTGGTCAAAACAATGCCGGTGATGCCCGCCGCTTCCTGAAACTGCCGTGCCTGCTGTACGGCATTCTGACCGGTGGTAGCGTCCAGCACCAGCAGTGTTTCCAGATCGCAGCCCTCTGCCTCGCGGGCGATCACGCGGGAGATTTTAGAAAGCTCTTCCATGAGGTTCTTCTTATTTTGAAGCCTTCCAGCTGTGTCGCAGATGACGATATCCACATCTCTTGCCTTGGCAGCCGAAAGGGTGTCAAACACCACTGCGGCAGGGTCGGAGCCTTCGTCATGGCGGATCAGCGGCACGCCGGCACGGTCCGCCCAGACCTGAAGCTGGTCGATCGCCGCGGCGCGAAAGGTGTCCGCCGCCCCGAGCAGCACCCTGCTGCCATCTTCCCGAAACCGGTAGGCTAGCTTTCCGATGGTGGTAGTCTTCCCCGCGCCGTTGACGCCGATCATCAAAATCACCGACGGGCGGGTGGTAAGCTCCAGCCCGTTATCGTGCCGCAGCATATCCGCCATCAGCTCCTGCAAGATCGCCTTTACCTCAGAAGGTTCGGTCACCCGCCGTTCCTTTACCGTCTGGCGGAGACGGTCGCAGAGCTTTACCGCCGTTTCCACGCCGACATCGGACAAGATAAGCGTTTCCTCCAGTTCCTCAAACAGATCCTCGTCGATCCTTGTAAACGAACCGAGCACCGCGTCCATCTTGCCGATCATCGAATCGCGGGTCTTTTGCAGACCGGTTTTGATTTTTGCGAATAGTCCCATTCCTGCCTCCTATGCCTGCTGTAAAACCCGTGACGCCATTTCACGAATCGGAAGGGTCAGCAGGCGGGACACGCCCTCCTCCTGCATGGTGACCCCATACAGGACGTCCGCTTCCTCCATGGTGCCGCGGCGGTGTGTGATCACAATAAACTGGGTGTCCTTGCACATCTGGCGGAGATAACCCGCAAACTTTACGACATTCACATCGTCCAGCGCCGCCTCGATCTCGTCGAGCACACAAAACGGCGCGGGACGGACGCGCAAAATCGCAAAGTAGATGGCGATTGCCACAAACGACTGCTCGCCGCCCGACAGCGAGGACAGATGCCGAATGATCTTCCCCGGCGGCTGGACGTGAATCTCAATTCCCGATTCCAGCACATTTTCCGGATCGGTCAGCTCCAGCGACGCTTTGCCGCCGCCGAACAGGTCGGCAAAAATCTCCCCAAAATTCCGGTTGATCCGAACAAAGCTGTCAGTAAACAGATCACACATATTTTTGGTCAGATCATGGATCAGGCGGTTGAGCTCGTTGCGGGAATGCTCCACATCTGCCACCTGTGCCGACAAAAATGCGTACCGCTCGGACACCTCGCGGTATTCCTCGATCGCCGCCACATTGACATTCCCAAGTGCCTTGATCGATGCACGGACGGCAGAAAGCTCACTTTGCAGTTTGAGCGGCTGCTCGGTTTCGATCCGCAGCGCGTCCGCCTCGCTTCGGGTGAGCTGATATTCCTCCCAAAGCCTGCCGATCAGTTCGTCATAAATCTGCTGTTGACGCGCTTTTTGTTCCTCCAGCCGCACCATCTCGCGGCTGAGCTCCTCCCGTTTGGAGGACGCCGCCTTATCCTGCTCCCGCAGCGAAACGGTCTCCTGCTCCAGCGCGCCGAGCCTTTTAGTATGTTCCTCCATGCGGTCTAAAAGAAGCTGTGCCTGTTCCTTATCCCGCTGTTCCTCTTTTGCAAATGAATCAAGCTCGGTACGAATGGAACGGATCAGGGTGCAGATCGCCTCCCGCTCGGTCTCCCAGCTTTCCCGTCGGGACGCGGCGTCCGAAAGGCGGGCGGTCAGGGCTTCCCGCTCGGCGGCAAGCCGTTCGCCGTCCTTTGCCTGCTCCACCTGCTGTACCCGCAGGCTTGAAAGCAGGTCTGCCGCCTCGCCGCGCTGCTTTTCGAGCTCCTGCTGTGACTGATCGAGCGTGCGAAGCGATTCTTCCAATTCCAGCCGCTTCTGCTCGGACGCAGTGCGTGCCTGTTCGATCTCTTGTACGGTCTGTTCCGCCGCGCTCACCCGCTCGGCTTCCCGTTTCCTATTCTCGCGGCACTGCTCTCTTTGCGCGGAAAGCAGCTCCCGCTGCTCGCAAAGCCGCTTCTGCTCGCCTTCGGCGCGAATGATATCCTCCTGCACCGTGCGTTCCTCCGCCTGCAAAGCGTCCCACTCGGCACGAAGCCGCAAAACTTCCTCAGCGGCGGTTTTCGCCTTATGCTCTGCCGCGGCGTTTTCCTCCGCCAATCGGGCTGCCTCCCGCTCCAGTGCCTCAATTTCATTCTTCCGGCTCAGCACGCCGGTTTGTCTGCCCGGCGAGCCGCCGGTAAAGGAGCCGCCGGCGTGGATCACCTGCCCGTCCAGCGTGACGATCTTCACCTGATATTTCTCCGCTCGCGCAATCTCGGTCGCGGCATTCAGATCCTCCGCCACCAGAATATGCCCCAACAAAGAACTCATCAGCGGTCGATAGACGTCATCGGTCTGCACCAGTGTATCCGCCATTGCCACAAAGCCGGAACGGGAACTGTAATTTTTGGCTTTTCCCCGTGACCGCATGGTGGTGAGGGGCAGAAAGGTGGCTCTGCCCTTTTTTTCTTCCTTCAGCAGCCGGATTGCAGACTTTGCGGCGGCTTCGTTTTCCACTACAATATGCTGTAATGCGCCGCCCAATGCCGTTTCCACCGCAAGCGCATAATCGTCCTCCGCCCGAATCAGCTGGGAAACCGTTCCGTGTATTCCCCGCAGCTCGCCTGTTTTGGCTGCCTGCAAAACCGATTTTACACTTTGGGCAAAGCCCTCCATTCGGTTTTCCAGATCGGTCAGCAGGGTGATCCGCTGGCGCTTTTCCTTTTCCTGCCATGCGATATGCTCCGCCTGCTCCCGCAGCTTTTCCGCCGCCTGTTCCCGCGCGGTCAGCTTTAACTCATACCCCTGTCCGCTGTTTTGAAGCCCCTGTTTTTTGGCGGTCAGCTCACCGAGCAGCGCGTCGGTATCCTGTAATTCTGCCTCGATTTGAGAAAGCTGTGATTCGGTATCGCGCAGGGTCGCTTCCCAGCGGACGCGTTGCGCTTCCGCTTCCTGACCCGCCTGCTCGGCCGCCAACTGCTCCGCCTGCAGAGAGGACGCCGCCAGCATGGTTTGATTGAGCTCCTCCGACAGCGAGCGCACCCGTTCGGACTCCTTCTCGCTTTGGGTGTGCAGCCGAAGCATTCCTTCCTCGGCTGCCGAAATCTGCTCCTCCAATGCGGCGCAGGCAGCCGAAAGCTCTGCCTGCTTTTCGTCCAGCGCCGCTTCCTCCTGCTGGAGCAGCATACCCGCAGCCTGCGAATCCGAAAGCAGCCCGTTGAGTCGTTCGATTGCTTCCTCATGGTGACGAATATCATTCTCCCGCACAGCGGCGTCCGCCGTGCGAGACGCACGCGCCGTCTCCAAATCGGTATGCTCCTGCCGCATCTGTTCGATCTCATCGCGCAGCTGCTGTGAAAGCTGATAGCCGCGCTCCAGCTTCTGCTCGGTTTCGGCAATACCGTCCGCCAGCTCCCGATAATCCCGACAGACCTCGGCATATTCTTTCTCCTGCGTCCGGAGCGTTTCTCCGGCGCGGTCGAGCCTTGCCAACCAGATCGTGATCTCCAGAGATTTTTTGCGGTCGGACAGCTCCAAAAAGCGGGCTGCCTTCTCCGACTGGATCCGAAGCGGCTCCAGCCTGCCGTCCAGCTCGTTCAGAATATCCCGCAGGCGAAGCAGGTTATCCTCCGCCTGAGTCAGCTTTCGTTCCGCCTCGTTTTTCCGATACCGGAATTTGGCAATACCGGCAGCTTCCTCGAAAATCTCACGGCGCTCACTGCTTTTGGCGGAGACGATCTCTGCTATCTTTCCCTGCCCGACCAGCGAATAGCCGTCCTTCCCGAGACCGGTATCCATAAAAAGCTGCTGGAGATCCTTTAATCGCACCTGCTCCTGATTGATGATATATTCGCTGTCACCGGAACGATAATACTTCCGTGTGACCGTGACCTCGTCCACCTCAAAGGGGAGGGTGCGGTCGGAATTGTCAAAGACAAGGGAAACGCGGGCATAGCCCTGCGACTTTCTCTTTTCGGTGCCGTCGAAGATCACGTCCTCCATCTTGGAGCCGCGCAGCGTTTTGCTCGACTGCTCGCCCAGCACCCAGCGCACCGCATCGCTGATATTGCTTTTTCCACTGCCGTTTGGTCCCACCACAGCGGTAAAGCCGTTGCCGAAGTTCAAAACGGTTTTATCTGGAAACGACTTAAAGCCCTGCATTTCAAGCCTTCTCAGCCGCATGATCTCCCTCCCTTTTCAGATGGATTTCTCCGCGTATAAGCCGCCGGTCTGCTTCTGCCCGCAGCCGAAAGCCCTCTTTGGCAAATATTTGAAGCCATTTTCCGCCATGACCGATCAACGCGGAAAGATCGGCGGGCGCTACAGATACGGTATAACTCCCCTCCGGCAGACCGGACAGGAGCGTTTTGATCTTTTGGGACAGCCGATACCCGTTGCAAAGCTCCCGCAGCGCGGGGTGATAGCAGCCTGCCAGCATCGTTTTCTCAATATCCGGTGAAGCGTGAAGTCCCAGGCGGATCACCCGCACGCCCGCCGCCTCGAAAAGAGACAGCAGTTCGGCGCAAAGCGGCAGCGTTTTTTCCAGATCGGGCGGATCATATTCCCCCGCAAGATACCGCTGCGCCAGCCGTGTGCCGGACAGCACCACCGTGGGATAAATCCGTACCGTATCCGGCTTGCAGGCGATCAGTCGCTTTGCCGTTTCGATACTTCCTGCGGGTGTGTCTCCGTAAAGTCCGGTCATCATCTGAACGCCGAGCGACCACCCCGCCGCGTGAATCCGCTTTGCTGCTTCCTCCACATCGGCGGCGGTATGCCCCCGTTCATTAAGTGTCAGCACCCGATCGTCCATGCTCTGTGCGCCAAGCTCCACCGCCGTAACGGGATAACACGACAGCAGTGAGACGGTTTGAGCCGAAAGAGCATCGGGACGGGTGGAAAGCCTGATCCCCGAAAAGCCGTTTGCCCCTACAAAGGGTGCTGCCGTCTCCAGATAGGAGATCATCAGCTTTGGCGGAAGTGCCGTAAAGCTGCCGCCGAAAAAGGCGATCTCGGCATTGGGTAAAGCCTTCGCTTCGGACAAAGCCGCTGCCACTTCCGCGGGCGAGGGCGGTATTTCGGTTTTGGAAATGGTCTGCTGATCGCAGAAGCTGCACCGGTGCGGACAGCCGAGATGCGGAATAAAAAACGCAAAATTAGCGTGTTTCAT
>CANQKY010000053.1 GCA_947624575.1 uncultured Clostridia bacterium
ATCAGCGGTTCCTTAATTCTTTGTCCGTAATCACCTGTCCGGGGGTCGCGGATTCTGAGTCCGTTAAAGCCGGCGGGGACAATTCGGCCGGGCATTCTGTGGCCTCGCCCGAAAGCAGCTTCTCTTGAAGCTCCGGCGTGATGATCATCGCGTAATCAAAACCGTTTGCAGATGCAAATCGCCGCATAGCTTCACGCGTATGATCATCAATGGCGGGACGGCAAGCATATGGGGAATATCCCAAACGGAACAGCGCCTCGTTTACAGCCGAGCAAGCTTCTCCTCTGTCTCCCCGTGCAAGCGCATGGTGTCCCTCGTAAGGCTGGGCATCCTTTGAGAAGACGGAAAACTGAATATCCTCCGATAGGACGCCGTCAAACTGCAAGCCGTTTTGAGCGCAATACAGGGCGGCTCCCTTCTGGGGGCTTTCCGGATTGTCTGAATCGGATTGCAGGATATACCCAAGCGTGACAAGCCTCGCCGTGAAATTGCGCGCCCGGATTCCCCGATCGTTTTCGGCGATGGGGCGAAGCTGATCACGGATATCAGAATCGGCCAGCAGGGTCTGAAACAGTCCGTCCGCATAGCCCGTTTCAGGCAGGTTTAAATCGGATTGTGCGGCGGAAACGGCGCACATCGTCTCAACCCCATAGATCCCCGTCGCGGCGGTTTGCAGATATCCGCGAGCGTTTAGGGCGTTTTGCAAGGACAGGACGCCGTCGCCCGTCGAGCCCATGGACAGGAGCGAAACGTCGGAAGAGAATGCCGTCTTCTCCGCTTCCGCCGTGAGGTCCGCCGCCTCCTTCGCAAGCCGTTCAACCTCTTCCTGTGTCAGAACGGAACAGCTTGGGATCGAATAGCAATAGGACGCATCCTGCTCCTTTGCCAGATCGTAGACCATCAGACGATAATCGAACAGAGAAATCATGGGCGCTCGAACCGATTCCAAGTCGATAAAGTGATAGGGAATCAATACGCCCTCCTGGATGTCATACCGGTATACAATTCCCTGTTCGGTCAAGACGAAAGCAAAATCCGCATCCGATGTCAACTGTGGGAGCACATTGCCGTCAAGAGAGGCTAGCGTCTGGCGCTGCTCTTCAGACACGGTGAAACACATTAAATCGGCTTTCCCGGATGATTGTCGAATGTAGTAGATTTCGTTGTCCTGGTGGCTGATTCCAATGGAAACGCCTTCGGAAATCAGAACCGTATCGTCGGCGCCTTGCCAGTGATAGGAAAGCGTGCCCTCCGCGGACAAAAGCAGGTCATATTGCTCGCATACGGTAATGGCGCTGTCCTTTGTCGAAAATCCAGGCTCAGTCAGCTGTTTGGACAGCGGGACGTAAAGCAGTTCCGCCCCATCGTCAAGCGTGACAAGCAATCCGTCGCTTGATATGCGAAGGCCAACGATCTCCTGCTCAAACCTGGCGGCGATCTCGCTCGTGGATGTCAGCGGTTCAAAAGTGCAAAGCTGATTTGTTGCTCCATCCTCCACATAATAGATCACCTCGTCATTGGATGACCAGCACGGATCAATCGTAACCCGTGCAATCGTATTCACACGATTCTCCTGCGCACCGATTTGCAATTCCTGAATTACGCTTTCTCTTCCCAAATGGGAGGGCTCTATTTCACAGGACGCCGTATACAGAACGCTGTCATCCGATGCGTAAAGAAGCTCCTTTACGGGCTGACGGATCAAAGGAGCCGACTCGTCGTCTAAATCGTAGAGATTGTTGCCCGCACCGACATAGGCAAACATCAGCTCGCCATAGCTTCCAAACGTTTTGGGCGTTATGAGCCGCGCATTCTCATACCGCTGCTCCGGGGCGTCCGAATCCTCCTGCGTGCGATCCGACGCCAGCGCGAAAAATATGGCCAAAGAAACCGAAGCGAGCGTGCAGCCGACCGTCGCGACGGCTCTGGTTTTTGTCCATTTCTTCATACGGTTTTATCCCCTTTGTATAAATAATCGCCGACAAGTCCCCTGAATCCCGGAAGCGCCCCCAGCGCAAGGACGGCGCAAAACGCCGCCGTTGCATTGAGCGCTGCGCCGCAGAGCGCATGGCCCAAGTCAGAAAGCGGAAAATGCTCTATCAGGCGCTCCGTAAAGGGGCTGACCACGAAGAGAACCGGCGCGCAGTGCCACATGTTCTTTGTCATGTGTGTCATTCCGGGAGCATGAACGTCTCCAAAAGCGTTTCGTACAAACAGACAGATCGAAACGGTCTGAATTCCGGTCAACGGCGAGGCATATCCGATATACTCATTCGCATAACCGGGCTGAAACGCCGTCGACACGGAAGTCAATGCGACCATGGCTCCCGACGATACAATGCCCAGCGAATACATCAGCAGCGAGATCCTCCAGTCGTGCTCCGCTCCGGCGATCCATGCGCCGCAGAGCAGGTAAAACGCCCACGCCCTGTAATATCCCCAATTCAGCTGATCCGCAAAAAGCGCCGCGGCCGAGAGGTACGGAATAGCTCTGAGGATCGGCTCGACCAGGCTCATGGCAAAGACGAGCAGGATGCCGTATACCGTCAGCCGCCGGTCATGGGCGACGGCACAGAGCAGCGGATAGAGCATAAAGAAGGAAACGATCATCTGACAAAAGCCGATATGGGCTGGCGCTTCAAGAACCTCCGCCATGCATTCCCGGAACGTAATGAGGTCGAGCTCCTGAGGATAATTCTCCTTCATCCAGACAACCGCAGATAACGTCCACCAGAGCGCGCAGCCTGCGGCGGCCGGCAGAACATACCTTTTCCATAAATAGCTCGCTTTTACTTGTCGACTTGATGAAAGAAACACGCTTCCAAGCAAAACAACCATTGTCGGCATCGCCCATTGCGTACAGGCGGCGACCGTATTACAGAGCGACCATGCGCGCGTTCCAATGGTCATTTGGGCCCAAAGCGCTTCAAATGAATTTCCGAAAGAAAGCGCAATCAAAGCAAGCAATGACAGAATGCCCTGCCATGCGCGTCTGTTTTCTCTCATGGCGCTTCCTCCCCTACCTGATTTTGAATTGGCCAATCGCATACTCGCGCGGCGCGATTTCATTCGTCATGGCCATGGGCACGGCGGGGTTCCCCCGTTCATCCAGGATAGAAATCGTGAAGGTATAGGTCATGTCGTCATCCAGCTCCTCACGGCTGACGGACGCCGAACCGCGCTGAGATTCGTTTGGAAGAAGCCGGTCTAGCCGGAAGTCCTGAATTTCAGATGTCCAGATGATATTTTCTTCATCATCCCGCAAGGACATCTGCACAGGATAGGTTCCATAGACCGGGGCAATCCCTTCATTGCAGATTGTAGCGGAAATGACGATATCTTCTTCGGAGGACGCGTCCACCTGCGCATTGGCGACATAATAGCGATAGCCCAGCGTCGTAAGAATAGCCTTTGATGCAGAGGAATAGTCCATGCTTGTTTCGTTAATGATAATTTTAGGCCCAATGAAAGACTGATGGCTTTCCCGAAGCTTTTCAAGCGTTACGCTCAAATGATCATGAAGGTAAAAGCTGTCGCTTTGCGTAGAAGCAAATTCTCCGCCGATTGGCTGCGTTTTCCATGCTTGCGTTGTATCGGCCTGTTCCGGCAACCCCGTTTGTTCCCAAACGCCTCCAGTCATTTGGGATAGCCAGTAATCCGTCTCCTCAGGGTCTCCGGTCATGTCGTTATAAAGCCCGAAGCCATACTTCACCGTTTCGACAAGGGGATAGCGCGTCATAAACCGCGCGTTCGGAAACGCCGAAAGATAAGGTTTTATATATTCATTTCGCGTATCGTAGTTTGGAAGAGGCGGCACTCCTTCTGAAATATTCACGTGATACTCGCCCCAATGGCCCAGGGAACCCAGTTCTACAAAGCAAAAGAAATCATCCTTGCCGAAGGCTTCGCCAAGCGCCTCAATCGCCCTTTTATGCGCAGCGATGAATATTTCATTGTTGTAGTTTGGCGAATAACCCTTCCCGTAGCTCGTGTCATAGTGATACCCGTCTCCATTTGTAACCTCATAAAGCCAATCAGGAATGTCGATATGATCGCTGTCGGCAGGATTATCGCAGATAAACCGAAAAACAACTTGCCGGCCTTGCTCCCGATACGTTTTCAGGCGGTATTCCTCATTGACATAATCAATGTCATACTGTGATTCCACCGGCTCCCAATCAGCCCAGCGCAGCTCAACATAGACCAGGGTCGTCTGAATTTCTTCAGCCTCGTCCGAATTGGCCCATGGCGCGTATCCCATCCCAGGCGAAAGCAGCACGCCGTCCGTCTTTTCAGGAACAAACCAAAAGGTATGCGCCGCTCGGCGAGCGCTTTGAATCATACCGACTCCGGGAAGAAGAATCATGACGAGGGAAACGGTCAATGCCGCTGCGAAAAGAACCGTTTGCCGCCTTTGCTGGTCGGCACTGCGCGATGTTTCCTGCGTTTGCACAGGCGCTTTGATCACAGCCGCAGGGGCCTTGCAAAGGATATGGAATTCCAGCTTGTCCAGGCATCGCACGAGCTGAAGCGCCGCGATCACCAAATAGAGGAGCGAACTGATGCAAAGGCTGATGCCGGTGCCATGGCCGAAAACCCGTCCGTCGATATAGGCGGAGACGATCGTCACGACGGCAAACAGCACCGCCGGTACCGTCGCCCTTTTCTCATTGACAAAATACATCTGGAGCAGCATCAGAATGCTGCCAATCGCATAGAAGGAATAGCCAACGCAGAACATCCGGTATGTTTGCAGCATTCTTTCAGTCATGCCGATATTGAGCACGCCGAGCACTTTGCTGATGACGGCAATGAACAGAAGACAGCTGATAATCTGAAGCGACGAAAAATTCCTCAGCCCTTTGCCGATGGACGAAATCATTTCCTCACGCATGGCAATCACGCTCGAAGCATTGCCCCCGTTTCCCAGAGAATCAATATAGCGACGATATTTCTCATAGAAATCCGTTTCAAAGATCGCGATAAAATAGATCATTGCGGGGATCGTGCAAAAATACGCGACAATGGCCGGAAAATCATACGCCGGGCAGCAGGCAAACAATCCCCTGAGTATCACCCCGTCGCCAGACGCGTACCACACCACCCCAAAATGGCCAAGGAAACCGACCTGCGTCGCAAGGCCGATGACGACGAGGGACGGGCAGCTCCTTATCCAGGAAAGAAAGCGAAAAGGCGACCCGCCGGAACGGGGGAATCCCCTGAATAACGCGCAGAAAAGCAGGGCGTCCACAACGGCATACGCCACGATGAGAATCGCGATCATCTTCAGCAGGGACATCGTTCCCGCTGCGCCGGCCGCGCCCGTCAGCCCTCCGGCAAGAAATAAAGCGGCGAGAAAGGCGATCGTAATCTGCTTGTAATCGCGCACCAGGCCGATGTAATTCATCAGCACCCAGCACAAGCACAGAACCTCATAGAGCATCAACAGCAGGGCGCCTTCCAATAAGGGGAGGGATGAGCAAACGACAAAGAGCAAAAACGCGGCTCCGCCGCCCACCACGGAGCACAGCGCTCCTCCGATGCCGGAGGGCATGATCGCCTCGTCATGCCCCTCAAAGAGCATATCCGAAACATATCTGGATAAAACCATGGACAGCAGCGACGATACCAGCATGGAAAAAAACATCGTATTGGTCACATACGACATAAACAGATCGTTTACTTCCTGCGGAACATGGTTCGCCTGTCCGGCAATCTGAATGAACGCAAGCAACAGGATGCCGATAAGCATCCCGCCAAAGCACATAAACGCGGCGCTGAACACGCCGTAGCCGCGCCTGATCAGCCTTCTGTCCCGGACTGCACGGCGCAATTCAAACCCAATCCCCGCCATATCAGATGACCTCCTGATATACGGCATGGTATGCGCGCAGCATATCCTGCAACAAATATCTTCTTTCGACGCGCTCTTTTCCGTTGCTCCCCATGCTAAGACGCAGCGCTTCGTCAGAGCAGACCGTCACGATGGCTGAGGCGATTTCATCCTGCGCCATGGGCGCGCAGCAAATCCCCGCGGGCCCAACCCCGTCGATTTCTCTTTCAATAAGGCCGGCGCAGTCCCCCACCCGCGTCGCAATACACGCTCGTCCGGCCGCCATCGATTCCAGGATCGTCAAAGGCTGTCCTTCCGATATGCTCGTCAGGATGGTGCAGTGCATTTTTTTCATGTATTCAAGCGTGTCGATATGTCCTTCAATCCTTATGCACGAATTCAGGCCCAGCCTGTCTATCAGGGATTCGCAGGAATGGCGATAGCTCGGATCGTCCGTTCCGCCCACAATGTGGAGGACAAGATTGGGCATGCGTTGCCTTGCGGTATAAAACGCGTGAATGAGGGTCTTCAGGTCTTTGATAGCGGCGAACCGCACAAATGCCCCGATGTGCATTTCCTCGCATTGCGCAGGATCGTCCAGCGCTTTGAACCGCTCGACGAGAATTCCGTTGGGGATGACGGTGCATTTGGACGGATCGCAGCCGATAGCAACCTGCCTTGCCCTGGCGTCTTCAAACAGCGAAGTCACCCTTGCGGCGTAGTTGTACGCGAATCTTGACATCTCATAGAACAGGCTGATCCACAACGGCCGCATCGCCTGTACGGTCCAATCCGAAGAAATCAGCTCTTCCTCGCGTTCCCGCGGGTATATGCCATGCTCCGTCAATACCAATGGCCGGCCCGTCTCCATGGCGGCCGTCGCGCCAAGCAGGCCGCCGTATCCTGTTACGGCAGCGTGATAGACGTCCGCCTTGGGGATTGGGGCAGTCAACACCTTGCAAATCGGTATGAACATGGATTGCAGACAGTAGAACGCATCCGAAAGGCCTAGGTTCGGCGTCTCATCGGACAGCTTCTGCGCCGTCTTGAGAAATGCCTCGGAGCGCAACAAGCGCGCGGACGGTTCTTTTGTGTTCCGGAGCAGTCTTGTCAGTTCGTCAAAGCTGTGATCTCGGGCCCTGATCACGCGGTAAACGGCCTGTGCAAATCGCTCCTCGTCCGCGCGGCTTGCCCAGCACAGCTTGCCGTTCGCCTCTTCATCCAATATCACCCGGTGATGTTCCACGACGTTTGGGGGAAGTTGATACAAGGGGACGGCGACGTCGTCCCGCGTCGCGTGGACAGTCCATAAGACAAACTCGATGTCAGGGCTGTACGTCAGATACTGGTGAACCCATGTGGACACCCCGCCTCTGACGAACGGATAACACCCCTCCAGAATCATGCAGACCCTCATCTTATTCTCTCCACTCCACTCGAATATCGGGCTCTTTTGCTTTGATCAGATAGCATCCTTCATCTATCCTTGTGATTTCACCGGCGCTGATACGCTCCGGCGTTTCTCTTGTGCGAAGCATCAGATACGCCTCGTCGATCAATCCCTCCAGGTGGATTGTGATCCCGTTGGGATCGTTGGCCTGTACGACAGAGAGGTTGCAGTATCTTTGAACGGATCCGGCCGCCTCGGATATCGTGGCGGTTTTCAGTCCATAGCGCTGATTCCACTGCACCATGTTTTCATAGGCGGATAACATAGCTGCGAAATCGCCGCCGTCGCTTCGCTCTTCGTCCAGAATATCGTCCGGATGGATATAGTTGGACTCATAGAAATGATAGTTCAGTTCGTTCACCTGAAGCCACCATTCGCTGCTTTCCATCTGCATGTCGGCCGTCAGCCTCGGGAGCAAAACCACATCGTCTTCCAGCACGGAAAACTCCTGCACCAGCTGATCCGGCGTCCCGATATACACCCCGGCATAGATTCGGATATCCTCAAATTGGCGGATCATAGCGTCCATCGCCTCGGCGCTTAAAACGTTGCTTGGCGCTACGTAAGCCTGAATATTGACGTCCGGCGTCAGGGCGTTCGCATAGGCCAGGGCGGCTTTGATCGAGTTCAGCATGCTCTCTACCGTAACCCAGCAT
The DNA here is from genome assembly GCA_947624575.1 of uncultured Clostridia bacterium. Taxonomy (GTDB): domain Bacteria; phylum Bacillota; class Clostridia; order Oscillospirales; family Ruminococcaceae; genus CANQKG01. The sequence goes on from CANQKY010000053.1 coordinate 7,940, forward strand.
GTGTACCCGCTGTTTTTTTCGTCAAACGCATACCCCTCCAGAACAAGCGGCTGATGGTTATACCCGTGCAGGCCCAGCTCGCCCCCTGTTTCCAGCAACAGCTTTGCGAAGTATGCGGCGGACGGCTGATGATCGTCGTTAGCAAACGGCCCCTGCACATTGGCTTCATAGCACTGGATCAGAAACGCGGAATACCTGATGCCATACTGCGCCGCGATTCTTTGCATCGCCGGCCACCAGACGTTTGCATAAAAGTCTTCCACCGTGTAGCCAAACTGGGCAAGCACGTTCGCATCAAAACCGGCGGGCGCGGCGGAGGGAAAGTCGTCAATGCAGTAAACGGACGCATTGATCACCGGATAAGCCAGCGCGGTATTCATCAGGGCAAAGCATGAAGCAATCATGCCTCTGTTTGCTTTGCCATCCATCAAATCCGCATTGCAGACCCAAACGCGCCCGTCTTCTTCCTCCTTTTCCCAGAGCAACGGCATGGCGCGATCGTCCGCGGTGACGATGTGCGCAATGCACTCCGGCTGCAATTCGGCATCGACGACTTCGCACTGAATCACATCGTCTGAAAACTCCATTCCCTTTGCGCCCGCAAGGATTGCGGTCTGCATCATCATGGAGTCCACCTGCACGTTTTCCTGCGAATGAATGGCTTGAATCCCCAGCAGGGATCGCCAGTCCTGCTCGGGATATAAGCCGTCTGCGATTTCCTCCGCCTCCAGTCCCGATGCCAGGATCAGCTTTCCGCCGTCGCGAACCCAGGCGCTCAAATCGGCCACGTCGATGCCCGAGGAGATCAGACCCGAAAAACAGAGGATGACGTCCGTGCACCCGTCTGGCAGCATAGAGCTGATGGTTTTGGGGCTTCTTCGCGCCTTTTCGGCCGGTATGATGATCCGCTGCGAGGTGACGGGAACGCCCATCGTGCCCAGCACAAAGCGGATCTGTTCGTATACCTCGGTACTGTCGTCATCTGTGGAATCCCATAGAATCAATGCATGCCGGTCCGCTTCCCATGTCCGGTTCGGAGCGGATCGTTCGGCGATTGCTTCCCAGCGATCCTGATCGATGAAGGTTTCCTCGATGCCACCTGAGCCGCGGCTCTGATAGCCTCTCTGCTGCAAAAAGAGGAGGATCGCAAGCGACAGCAATATGAGCACAGGGGCGGCCAGAGCCGAAAGGATCCTTTTTGCGCTCCGGCCCGTCATGTCTCTTCCTCCGTTTCGCGAAGAATTTTCCATCGCGCTGCGTAATGGCTGTCGCTGGGCATGAGGCGGACGTAGCGTTCAAGAAGCGCAAGCTCCTCCAGCTTTAAAGCTTCATGCGACAACCTGTCCGGAAGACCGGAGGAACGATAGGCGTCGACGGCGTCGATATACGCGGCCAGCAAAGGCATGCTCTGCGGCATTTTTTTGTTCGCAGCGCTTGCCTGCGCAATCGCATCCTCATAGTTCCGGTGCATTTTCATCAACCGCGAAGCGGAAATGTGGCTGACCTCGCTGCTTGACGAACGCAATCCGGTCTTGAGGATTTCCGGAAGGCGTTGATCTGCGCTGTCCATCGCCTGCATGAGAAACTCCCTCGCTTCGCCTTCCTCTCCCAGGATGATTGCCTTCCAATTGTCGGGGCATCTCCAACCTGAGAGCGTCCTTTCCGGGGGATTTCCTTTTTTCAGCCCCATGCGATAAATCGGATTCGCGGGGATTTTTCCGGCCTCGGCGGCAAGCAGACAGATTTCTCCGGCAAACGGGAGAAAGACGGCCAATGCGAGGTGGATGAAACTGAGTCTGGAACGCTTTATGGCGATCATATAGCCGTATATCGTGATGAGAAGAGAATGAATCCCGAGCGCGAATACCACGATCACGTTTTCCCCTCCTTCAACGGTTTCGATGCCCTGGCCGTCGGGCAACCCGCCGTTTCATCCCGGCCCGGTCCGGCGGAAGGACGCTCATCCCCGATGATGAGGCTCTCTTTTTTCCCGCCTCGCGCAGGGCGAAAGCCCTATTGGGCTGGCAGCGCTTCTTTGATTACGCGGCGGCAGAGCGCTCCTGATACATGCCGAAAAGCACGGACGACGCCAGATAAATGGACACGGGAATCCAGTTGTCAACGTGAAAAAAGATCACGTACCACTGCGTTCCATAGAATATGCTTTGCGCTACGCTGGCCACCGAGCACAGCACGGCGGCGGCAAGCCCGTATCGTTTCCCCAAAAACAGGCATGCTGAAATGATGAACAGCAGCCTGACGTCAACGAATTGAAGCTCCGAGCTGGTTTTGATGAAACCGGTATACAGACACACGAAGGCAAACAGGGCAAGAAACGAAAGGAGGCGAAACAGCGTGCTTTTTACGCGGCTTCGGCTGATTCTGAGAATCTGAGCGCCCTCGCTTTCAATGCTTCGGACGACGCAGGGAAGCTCCGAAAAAAACGAGCGCTCCGGCATCCATCCTTTGATCGCGCTGTCTTCCGTCGCCTGACCCGCCGGCGTGAAATCGACGGTATAATCGATATTCGCCTGACGGACGACGCCATGCAATGCGTCGCCGAGCGCTTTGAACGTGCTGTGTTGACCGCTTGTCAGATTCATCTCCGGCTCAAACCGGCCTTCGCCTGCATAGCGTTCGATCGCTTTCGCCAGATCGTCCACATGCATCACGTCAAAGGTGTGGTCAGGAGAACCGGGCAGGATAATTCAGTTGTTCCGAACTCTTCCGGCCAGCGTTCCCATCAATTCTTCCGGAAGAAAGTCGTCGCCGTACAGGGGCGAAACGCTCCAGAAGGAAAGCGCTCCCGGCATTTCATCTTGAAACCCTCTGCAAATGTACCTTTCAGGGGGGTCTTCGCATTGAACGGAGAGATTCAATGGATTTTCGGCGATGCAGACGCACTTTACGCCGGGCGTTTCCCGAGCCGAGCGCAACACGGCGGTCAGGTCACGACAGGGCAGCTTGTCGGAAGCCAGGTAAACAATCAGCTGAAAGTCATGCAGCGGGAAACGCGCCAGTTCCCGTTCATTTGTTTCGATTTCTTTGAACGGGCATTCGATCTCCACTTCGCCGGGATGCAGAACCGTCACGTCATGACCGTGTGAGAGCCGCTCCGCCAGCGTGAATCCTTTGCTGTCCGCGGCAGTAACCATCAGTATCTTCATATTCGCGCGCCCTCGCTATCAGGTGATGTACTTTCCGGCAAGAGGGATTTTTCTCAATATCCACGCCGTCAAAAAACTGCATGGCGTCACCAGGAAAAAGATCAGCGGGATCATCCAGCCGGCATTGTATGTGATCGGCGAGAGCCCGAATCTGTCCAACATCGCGATGAACATCACGTGCACAAGGTATACGCCAAACGCCAAAGACGAATAGAATTTCAAGGCGTCCTGCGTCTGAACGTCGAACCGTTTCCCTTTGCGCAGCTGCTTTACGAGAACAAATAAGGCGATGCCCTGTATTCCCGTCAGTAAATTTGAATCGGATTGCATATCTTCGTTGTGTACGCCGCCCCGAAGCGTCAATTGCCATGTTCCGATAAAAACCGCCAGCGTAGCCGCTATCCCCAACACGTAAAGCGCATATCGCTGCTTCCTTGTAAGGTCGACCTTGTGAAACAGCCACCCGGCAAAAAAGAAACAGACGTGCGAAGAAAGAAATCCCACGTTGTTCATTCCCGTCAGCAGCTCCGCGTCCGGCACCCAACCCAAATCCTGCATCATGGGGAATGTCACGCTGACTGCTAGAGAGACGAAAAAGACATAGACGGTCCCTTTTGTGGTCTGAGAGGCCAATCTGAATAGCGGCAGCATCATATAAATCCCCATGATCATCGGCAGAAACCACAGATGGAAGTGCCCGACAAACAGCATTTCGATCAGCGGGGTATGCGTATCCTGCCCGGATATGACGTTATAAATCGCATAAATGACCGACCAAGCCACAAATGCGGTGAACATTCGAAGGATATTCCTCGACCAGATCGACCGAATGGTCACTTTCTTTTCCGGATCAAGGAAACTGGCCCCGCTCAGCATCAAATAGACCGGAACCATCCAAGCAGCCAGAGAACCGTACAGATTAAAGACCCACCACTTTCTTCCCAAGGGTTCGACGAATTCAAAGGACGCGGTGGAGATATGCCTTATGATCAGAAAGATGACGGCGGCAATACGCAGAATATCCCAATACCACACTCTTTCCCTTTTCCGATTCTGCATGCTTTACTCCTGTCCGTATCTGTGATCAAAAACCCTTCTGCTCTTACCGGCAAAGCGCTCCAGCGTGCCGGGCTCGCATAGCGTCACGCCGAGGCGAACGATGACGATTTCCCGAAGCCAGCGCTCAAATTCCGCCTGAATCCTGTTTCGTTCCTCCATGGGGGCGTTTGACTCGGACAGCTCGACTTCCAGCAGGGCCGAGTCCTGAAACGCTTCATCCCGGTTGATTGTAATGCGATAGTGCGGGCTGAGTCCCCTGACGCGGCTCATCGCCGTCTCAATCTGGGAGGGAAACACATTGATTCCTTTGAGGACGAACATATCGTCCGTCCGTTCCTTCGGGGCCTGAATGCGCGCCGTCGTCCTTCCGCAGCGGCACGGCGTGTGGTCAATCGACGTCAGATCCCTGGTGCGATAACGCAGCAAAGGCATCGCCTCACGCTCCAGAGAAGTGAGGACGAGCTCTCCGACGGCGCCGTCTGAAAGCGCTTTTCCGGATTCCGGTTCGATAATTTCAGGATAGAATATGTCCTCCGTGATGTGCATCCCATTCTTTTCAGCGCATTCGCCCGCGACACCCGGACCAAAGAACTCCGTCATTCCATAATTGTCGGCGGTCTCCACCTGAAGCGTGTTTTCGATCATCCGCCTTGTCGCCGCAGAGCACCTCTCTGCCCCGAACAGGATTCGCTTTAATTTAAATTCATGACGTTTGCCTGTTGAAACGATGCGCTCCGCCAGATGCGCCGCATAGGAAGGGGTGGCCATCAATACGGTGACGCCAAGGTCGTGCAGCATGACGATCTGTTTTTCGGTATTTCCAGTAGACGCAGGGATGACGGTGCAGCCAATTCTTTCCGCCCCCTGATGAAAGCCAATTGCCCCGGTAAAGAGGCCGTATCCAACGGAAACCTGCATGATATCGCTTGACTGTAAACCGTTTTGCGTCAGTACCCTGGCGGCGGCATCCGCCCAGATGTCCAGGTCCCTTTGGGTATAGTAGCCGACCGTCGGTTTGCCCGTCGTTCCTGAAGAAGCATGAATGCGCGCGACCTGATTCATCGGGACGGCGAGCATGCCGGTCGGGTACTGTTCCCGGAGTTCATCTTTGGTGGTATAGGGAATTCCTCGGATTTCCTCCAACCTTTCGATGCAGCGTCCTGAGTCAATCCCGGCTGCGCGAAGCTTCATGCGGTAAAAGCTCGAATGCGAGAGGCAATAATCAATCATGCGCTGCAACTTTTTGAGCTGTAGCCCTTTAAGATTCTCCCGATCCATCGTTTCGAGTTTTGTTTGATAGATCTTCATACGTACCTCGCAGCAGCGCCGGTTCCCCGCCGGCGCTCTTGATACTTCTATGATATCCAAAAAAATGGTTTCTTTCATTTAATTTAAATATAACACGCTCAGACATGAATTGCAATACCGGTATTTTTAAAATCGGTTTGATTGCTCCATAATGAATTTGAAGGGATGTGGAGCAAATGTTCGCAAACCGTCTTCGCTTCTTACGGCTAACTAAAGGCCTCAATCAAGTACAGCTTGCTCAAAAGCTTGGCGTAAAGAAGCAAAGTGTCAGTAATTGGGAAAACGACAATATTATGCCTTCGATAGAAATGCTGATCAAAATAGCAGACTACTTTAACGTAAGCACAGATTATCTACTTGGACGCGACCGCCAAGACGATTACAGCACTTTTACCTTGGATGTTACAGGACTCTCCCCGCTTCAAAGAGAGCACTTGCGCCTTATCGTAGACGATCTTCGCAATAAGGAACATTAAATCAGGCCGGTATGAACAACGGATACCGCCATTGCTTGAAGATCTGCAATAAGCCGCGTACGGAGAAAACCGATATAGATCAACGCTGGCCATCTGCGAGATACAAAATGACCTCAAGAAATCGAAATCCTGACCCTGTGTCGGTTCATCTTGGACGGTTCGCACGTAAGGCGCGTGTCAGCCCCTGTCGCGCGAACGAGTGAAGGGTGCAAAGGATACGAAAAAGACCCTGCGGCCCAACGTCGGGGCAAGCAGGGCCAAACGTGGCCCCGGAGCGCGGAACACGCTTCCGGGGCTGAGTTTGTTTCGGTTAGGCCTGAATTATCTGTCCCATCTCAGAAGATAAAGCGCATATCCTTCTTGGCCATGATGCTTTCAACAGTACTGCTCCACAGGCATGGATCAAAGATATCAACCATTCGGGCTGCTTCATCGCCCAACAGGAATCGTTGTGAATGCTTATGTTAATTTCTTCACGTGAACGAGGCAGAGAATTTGCTACACAAATCGTTATGGAAGACCTTGTAAGCAGCGCTATACGGTATTTGGCGACCATGACGGACAATCTATCGTCCCGCTCAAATGATGTGCCTGAAAATGCTTGTTTTCCCTTGCTTTTTTCGCCTCTAAAAGGTAACGCTTATCCCCGGTATTTCTTCCTTGCGCGGTACCGGCGCTGCTTCTCCCGGATTCTCGCTTTCTTTGCTGCCATGCCGCACCCGGCGCAGTACCGCTGCCGGTTGCAGCTTGGAATAAAGGGCTTATGGCAGCGGGCGCACACCTTCCACCCGCCCCCGGCGCGTCCTTCCTCCCGGAGAATCTCATGCCAGACAGCCGCGTCTAACTCCGGCTGTACGGGCAGAACGGCATGAAGGAAGAAATCGCAGTCAACGGCTCCGTCGTGAACCGTCTTGTACGTCGGGTGAATGACCCGACAGGGATGCTCGTTACACAGACAAACGCCGCTGTCATAATAAGCGCACTCCTTCTTCGCAAGCAGCCTTACGCCGCGCATGATTTGGTCGTCTTGTTTTCTTACAGTCATCAAAACTCCTTTCCATTCATGATCTTTCAAAAGAGACCGAAGGGGCAGCCGCGCCCCTCCGGCCTCTTTGACATATTGATCTGCTTCACTCGCGTTCGTTGCGCATTTCTGTCTGCTCTTGCTTTTTCTGCTCGTGCAGCGCTTCCCGGGCCGACCTGTCCAGCAGGTCTTGAAGCTCGCTTTGGTTTTGCGCGCTTTCCAGCTTCTCTGAGGCGGACGGCTTGCCGTCCGCTGTGCGCGTGGGCAGCGCGTCGGGGATGACCTTGCGCACCCAATAGCGGACGGTTTTAAGCTCGTCCAGCTCGTTTTGTATCGCTTCCGTTTCCGGGCGCAGGGCTTCGCTCTCCGCGGTCAGCCGTTTTGCCTCGGCCTTGAGCGCTTTCCGGTCAGCCGGCTGCGCGACGTTCAGCTTGTGGAGCAACCTGCGAGCCTTCCTGATTTGTTCCAGTTCTCCGGCATGCGCGGCGGCGAACCGTTCCTTGGCCGACTTCCAGCGGATGTCGTTGTATTCGTTCAGCACGGGCGCAAGCTCGCGGAGGGTTTTGTCCGCTTCGAGGATCGCGTGAATGTCCCGGACGCGCTGCTCGTTTGCCCGAACGAGCGCGCGCAGATCGTGAAGCCGTTTGCCCGTCTGGTTGAGCCGCTCGCCGAGATCGCGCACAGTCGTCAGG
>CANQKY010000054.1 GCA_947624575.1 uncultured Clostridia bacterium
AGTGCAATTACCAAAACAAAAATCACCCATAGAAGTCAGACTATTAGAAAGTTTTACTGTTGCAAGGTTGGAACAATCTAAAAACGCATTACTACCGATACTTGTCACTGTATCCGGGATGCTGACCGCCTGCAGCAGCTTGTTCCCGGAAAACGCGCCGTCCCCGATCGCCACCACGGTATAGCCGTCCAATGTGGCAGGAATATTCAGGGCGGATACATTCCCCTGATATTTGGTGATCGTAGCCTCGTTCTTATCATTCAGCGTATAGGTGTATCGGGTAAACGGAAGGCCATTTCGCCCGATCCCGCTGGAGCTGCCTCCCGCATAGGAGCTATCCCCATACCGGGAATCGATCGGCGTATAATAACGGCAGTTCCCGCGCGGACAATTATAGACCCGTTTTCCGTCATCCCAATGGAAGCAGAGCTGGACCGGACTGTTTCTCTCGCCGAATATTTCTTTGCTTATGCTGGCTGATTTTGAAAAAATACCGATGCCGATCTTACCGCTTGCTCCGGCATTGGTGAACCACCATACATGGAGATCGGCACATACATTCGGCGCTCTGCCGTCGTTATATCTTTTCTCTGTGTAGTTCCCTTTGATCCCCGTTTCGGCATACACCCTGCCGCTTGCAAAAAAGATGTCTACACTGAACTCGGCGCGTACACCTACCAGTGCTTTTACTTCAACATCGCCCGAAAAGCTTTTCTTTGGAAAAGAGTGGATCAGCGAAACACCGCTTGATGTGCGCTGCAAGCCCACCTTGAAAGAACCGTTATAAGTATAAGTCAACCTTCCGTCCAGGGCAAGCTGAAGGGAAATCGTTACCCGTCCGATCCCCGCAAGAGAAACCGAGCCAAGCGTAATGGAGGAGGAACCTCCCAACGCCGAAACCACATTCAGACTGACCGTGCTTGAAATCGAATAATTCCCCGTGACCGCCATGACATAATTGCCGCTTTTATCGTCAGACTTTTGCTGAAGCTTCAAATCGGAAAGAACACAGGAAAAATTCACCTTCAGTCCGTTTGCCAGCTGAAACTCTTTGGTTGCAAGGACCGAGCCTCTTTTGACCTCCAATCCGTAGGTCTGTGCGATCGACCGCGCCATTGCGGAGTTTTCCACATATACCGTGCGAAAGTCGTCCGCGCCTTCAAAATCGGAAAGGTCGATCTCCTCCTCACCCGCTGCATCGGCAGAGAGGATCACCGCAGAAGTATCCGCCTTTTCTGTCACAACGGTCACAGTGCCGCCGGATGCCGTCACGCTCTTGGCAAGATACGCCACCGGTACTCCGTAGGAAAACACCACAAAGGTATCGCCCTGCTTCAATCCCCGTGCATCACCGTAAATCGTAACGGTATTGTCCTCCCCGATCTCAACCTGGGCATATTCCGGGAACGCCACCACGCCCGGCGCAAAAGTGTAGCTGTTTTGATGGGTCGTATCTATCTCTCCGGCGGCAAGGCGCGCTTGCGCACCGTTGAGCAGAGCTGTTACCTCCGCCTTTGTTATCTTTTGCTCCGGCGCAAATTTCCCGCCGACCAGCGCCAGCCAGCCCTGCTCTACAAGCGCCTGTGCGCTGTCAGGATCAGAGCAAAGCGTACTGTCACTGAAGGTATATGCCTGCTCCGGCTGGATGCCAAGCGCCATATTCAGCGTTTGCGCCGCAAAATCACGCGTAACATACTCCTGAGGCCGTAACAGATCCCCCGGGTCCACAAACACCATGCCCGCTTCAATGGCTGCCATGATGTCCTGATAATAAAGAGTGTCCTCGGTCAGATCGCTGTAATACGGGTCCGGCATATTTTCCTCATCGACCGACAAGTCAAAAATAACTGCAAGATCATGCAGCCATGCTCCCCGTGTGATCCCGCCGCTTGTCCCGTATTCGAGATTGGTGTTGACAGCCGCTGCCGCCTCCCCCGCCGCTGCGACAGGGAGCGGAGTAACTACGCCGCAAAACACCGAGAGGGTCAGGCAAAGCGAGAGGAAAAATGCTCCTGTCCGTTTGAACATCTGCTTCATTGTGATTCTTCCTTTCTGTTTTGGCAATACTGCAATCCACCCATAGCATACCATAAACAAGGTGGCAAAGGCAAGTATTTCCCGAAAATTTTGACTGTTTTTCTGTCCCGTTACCGGCGTTTGCAATTTCCTCTTTCCATGTCGAAAAAAGTATGATATGATAAGAGCAGCCAACCAGAGGTCGGAGGTATCTAAATCATGCAGAAAAATCTTGTTGTCGGGCAGTCGGGCGGACCCAGCGTTGCGATCAACGCCTCCCTTGCAGGCGTGATACGCGCCGCGCTGGACAGCGGCAAAATCGACACCGTGTACGGTATGCGAAACGGCGTAGAGGGACTTTTGACCGAGGATCTTATCTCCCTCAACTACCTCAACCGTCCGCAGTTTCTGGCGCATCTGAAAGCCACGCCTGCCATGGCGCTCGGCTCCTGCCGGTACAAGCTGCCCGAAACCGATCAGGAGGGCTATTTCCGCAGGATCGTGGAGATACTGCACAAATACAACATCGGTTATTTCCTCTATATCGGCGGAAACGATTCGATGGATACCGTGAAAAAGCTGTCCGCCTACTGCACAGAGCATGGGCATGACATCATGGTGATGGGCGTGCCGAAAACCATCGACAACGACCTGATGCACACCGACCACACGCCCGGCTTCGGCAGTGCCGCCAAGTATCTCGCGGTCACGGTGGACGAGCTGATTATGGACACCGATATTTACTTCCTCCAAAGCGTCACCATTGTAGAGGTGATGGGCAGGAACGCCGGCTGGCTGACGCTGGCAAGCGCGCTCCCTCGCTTCCTCGGCAAGGAGCGCCCACAGATCATCTGTCTGCCGGAGCAGCCGTTTGACGAGGAGGATTTCCTACAGCAAATCCACACCGCCTTCCAAAAAAGCCAGTGCGTACTTGCGGTAGTCAGCGAGGGGATTCGGGACAAAAACGGCGACTATGTCGGCGCTTCCTTCCAAAACGGCGTCACCGACCAGTTCGGTCACGCCTATTTGCAGGGCGTCGGCAAATATCTCGAAACGCTGGTGCGGGAGCGGATTGGCTGCAAGGTGCGCTCGATTGAAGTGAACCTGATGCAGCGGTGCGCAATCCACCTGGCTTCCCGCACCGATCTCGACGAGGCATATGAGGTCGGACGCCGCGCCGTACAGTTCGCCCTGGAAGGCGTGACCGGCAAAACGGTGGTCTACCGCAGGGTCTCCAACCGCCCCTACCGGATCGACTATGACGCGGTAGATGTGGAGCGGATCGCCAATCGGGAGAAAAAGGTGCCGGAAAAGTGGCTTGATTTTGACGATCCCGCGACCATTCGGGAGATTTTGGACTACCTCCTGCCGCTCATTCAAGGTGATGTGCCGCAGGTCACAGACGCTTTCGGTCTCCCCTCTCATCTGGTCATACCGAAAGAATAAAAGTGATAGAGAGGGTGCAGTTTATAAACTGCACCCTCTCCATCTTATAAATTTGCTTCGGCTTTCCGTTTATTCCGCGGGCTGTACCATCACCGACTGCGGGTCGATATAAGCGCCGTCCTTTTTCAGCTCAAAGTGGAAGTGGCTCCCCGCCGAAAGCTCCATCGGCGCAGGTTCGCCCACCGTGCCGATTACCGTGCTGACGGCAATATGATCCTTCGGCTGCACCAGGACCGTTTCATTCAGTCCGGTGTAATACCCCACATATCCGCCGCCGTGATCCACCTCGACCACCACGCCCCACATCGGGTCGTTGGTCACAGACAGCACGACCCCCTCCGCGACCGCTTTGACCGGTGCGGAAAGCGCCGCCGTATAATCGGTCCCGTTATGGGTGCGCCAGTCGTTCATCGTCTCGTTCTTAACCAGCTCATTCCCGCTGAACGGCTGTGCCACCTCACCCTCTACCGGACGGAAAAAGGCAGTGGGCGCAGAAAGCTGCGGCTCGTCTGCTTCGGAGGACGCGGCGGACGATGCCGACGCATCTGGCTCCTCCGATGAGGACTGGGAGGTATTCTGCGGCTCGGACTGCGGCACGTTGCTTTGGGTCTGATCGACTGCTTCGGCTACGCTCCGCGCGCCCTGTGCGGCGGAGCTCGAAAGTAAATTTTCCTGTCCTCCCGTGTTGCCCCATGCGTAATAGGCGGCGGCTCCTACCGCCGCGATGCTTAGAACCAACGCGGTATAAAAGCCTGTGTTGTGCGGCTTCTTTCTTTTTTTATCGGTCTGTTCGCTCATGCTGATCTGCTCCTTTCTTGCGGTTACTGGTATTCTGCCACCATTCGGTATGGAATATACTTTTGAGGAAAAGTTTGCTTGTCAACCGACCGGCGGCATGATAAAATAAAAAAAAGGAGGCGCAAACATGAACGGACAGGTAAAGCATTTTGATACCACCAAAAACGGCGACGAGGTACTGATCTACACCCTGCAAAGCCGTGACGGCGCATCGGTAAAGATACTCAACTACGGCGGGATCATACAATCCCTGTGGGTGCCGGACAAAAACGGCGTGATGCGCGATGTGGTACTGGGATATGACCGCATCGCGGGATATGAGGAAAATCCCGGTTATCTCGGCGCCATGATCGGGCGGTTTGCAAACCGCATCAGGGCGGGAAAATTTACCCTAAACGGCAAAGAGTACCGGCTTGCGGTCAACGACAAGGAAAACCACCTCCACGGCGGAACGGTGGGCTTCAACGCAAAAATCTGGCAAACGGACGATTTCTCCGAGCAGAGCCTGACCCTTTCTCTGCTTTCCCCCGACGGCGAGGAAGGCTATCCCGGCAATCTCAAGGTGACGGTGCGGTACGACTGGAGCGACGCCCACGCGCTGACCCTCACCTACCACGCCGAGACAGACGCGGACACCATTGTCAACCTGACCAATCACAGCTATTTTAACTTAAACGGGCAGGAAAGCGGCAGTGCGCTGGGACATATGGTGCAGATTTGCTCCGACCGGTATACCGAAAACGACTCCACCGGCTGTCCGAACGGGACGATCTCGCCGGTCGAGGGCACGCCGCTTGATTTGAGGGAATGGCGGCAGGTTGGGGAGCGGATCGACGAGGACTTTCCTCAGCTCACCATGCCGGGCGGCTACGACCACAACCGCGTGCTGGACGGAACACGGCTTGTGACGGCAGCCAGACTCTATGCGCCCGAAAGCGGCATTCTGATGGTGACCGAGACCGACCAGCCGGGTATGCAGTTTTACTCCGGCAATTATGTCCCCCATGTGGTCGGCAAAGCGGGCGCGGTTTACGACAAGCGGCACGGGCTTTGCTTTGAAACGCAGGGCTATCCCAATGCGATGGAGCACCCGCACTTTCCCTCGCCGGTCGTATCCCCCGAAAAGCCGTATCATCATGTGACGGTCTACCGTTTTTCGGCTTCGGGACAGCTTCCCGATTAAGCAACAAAAAAGCGCATCGGTTTTACCGATGCGCTTTTTTGTTAACCTTTTTATTGATTTTGGTTGACAAAGATAGAGAAAAGAGCTATGATAGACGGGTGAGGTGAGGGTATGACGGTCAAGGAGCAGGTGCTGCGGCAACTGGAAGAACGGCGAGGCGAACCGGTTGCCGGACAGGAGTTGGCGGACAGTCTCGGCGTTTCCCGCACGGCGATCTGGAAGGCAATCCGCGCCTTGGAAGAAGCGGGACATCAAATTCAAAGCGGCAAGCGCGGCTACACGCTGGCAGAAAACAGCGATCTGCTCAGCGAAGCGGGCATTCGCCAATACCTGACCGAAAAGATGGATATTCGCATCTGCCGGCAGGTGGACTCCACCAATCTGGAGGCAAAGCGGCTTGCAACAGCCGGCGTCTGCCGACCCACCCTGATCGCGGCGGAGGAACAGACTGCCGGTCGCGGACGGCTGGGACGCGCCTTTTATTCCCCACAGCAAAGCGGCTGTTATTTCACCCTGCTGCTCCAACCGAACACCGCGCTTTCCTCCACCGTGCTGACCACCGTGGCGGCTGCGGTGGCGGTCTGCCGTGCCGTGAAAGCTTGCAGCGGCGCCGAAACCGAGATCAAGTGGGTCAACGACATTTACCTAAACGGGAAAAAGCTCTGCGGCATTTTGACCGAGGCGATCACCGATTTTGAATCCCAGACGGTCAGCAGTCTGACTATCGGGATCGGGATCAACACCGGCGCTCTCCCGCCGGACGCTCCGCCCGAAGTACGGAAAATCGCCGCTTCCCTTTACGAAACGTCGGTGGGACGCAACCGGCTGATCGCCGAAACGGTGAACGAGCTTCTCTCCCTCCTACAAAGCGGCGCCGAAACCTGTCTGCCGGAGTACCGCGCACGCTCGTTTCTCCTCGGCAGGGAGATCACCTACCGGCAAAACGGTGTCCTGCACTCTGCACTGGCAAAGGATATTGCGGACGATGGCGGTCTGATCGTGTTGGAAAACGGTCAGCCGAAGGTACTCAATTCGGGAGAGGTCAGTGTAAAACCAAAGCAAGGAGAACCGACATGAAAGAAGAAAAGCTCTTTTCCCCGCTCCACCTGATCCTGTGCGGTCTGTTTGCCGCCCTGATTGCGGCAGGCTCGTTTTTACGCATTCCGATCCCGCCGATGCCGATCACACTGCAAATCTTTTTCACCACCATGGCGGGCATGGTGCTTGGAAAAAAACTCGGCGCCATCTCTGTGGCGCTTTACATCTTCATCGGGCTGATCGGCGTGCCGATCTTCAGCACCGGCGGCGGATTGGGCTACCTGCTTCAGCCCAGCTTCGGCTATCTGCCGGGCTTCGTGGCAGGCGCCTATTTCTGCGGTTTCTGGCTTGAAAAAAAGCACAACTGCTCCGTTTCCACCCTGACCGTTGCCTGCATCGGCAACATTCTGCTGATCTATTTGATCGGGTGCAGCTATGCCGCTATGATCTCCGCCTGTTACACCCACCAGCCGCTGGCAATCGGAACGCTTGTGTTCAGCTACTTTTTACTCTTCCTGCCGGGTGAATTTGTAAAAATGCTCCTGGTGATCCTCATCTGCAAAAAATGGCTCCCGCTTTTCCGAAAGCTGGCGCACATTCCACTATAAAAAATGCCGTCCGAAAGGACGGCATTTTTTATCGCTGTACGCTGTTTAGAAGGTCGTAGACTTCTTCCTTGGTTTCCATTTGCAATGCTTTACCCGCCACCTCGTTTGCCTCCGGCACCGTCCAGGCGGAAATGGATTTCCGCAGCAGCAACACCGAGGACGGGCTGACGCTCAATTCGTCCAGCCCGAACGAGATCAAAAGCGGCAGCAACAGCGGATCGGCGGCGGCTTCTCCGCTGATCCCGATCGGCACGCCGCGCTGCTTGGCGCATGCCGCCATATGCTGCAACAGCCGCAGCAGAGCAGGCTGATAATGCGAATCGAGCGACGCTACCTGCGCGTTATCGCGATCCACCGCCATCAGGTACTGAGTGAGATCGTTGGTGCCGATGCTGAAAAAGTCCGCCTCGTGCGAGAGAATATCGACCGTCATGGCGGCAGCAGGCGTTTCCAGCATCACGCCGAGCGGAATATCCTTGCGATACGGAATACCCAATACGTCCAGCCGGTGCATTTCCTCCTGCAAAATCTGGCGCGTTTGCCGGATCTCCTCCACGCAGGTGACAAGCGGAAGTAAAATCCGCATATCGCCCAGCACCGAGGCGCGGAGCATCGCCCGAAGCTGCACCCGAAACATATCGTCCCATTTCAGGCAGAGCCGCAGAGACCGGCAGCCCAATACGGGATTGCGCTCTTTTGGCAGCCCGATTGCCGACAGCATTTTATCCCCGCTGATATCCAGCGTCCGGATCGTGACCGGACGGCCTTTCATCTGCTCCATGACATTCTGATAGGCATACAACTGCTCCTGCTCGCCGGGGAGCGCGGACGCCCGCAAAAACAGATACTCCGTCCGCAAAAGACCAACGCCCTCGCCATCGGCGTCCGGCACCATCGGCGCATCGGTATCCTGCACGATATTGCACAGCAGCGACATATGCCTGCCGTCTGCCGTTACCGTTTCTTTCCCGACAAACTTGCTGAGGGAGATAAGCTCCCGCAGCATCATTTCCCGCCGTTCCTCGTAAAGCGCCGTTTCCTCCTCGGTGGGATAAAAGATCACCGTTCCCTCACCGCCGTCGAGAAGAACCGGCGCGCCGTCTGCCGCCAGCTTCAGCGCGCCCTCCACGCCGAGTACCGCCGGTATGCCCAATGCGCGAGCAAGGATCGCGGCATGGGAGGTCTTGCCGCCGGTTTCGGTGATGATCCCTGCCACCCCTTTCCGGCGGATTCCCACCGTCATGGACGGGGTCAGCTCATGGGTGACCAGCACGCTGTCGGGAGACAGATCGGATATATCGGTCTCCTGCACGCCCAACAAGGCGGACAGAACGCCGTTTTTGACATCTCTGATATCCACGGCACGCTGTACGGTCAGCTCGTCCTTTGCCGAGGACAACAGATCCACAAACCAGTCGCAGCTTTTTTCCAAAGCCGCCTCGGCGCAAAAGCCCTCCTCCAGTATCAGCTTTTGCATCGACGATGTGAGAGAAGGGTCCCGAATCATCATGACATGGCCGGACAGTATCTCCGCTTCGGGCAGACCGACCTCCTGCTCGACCCGCCGCGCTTTCTGCTCGGTGCGCTGGCAGTAGGCGTCGATTGCCGCCTCCAGCCGGCGGAGCTCCTTTTTCGGCGACGACGACGAAACAGGCTGATAGGAAAGATCGGGCTGCAAAAGCCGCACCACCCTGCCGATCCCGATTCCGATCGACGCGGCGATCCCCTTTTTCATTGCCGTCACCTCCCTTCTACTCTACGATACTCTATTTTACCCAATTTGTCCAGCGATTTTTCGAAAGAAAAGCCGCCCTCACAAAGAGAGCGGCTGAGTACCTTTACTTTTCCTGCGGCGCCAAATGCTTCCATGCCGGAGAAAGCGCGCGGCGGAGAATTTGTGCCAACGGCACCGCAATCACCACTGCCAGTACGGCGTTGATGGTCGAGGTCGCCGCCTTCATGCCGACCGAGATCAGCGCGGTCTGCCATTCCACCCGCTCGAAGAAATACGCCTCCACAAAGCTCTTACCGACATAGAGTATCACATAACCGAGCGAGCCGACCACGCCGCCGACGATGTCACGCAAAAGCTGCCGCTTTTGGGTCATCTCCCCTTTCGGGTGGGAGATCAGACCGGCGAAAAAGCCGATGCAGAACTTAAAGGCAAAGGTGAAGGGAGCGGAAGCGATATACAGCGGATCGAACAGGTCATACAGACCGGAGCCGATTCCAGCCGACAGTCCGCCGGTCACGCTGCCGAACAGCAGTCCGGACAGCACGCACATGATATTCCCGAAATGAATGCGGGTCACGCCGACCGGCGTTTGTATCTTGATCTGAAGATAGGAAGCGGCGCAGACCAATGCGGACATAAGACCGACCGCCACCAGCTTCAACACATAATTGCTTTTCCGATTCATAAAAGATCATCACCTTTCAAGACTATAAGAGCCGGTATCCTTTGAGCGAATGCTCCTGCATCAGCCAGCCGAGGCAGGACTCCAGCATCACACCGTGACGCGGTTCGGTATCGTAACTGAAGGTGCGCCGGATCGCAAGCTCCAGAAACCGTGTCGCCCGCTCGATGGCAATTGGCAGGCTGTCCCCCTGCAGCAGGCTGCCCACGATCACCGACGCGAAGATGTCGCCGGTGCCGGGATAGGCAACCGGCACATAGTCACAGTCCACCCGCCAGAACGCACCCCGTTTTCCGTCATAACCGATATTGCTGATCTTGCCGTCCGCCATCTCCACGCCGGTCACCAGCACATACTCCGGTCCCATGCGGGACAATCGAAGCAGCTTGCTTTTCGCCTCGCTCTGGGTGAGCGGCAATGCGGGATAGCTTTCCCCCAGCAGGATTGAGGTTTCGGTCAGGTTCGGCGTAATCAGATCCGCCATGCCGATCATCTCGGTCATTCGCCGCCGCATCTGCGGCGTGCAGGTGCGGTAGGGCTTTCCGTGATCCCCCATCACGGGGTCCACCACGATCAGCGCATCGGGATAGGCACGGAAAAAATCCAGACAGTGATCCACCTGCTCCTGCGAGCCTAAAAAACCGCTGTATACCGCGTCAAAGGACAGCCCCAGCTCCCGATAATGGGAAAGCGCCGCCGGAATAAAATCGGTCAGGTCGCGAAATACGACCTCCCCGAAACCGCCGGTATGGGCGGACAGCACCGCTGTCGGCACCGCACAGACCTGTACCTCCATGGCGGACAGGATCGGCAGGATCACCGAAAGGGAGCATCTGCCGACACCCGAAAGATCGTGGATCGCCGCAATACGCTTGACCGGTTCCATCATATCGTTTTCCTCCTATACGGACGCCGGGCTTAAGATTATTCTACCGAAACCGTCCGGCAGTTTGCAACTCGGCATTTTGGCGGCGGCGTCCTTCTCGTTTATCTAAAATCACGAAAAAAGCATATCATA
Source organism: uncultured Clostridia bacterium (assembly GCA_947624575.1). Taxonomy (GTDB): domain Bacteria; phylum Bacillota; class Clostridia; order Oscillospirales; family Ruminococcaceae; genus CANQKG01. The sequence goes on from CANQKY010000054.1 coordinate 10,525, forward strand.
TTTTCTGCCGATTGGCAACAATCGACATAGTATAACGGGATAAAAAGTTTACATTACATATCAATTTCATCAAATAGAATAACTATTGCCTGTAAATACTCAATTTTTTATCTATTATGCTAAAACTTTTCCGACAAATCTTTCCGCGTTTGAAACGAGAGAAAAATATCATAATAGGAATGTGGCGAAAAAGCCACTGAAAGAAAGGGGCGACCAAGCATGACCAAGCAGATGAGCGCAGTTCTCAAAGGCGTTGCGGTGGGCAGCGCGATCGGCGCCGCCACCTATATGATGGCAGGACAGAGCAAAAAGCAGGGTCGGTCGATCAAGAAAAACGCCGGACGCGCCATGCAGGCGGTTGGCGACATGATCGAAAATGTTGCCTGCATGATGCGGTAACACGCAAAAAATCCACCGGCGTTCGCACCTGCTGAGGAGCAAGCCTACGCTGCGGTGGATTTTTTTGCGTTTTCTTTTCGGCGGGCAAGCCACCAGAAAAACAGAGTGACCAACACTCCGAGCAGTGCGCCGCCCGCGTCGATCAGGATATCCCGCACCTCGCCGGAGCGACCCGCCACAAAGGACTGGTGAAACTCATCGGTACAGGCGTACAAAACGGCGGCGAGCCATGCCGCAGCAGTGGTAGGGAAAAAGCGGCGGCGGTAGGAAAACAGCGCGTTTCCAAGCCAGAAGCCAAGACCGCCATACAAACAAAAGTGAGCGCCTTTTCGAACAATGGTTTGCAGCGCCTCGATCATGCTGCTTGTCTGCTCCGACGGAAGCTCGTCGAAAGCGGGATAAAAGGTTTGCAGGATCAAGCGGATCGCCCGACCGCTCTGCCCGCTCGAAGTATCGGCGGTCTGGGCGGAGAAATAAAAAATCAAACCCGCCCAACCCAACACACAGAGCCATAATGCCGCGTGAAGCAGCGTTTCCTTTTTCATTGGCGTCCCTCCGAAAAATAGATAAAAGGATCACAGTGTACCCATGCGGCGGCAAAGCGCCAAACCCGCACATCGGGTCTATGTTCCTGCTGATTTTGATACAAAATAATTCTCATCACCGTTTAATCGTCAGTAAGCCGCGCTTTTATTTGCTCTTTTCAGCAAACAGTTAATTTATCATTTCACAAAAGGAAATTTTCCTTCAATAAAATGCCGATATTCCGGTTGGTCAATCGCCTCTTCATATTCTTTTTGCATGGTTCTTTCGATCCATTCCAACTGCGTCTGACTTGCGTCCTCATATCGTGAAACAGAAAGAAGTCCTTCCTGTTCTGCCGCAAGAATCGCTTCATAAGCATCCGGCACAAACTCGCAAGATTTTACAAGTACAGGGTTGCTTGATGTAACCGCATCGGGTATCTGTATCTGAAAGCCAGAATCAGTCACCTCTTCTGCCGCATAAATATATCCGGATACCCCTTTATAGGTATCTACCAGTGCGTTGGGATAGTATTCTTCTATACGTTGTGTGCCGTCTTTATGAAAGCCATAAGACCCCCATTTCGTGCATTCCCCGAAAAAGTCAAATCCGGTTTCTTTACAATACTTTTCAATGGCGTTGCTAAGATAAACCAGTACATTTTCACGCTTCTTTGAAAAGTAAATAAGCGGTATGCCATGATTGGAAATGCGCGGCTCCAGTAATTTGATGCCGCCTATAGGCGAAGCATGAAAATACACTCCATTTACCTCCATAAAATGCCGATTTTTCCGGGCGAATATGACCGTATCTCAATAAATCATGCCACAGAATCGCGAACAAATCTACCCTATTAACCCGGCACACGCTTTACACCCCAAGCGGTAACATACACCGCAAAGGCGCAGTTTGGGGGTGCTTTGGCTTCAATCGGATCGGGCTACCGGTTGTCGGCGTTTGCCCTTTTATCGGCGTTTTTCCGAAAAGTACATAAACAAATAGCAGAGCAGGGTGCCGTTATAGAGCTTCCGCCGTTTATCCGCCTTTCTGCCGAACAGCTCCTCGAACCGTTCCAGCGGGTTGATGATATAATACCGGCTTTCCCCCGCTGTGAACACCTCGCCCATGCGGCGGCAGAGCATCTGTGCCTGCTCTAAGTCCAGCAGCCGTTCCCCATAGGGCGGATTGCAGACCACGGCGGTCATCTGTTCGGGAGAAAAACGGGAAATATCCGCTTTTTGCACCCGCACCCTGCCGGAGACGCCCGCCTTTTTCAGATTTGCTTCGGTCAGGGCGACCGCTTCGGGATCGAGGTCAAACCCGTAAGCGCGAAAAGGTGCGTCCCGCCGTATCATCGAAAGGGCGCGCTCCCGCTCCGATTGCACCACCGCACGGGGCACCCAGCCCCAATGCTCCACCGAAAACCGGCGGCGAAGCCCCGGTGCGATTTGCAGCGCACGGTAAACGCCCTCAATCAAAAAAGTGCCGGAACCGCACATCGGGTCGCAGAGGGTGTCCTCCGCCTTCACGTGCGCCAGATCGAGAATACCGGCTGCCAGTGTTTCCTTGATCGGCGCTTCCATGCTATTTTGCCGATAGCCCCTTTTGTGCAGTCCCGCGCCGGAGGTGTCCAGCGTCAGCAGTACCTCATTTTTATGGATCGCAAACCGGATCTGATGAACAGCGCCCGTTTCCTCCAGCCAGCCGATACGATAAGCGTTGCCGAGCCGCTTTGCCACTGCCTTCTTGATGATCCGCTGGCAGTCGGGAATGCTGTGCAACGCCGATTCCAGCGACCAGCCCTTGACCGGAAATGCGTCCTGCCTGCCGATATAATCCTCCCACGGCAAAGCGTATGCCGCATCAAACAGTTCCTCAAAGCTCGTCGCCCGAAACCGTCCCAGCACCAACAAAATCCGCTCCGCCGTGCGGGTATGGAGATTGGCGCGGATCAGGATATCCTGTCCGCCCTCGAAAAACACCCGTCCGTTTTCCGCCTGCACATTTTCGGCTCCCATACGGCGCAGTTCGCCCGCCAGCACGCTTTCCAGCCCGAAAATGCAGGGCGCTGTCATTTGCAGTGTGCTCATAATGTGACCGAAGCGTGGCGGGTGACATGACAGCCGATATTGACCGCCACCGGCAGACCGGCGATATGAGTGGGATAGGTTTCGATATGAACGGCAAGCGCCGTTGTACTGCCGCCGAAGCCCTGCGGTCCGATGCCGAGCGCATTGACCCGCCGGAGCATTTCCTCCTCCATGGCGCGGTAGCGCGGAGAAGGCTGGATTACAGAAAGATCCCGACACAGCGCCTTTTTCGCCAGCAGAGCAGACAGCTCAAAATCGCCGCCGATCCCGACGCCAATCACCATCGGCGGGCAGGGATTGCTGCCGGCAAGCGAAGCGGTTTCCACCACAAAATCCACAATATCTCCGGCGGTTGCCGACGGTGTGAACATCTTAAGGCGGCTCATATTCTCACTGCCAAAGCCCTTGGGCGCAACGGTCAGGCGAAGCGTATCGCCCGCCACCAGATCGGTATGCAGCACCGCAGGCGTATTATCGCCGGTATTGACCCGCTCCAGCGGGTCGGAAACGATCGAGCAGCGCAGCAGTCCTTCGGTATAGCCCCTCCGCACTCCTTCATTCACCGCCTCGGCAAAACTGCCGCCGGTGATATGTACCTCCTGCCCCACCTCGGCAAAGACGACCGCCATGCCGGTATCCTGACAGATTGGTATTGAAAGCTCATCGGCTGCCTGCAGGTTTCGCTCCAGATCCTGCAAAACTTCTGTGGCAAGCGGAGATACCTCATTTTGACTTGCCTCATGAATGCACCTGCACAGGCTGTCGGGCAGGGTGCGGTTCGCCTCGATACAAAGGCGGCGCACCTCCTCGGTGATCCGTTTTGCCGTTATCTCCCGCATGGTAATTCCCCCTTCACCTGTCTGCCGCCCGCGATCACACAGACCGGTTTTACGCCGATTGTTTTAAGCGGATCATCGCGATAGATCAGCAGATCGGCGTCCTTGCCGACCTCCAGCGAACCGACCCGATCATTGATCCCCAAGATACGCGCCGCGCCGAGCGTCATGGCATACAGCGCGTCCTTCTCAGGCAATCCTGCCGCAACGGCGATTCCCGCCGACAGCGGCAGATACTGGATCGGGATTACCGGGTGATCGGTACAAAGCGCAATCGGCACACCGCTTTTTGCCAGTATTCCCGCCGTTTTGGTGGACAGCCGCCGCAATTCCGGCTTGGAGCGGTCACAGAGGATCGGTCCCACAATGACCGGTACTCCCGCCTCCCGCAATTCGTCCGCGATCAAGTCCCCCTCGGTGCCATGGATCAGCACCGCGTCAAGCGAAAATTCCTCCGCAATCCGCAATGCGGTGAAAATGTCGTCCGCCCGATGCGCGTGGAAAAACGCCTTTTGCTCCCGCCTTAGCACCGGCAGCAGCGCCTCACACCGCATATCGTATTCGGGCGGATCGCATTCGGGGTCGTTTTGGGCTTTGATGACGTCCTCACGATACCGCAGCGCCTTTTTTAACTGTTCTCGGATCAGCGCCGCCGTTGCCATACGGGTCACCGGCGTTTGATTCTTCCCGTTATAGGTGGATTTCGGGTTTTCCCCCAGCGAAAACTTCATGCCGATCTCCCGACAGACCGCCATCTGCTCCACCCGCCTGCCGTAGGTTTTCATGCAAAGCCAGCTTCCGGCGATCGGATTGGCACTGCCCGGACCGGTCGCCACGGTGGTGATCCCGTAGGTAAGCGCCTCGTCAAAGCAGCGGTCAAGCGGGTTGACCGCGTCCAGCGCACGAAGATGCGGCGTGACCGGATCGGTGTCCTCGTTCCCGTCGTCCCCCTCAAAGTCCAAGCCGTCCTCCCACATACCAAGATGAGTATGCGGATCAATAAAACCGGGACAGACGGTCAGTCCGTCCAGATCCACCGCGTCCGGCTGCGGCTCGGTGAGTTTTCTCATCTCCCCTACCGCAGTAATCTTATCGCCCTCAATGGTCAGATAGCCGTCGGCGATCTCCCGTCCCGCCATGGTTTTGAGCTTACCGTGAATCAACTGCATCATATAAT
>CANQKY010000055.1 GCA_947624575.1 uncultured Clostridia bacterium
ATCATCCGGCAAAGGCAGGAGCGCATGGACGCTGAGAACGCCCTGCTGGAAAAGGCCAGCGATCTCATGGCCAGCGATATGCCGCGTGAAAAGATGGTTGAGGTGATCACACGGGAAGCAAAGCAATTCGCCGCACAGGCGGCAAGATGAAGACGAGAAGCGGGAGGGCGCCCGCCCTTCCGCTTTTTCAATGAAGGGAGGGAAACGGCGTTATGATTGTACGGCATATTCGCAGCAAGAACTACGGTAAAAAGAAAAAGGTGGCCGCTTACTGCCGCGTCAGCACGGATAAGGCGGAGCAGGAGGAGAGCTTTGAAACGCAGATCGCCACTTATGAGCGGGTAATCCGAAACAATCCCGAATGGGAGTACGCGGGCATCTACGCGGACGAGGGAAAGAGCGCCACCAGCGTCGATCACCGGCCTGAATTCCAACGGATGATCGCGGACGCGCTGGACGAGAAAATCGACGTGATTCTGGTAAAATCCATTTCCCGGTTTTCCCGGAACATCGTGGACTGTCAGACCTATGTGGAGAAACTGCGGGAGAAAGGAATCTCCGTGCGGTTCGAGCGGGAGAACATTGACTCGCTGAACCCCGCTTGCTCGATGATGTTCTCCCTGCTGGCTGCCATCGCCCAGGACGAGAGCCGATCCATCAGCGAGAACGTCAAGTGGGCCGTGGCACGGCGCTTTGAGCGGGGCGAATACAAAATCGGGAACAATCAGGTGCTGGGCTACGACGCGGGGGAACATGGCGAGCCTGTTCCCAACGGCGACGCATGGATCGTGCAGATGGTATTCCGGCTGTTCACCGAGGGAAAAACCAGCCGCGAGGTGGCCGAAGCGGTGACGGCGGCGGGAGGGCACGGCCTGAGAAGCGAGGGAACGCTGAGTTACCAGACCGTGCTGTCTATTCTGCGGAACGAGATTTATGTGGGCGACCGCTGCCTGCAGAAGCGACCGCCGGTGCATTATCTGACCAAGAAGCCTGACCTGCGGGCGGAGTACAAGAGCTACTATCTGAAGAATGTTCATACGCCGCTGATCGACCGGGAAACGTGGGATAAGGCGCAGGCGAGGCTGCACAAGCGAGAACTGGCCAGGGAGGCGGGCATCGAACGCCAAAGGGCGGATGCGCATTTCCTCTACGGCAAACTCTTCTGCGCCAATTGCGGCGCGCCTTATCGGCGGCGAACCTTTAAGGAGTGCCGTGCGAGAGGCGGGGAAAACTACAAGGCTTGGTGCTGCAAGGAACGTGGGAAAGGTAATGCGGGAAACGGCTGCACAAATCCAATCCTGCGGGAAGAAACGCTGCTCCAACAGATCTGCTATAAGCTGGGCTGGGAATGGGGCGACCCGGAGCGCTTTGATAAGGAGCGTTTTTTGCGGGAGGTGGAGCGGGTAATAGTCATGTCGGATGGTGAAATCATTCTTCAAAGAAATGCACAGGCAGCATGATCTGCCACATAGGCCGGGACGACATCTATAAGTGGGGCCCCGGCCTTTTTCTTTTGACACAATACATGGCAGAAAAACGTGAGAATCCTCCATAAATAATTCCAGAAAAACGTGGGAAAAATAGCTTGATAAACTCAGAAAAACGTGGTAAGATTTGACTGGGCATGATAATTGGAGGTGATCTGAATGAAGCGAAATGCCATTTCGGATTTGTTGGAATGGAAGGCCAGTGAAGACCGCAAACCGCTCGTTATGCGTGGCGCGCGTCAGGTTGGGAAGACATGGTTGATGAAAGAATTCGGCAAGAACTATTATAAGAGCTATGTCTACTTCAATTTTGACGAGGAAGATGAACTGAAGTCTATCTTCAAGACGAATAAGAATCCGCAGCGTATTGTTGAGCTGCTCTCTATGATAGCGGGGGAAAGGATTCTTCCGGGAGATACATTGATTATTTTTGATGAGGTTCAGGAGTGTCCAGAAGCGTTGAATGCATTGAAATACTTCAAAGAGAAGGCAAATGAATATCATATCATTGCCGCTGGTAGCTTGCTTGGTACGCTTCTTGCTACGCCAAAGTCTTATCCGGTAGGGATGGTAAATCTTCTTGATCTCTATCCCTTGACATTCGATGAGTTCCTTGAAGCCACCGATTCAGCGCTTTATGTTTATTATAAAAACATAACTAATGGACAACAAATCGAAGAAATCTTTCACAATCGTCTGCTAGAGGTATATAACAGCTATCTCATTATCGGGGGTATGCCGGAATGCGTTGCGTCCTGGACAAAATATCATGATCCGGCAAAGGTATCCCAAATACAGAGAGAACTTATTGAGATTTACGAAAACGACTTTTCAAAACACAATGGCAAAGTGAATAGCGGAAGGATATTGATGGTTTTCCGGAGTATCGTCGCACAACTCGCCAAACCCAATGAGAAATTCATGTATGGTGCCGTGCGGGAAGGCGGCAGAGCCCGAGATTTTGAGGAGGCCATTGAATGGTTGGTTTCTGCCGGAATGCTTATCCGCCTCTACAACGTATCAAAAATTGAGCATCCGCTCTCTGCCTTTGACAAGCTCGACCAATTTAAACTGTTTTTGTTTGATACAGGCTTGCTTAAGCATATGGCAGGGATTGATAATAGTGCAATCCTTCTGAAGTCAGACTATCAATTCAAAGGGCAGCTGACCGAAAACTACGTTTTACAGCAACTTCGCGGACAGTTTGAGGTTGAGCCACGCTATTACTCCGATAAGAATAGTGAGCTTGACTTTGTCTTGCAATACGGTACAGAAATCATCCCGATTGAGGCGAAGGGAGGGGAAGACAAGTCTGCACCGTCTTTCAAAAGATATGTTTCCGATCATCATCCAGAGCATGCGATACGCTTTTCTAAAAGAGGGTATCGCAAGGATGGATATATCACGAACATGCCACTATATTTAGCTCGAAAAACAAAAGAGCTTCTCTAGATTAAGTACTAAAACGACCAGGAATTGGTGATGCGATCATTGCGGAGACAAAAGAAAAGTAAACCTTGAACCCCGCTTTCTACGAGAAACGGTCGTGGAAAGCGGGGTTTCTATGCCATAGGAGCATGTCTGAAGTCGAGCGTAACAATAAGCACGATGAATAGCCGGGTCAATTTCTTACTTTGTTGGAATGTTGGAAAAACAAACTGACAGGAAAAGATCGTGACCTGGCTTTTTTGTTTGTCCCTCTTTAGACATACGTCAATTGTTTTAATCTTCGTGTAAGCGCGCTTCTCCTGCATAGTGCAGTTTGGCCTTGCGATAGCCGCGCCAATCAAGGCTTTGCCCGCAGCGGTCACAGAATGAGGTATACTCCCGTTCCATACTGACCTGGCAGCGTGGACAGATATAGTAAACTGATGAACCCAAATGAGATGACACGATGACGCCCTCTATGATTTTCATGGGGACGCGATAGCTGGCCCAACGGATTAATTTTCTGCGAGAGAAAACGGAAAGGTCATATTTCTTGGGGACAGGTTTCGGGATGGAATCTTCAGGCGCTGCTTTTGTGTGCGGCTGTGGGGAGACGCTTTGATCCTCTTTTCTTTCGGATTGGACTTCAGAAATACCAGTCAGGGTCGCAGTATTTTTATCTATTGACATGGTGGCGACCTCCTTTCCGCCAAAAGCATACTGGAGATCGCCGAAGATGAAAAAACAAACAATGTTTATTTTTTGTATGGCTTCTCTAATGGGGCCGCATGTCCGCTTTGGTTTATAGGTTAGCCCGTAAGGAGAAGCCCCCCAGATAGCCTATAAAGAAAAGTGGTCTGGATTCGATATATGCTCTCAAAAATCAGTATATAGACAAGCATGGGAACCACTACCACAAGATATAGTGGTTAGCTCGTAAGGAAAAGTGGGAAATTCCGCTCGATGTACAAGGATGCGGAGGAGCGTGCGATCCAGTGGTCGATGGGCGACGACGACCCGCGCATCACGCCGATCGGGCGCATGCTGCGCCGGACGCGGCTGGATGAGCTGCCGCAGCTGTTCTGCATCCTGAAGGGGGATATGTCGCTGGTCGGGCCGAGGCCGGAGCGCGAGGTGTTCTACGAGGAATTCGAGACGTACGTGCACGGGTTCAGCGAGCGCCTGCGCATTAGGCCCGGGATGACAGGGCTGGCGCAGGTGAATGGCGGGTACGATTTGAAACCGGAAGAGAAGATCCTCTACGACGTCGAGTACATCAGGAGGCGTTCGCTGCCGCTCGACTTTAAGATACTGCTTAAAACCGTCGGGGTCGTTTTAAAACGCGGGGGGGGGTACTAGCCTCTCTAACGCGCGGATTTACGGACAGTTTTTCCGCGCATACGCATGGAATAGACCTGCCGCTTGCCTTCTCATGGAGGTAGCGGCATGAAGCACGAATACTACTTCTTGACGGCGAAGCAGCTTCGCTACCAGCGCGCGAAGCACGTCATGGATTTCATTTTGGCGTTGGCGATGCTGCTTGTGCTCGCGCTACCGATGTTGATCGCCTGCGTACTACAAAAGGCGAGCAGCCCGAACGAGCCGATCTTCTTCCGGCAGCTTCGCGTGGGGCGCGGCGGGAAGGCGTTCACGATCACGAAATTCCGCAGCATGAAGAGTAGCGCGCCCAAGTACATGCCGACGGGCGAATTGCAGGACGGCGCGCTGTACATCTCGCGGCTGGGGCGTTTTTTGCGGGACACGAGTATCGACGAGCTGCCGCAGCTTTTCCAAGTGCTGCGCGGGGAGATGTCGCTGATCGGGCCGCGTCCGCTGATCCGGCAGGAGAGCGGGATTCACGAGCTGCGCAAGGAACTGGGCGTCTACCAGCTCCGTCCGGGGCTGACGGGTTGGGCGCAGGTGAACGGGCGTGACTTGCTGGACGACGAGGAAAAGGCCGCGCTCGACAGGGAGTATTTGGAGAGGATGAGCCCGGCGTTCGACGCGAAGATCCTCCTCATGACCGTGAGCAAGGTGCTTGGGAGAGAGGGAATACGGGAGGGAGCTCGGAACGGGTTCTGATGAGTAACGGCGTTTCAGCGCTGACAGCGTAATGAAGCGACTGTAAAGGGGAACGTGCGGATGCAAAAGATCGTCATTATTGCAAACGATACAACAACTCTGTATAATTTTCGTTATGAAGTTATACAGTCTATAATTGAGCATGGCTTTAAGGTAACGGCAATTTGTACCTTCGATAAACATGTGGAAGACATTAAAAAGCTCGGATGCGAACTCGTACCGATCAACATCAGTCGGCACGGAAAGAATCCATTGCAGGATGTTGGGCTTTATAAGGAGATCTACCGGCTTCTAAAGGAATTGTCGCCGGATGTTGTATGCACATACAATATCAAGCCGAATGTTTACGGCGGCATGGCGTGCGCGAGACTGGCGATTCCTTATATCGTCAATGTTTGCGGGCTGGGCACGCCTGTGGAAACTCCAGGAATCATGCAGGTCATCACGTGTTTTTTATATAAGCTTGGCGTAAAAAAGGCGGCGTGCGTTTTCTTCCAAAACGAAGAAAACAAGGCGTTTTTTGAAAACAGAAAGATGCTTTCCGGCCGTTCGAGGGTGCTGTGCGGTTCTGGCGTCAACCTTGAAAAATGGAAATGTTTGCCTTATCCGCACGATAAAAGCGTAGACTTCATTTTTGTTGCTCGCGTCATGAAAGAGAAGGGCATTGAACAGTACCTTGGAGCAGCGCGGGAAATCACGAAGAGATATCGGGAGGCGCGCTTTCATGTCATTGGCGCATGCGAAGAACCTGTTTACTTAGAACAGATGAAGGCGATGCAAGAGGAGGGGATTCTTCTGTATCATGGCTGGGAAAGCGACATTTCACCTTTTCAGGCGCTGAACTGCTGCACGGTACATCCGACGTACTATCCGGAGGGAATCAGCAATGTTTTGCTGGAGTCCGCCGCGAGTGGACGACCGATCATCACGACAGGCCGCAGCGGTTGCCGCGAGATTGTAGACGACGGGGTGAACGGGTTTATTTGTAAACAGCGGGATACAAGAGATCTTATTGATAAGATTGAAAGATTTTTAGCGCTTTCCTGGGAGGAACGCCGGGACATGGGGCTGGCCGGCAGAAAGAAAGTTGAAAGGGAATTTGACAGACAGATTGTTGTACAAGAATATCTGGAAGAGTTGAACTGCTGAAGCTGCTGCAAGAAAGTTTGTAGGATTGACATGAAAAAACAAAGGATAAAAGAAATAGACATCATGAGAGGGATAGCAATCTTTCTTGTTCTTCTCGGTCATGCTATAATCGTTTTCCCGATTAATCTTCATGAAACACCTTGGCGCAACGTCCTGTATACATGGGTATGCAGTGTTCATGTGCCTCTGTTCTTTTTGATTTCCGGTTTTAATTAGAAAACTAACAGGAAAGCAGTAGTGGATGCTTACCTGGAGAAAATAACAAAGTTGGCCCAATAAGGAACATCCATCACAGGGTAAAATGGGGCTTGTAGAATGAATGCGTATAAAAGCGGACAAATCAAGAAATTAAAAATGGTTATATGGGATTTAGATGAAACATTGTGGAAAGGCACAATTGACAACGATGATATTGTCGAGATACCCAAACATAATATTGCCTTGATCAACGCTTTGACGGATCACGGAATTATTAATTCAATTTGCAGCAAAAACGATAAAGAGAAGGTTGAAAACTATTTAAAAGCAGCAGGTCTTTGGGATCTATTTGTCTTTGCATCGATTGATTGGAGCGCAAAAGGAAATAGAATCAAAGCAATGATAAAAGAAATAGGACTTAGAGCAGAAAACGTTTTGTTTATAGATGATAATCATCTTAACATCGAAGAAGTTGAATTCTATGTGCCTGGCATCATCACAGCGTATCCAAGCGTGACTGTTGTCCTTTTGGAAGAATTGTTGGCATCGGATAAAGAAATAGATCCGACCCATAAAAGACTAAAGCAATACAAGATCCTCGAGGAAAAGTCAAAGCAAAGAACGCATTTTGGATCGGCAAAGGAATTCTTAAAAAGCTGCCGCATTAGCTTGGTGATCCATACAGATTGCCGGGAAGAAGAAGAACGTATTTATGAACTTATTCAACGCTCAAACCAATTAAATTTTACCAAAAAGAGAAGTAGCAGAGAAGAAGTACACACTATGCTTTCCAATCCCGACTATAACTGCGGAACGGTATGGGTCAAAGACTGTTTTGGTGATTACGGTATGGTTGGATTTTATGCCGTAAAGGAAGGCAAGGCGGAACACTTATTATTTTCGTGCAGAACGATCGGCATGGGCATCGAGCAGTATGTATATCATAGCTTGGATTGTCCTGAAATATCCATTGTTGGTGAAGTTGCAGGAGATTTAAACAATAAAGATTCATTGGAATGGATCAATAACAATGACAGCTCGGCCGGCCATGAAGAGATAAAAAGTGTAAGCACAAATAAAAAAATATTACTTATAGGCGGATGCGATCTGGAGCAAACAGCATATTATCTAGAAAAAAGCGGCGTTAAGTTTGACATGCGCTTTAACTATGTAGTCAATAAAAGATTTGAATGCCATCCCGATAGCTCATTTAATTTGCGAGCAACGGCAGAGTATACGAAGGATGAGAAGCAATATCTACTGGATAATTGCATTTTTTATGACAAAGACGTGTTCTTTGAAGGATTATTTTCTGAAAAATATGATGTTGTTATCTATAGCCCGTTGATTGATTATTCACATGCCGTATATGAATCAAAAGATAAAAAAGGAATTTATGCGGTATATGGAAACAGAGATTTTCCTTTAAAAGATTCTCAAGGGTATATGACAAAAGAGGAACAACGGGCATTTGAACGGAAATTCAATTTCCGGGGGGGGGTTAAAATAGAACAGCTTGAAAGCAATCTGGAATGGCTCATCAAGAGGCTGCAAACAGAAATCATACTTATAAATGGAGCAGAAATCGATTTTCCAAACCCGCAAGAGCCAGAACGATATTTGACGCATGTTGAAATGAATACCGTTTTAAGAAAGGTAGCGGAAAGACATGATAACGTTAGAATTATTGATGTTGCCGCATTGGTCAGATCTGAGTCCGACTACCTTGATAATATCAGGCATTATAACAGAAGGATTTATTTTGAGATCGCCAATGAAATCTTAACCAAGCTGCGCGAGGTGGGTGCGATCCAAAACGATATCGAGATAGATAAAGCGGCCTTATCGCTGAAGGGACAAATAAAGAGGTTTCAATACCGAGCAAATAACGGGCGACTAAAAGACGAAATACATATGGAAGGTAAGGCCGTGCTGAGAAAAATGGGGTTATTGGACGTAGCATATAAAATATACAATCTATGTAAAAGTAAGAAGTAACGCTCGTAAAAGAGTTATTTTCTGATGATGCTTGGATGGAAAAAGGGGCAAAAAGGGAACACATGAAGGGCAAAAAAATATTGATCACCGGCGGCGCAGGGTTCATCGGCTTCCATTTGGGCAAACGCCTGCTGGAAGCGGGCGCTGAGGTCGTGGCGGCAGACAATTTAAACGACTATTACGACCCAAAACTCAAGCGGATGCGCATGGACATCCTACAAACGTATCCGAACTTTCGATTCATCAAAACGGATATCGCGGATAAAGGCGCGCTCGAGGTCATATTCCAGCTTTGCGAGCCCCAAATTGTCGTCAATCTGGCTGCGCAGGCAGGAGTGCGTTACTCCATAAAAAACCCAGATGCCTATATACAAAGCAATTTGGAAGGCTTTTTCAACGTGCTGGAGTGCTGCCGACACTATCCCGTAGAACATCTGGTTTATGCCAGCAGCTCCAGTGTGTATGGCGCCAACAAAAAAGTGCCGTTTTCCACTGCCGATCAGGTCGATACCCCGGTCAGCCTGTATGCAGCCACCAAGAAAAGCGACGAGCTGATGGCTTACGCCTATAGCCATTTGTATGGTATCCCGGCTACGGGCCTGCGCTTTTTTACCGTCTACGGGCCCTACGGTCGTCCGGACATGGCCTATTTCAGCTTTGCCGAAAAAATCATGCGTGGAGAACCGATCCAAATCTTTAACCATGGCGATATGTACCGCGATTTTACTTATATCGACGATATTGTTGAAGGGATTGTTCGTCTGCTGGACAAGCCTCCTCAGCCGGATGCCGTGACCGGCGCTCGATACAAGGTCTACAACATTGGCAACAACAAGCCGGAAAAGTTGACGGATTTTATCGCGGCGCTGGAGCAGGCGCTGGGCAAAGAAGCAAAAAAAGAGTACTTGCCCATGCAGCCGGGAGATGTATACCAGACCTATGCCGATGTGAGCGATTTAGAGCGGGATGTTGGGTTTAAGCCCACTACAACGATTAAAGACGGGTTGAGCAGATTTACAGCATGGTATATGGATGTTTATTGGGGCCATACCTGACGGTTTGCGCCTGAAGGCATGCAACGATGCGTAGGCGTATATAGCGAAAAATTGTTAAGTCGTAGTTCCCCTGGACATTCCCGCCGGAATTCACCCTTCGGTATCTGTCGAAGAAAATGTATCTCTCGGCAAAGGAGCCCTGATTGATGCCGTAGCGGTTATCAATCCGGGAACAACGATTACGCTTGCAACGCTGCACACGATGTATAGTTTGTTTAAGAATTGACATAAAGAAGAAACGCGAAAGGGGCCATGCCTGTGAACACAAGGAAGACAAAATATGAATTAGTCCGAGTTTTTGCTGCAATCTTTATTATATTGAATCACGTCCCTTGTTCTGAGAATGCGCAATTGGTAAATATATTGGCAAGAAGATTATTTTTCTTAGGCGGCAAATTTGGGGTTAATTTATTCGTTATATTGGGAGCATGGTTTTTAGCGGATAGCGCGGAGTTCAAATCTAACAGGATATTCAGAATTGTCGAAAAGTCAATATTTTACAGTATTGTTCTCGACGCTGTTTGCGTGATGGCAGGATATCGGTTCCACTTAAGAGCCTTTGCGGGGAGCTTCAGCTATTGGTATTCATTTGGGTATGTAGCTATGCTGCTCTTTGCGCCGTATCTGCAAAGAATATGCAGATCGAAGAAAAAGATGATTGTTATAACCGGGGGGGCATTGCCGGCGCGGTGGTTCTTCTGGGATATTTGTCGCCTGAGTTATTAGTAGTAAAGCTATTTAACAAAGGGGTATTTATTGGACCGGTATGGTTTGGGTATGTGTTCATTTTTATATGCTATATCAAATCTGAGGGCGTTCTTGAGCGGATATCGGCAGGATGGAGCTTCGCGTGTTTTCTTCTTGCGTATGCGCTGATGTATGCTGTAGAGTCAATGACGCAAGGACACGGTATTCGAAACGTCTATTCTCCAGTTTGCTTTATGGCGGCGCTTTTCTTTTTTAATATCTTTGAACAGCGCCAACTTGATTTTAACAGAACGGTGAACCGCATCGCAAAATTGACGTTTGGAGCCTATTTGTTGCAGTCACATATGATATTTAGCGAGTATCTCTGGGAAAGATGGTTCCGGCTTACACACATATCTGAGCAGGGAGCAGAATATATCGTTCTGGCGCTCATTGTGATTCCCGTCATTTTTTTGATGACAGCATGTGTTGAGACGATTTACACAAAGTTTGTCTCGGTTACATGGATAAGGAATTTAAATGCACGGATTGAGAAATTGAGCGATTCGTTATATCGCAGGGTTGAAGCGGTGTTTTGCCTTTGCGCCCATAATAAATAGTCGGGAAGAAGGATCTGGGCGATCGCTAAGAATAACCAGGAGGCAGAATTCGCTTCGCAGAGCAGCGATACCCCGGGTATATTAATTTGGCCTGTCGATTGAGAAATACCGCGAAGCTTCAGAAAAGAAGCGCGAGTTGATGGGCTTTAAACAGAAGTATATTCCACTGGTGCGAAATCTCGCAGCTGGGAAACAGCGTTGCTGTACGAAGAACCGGAAGTTGTTGTGTATGATAAGGAAGAAAAACAGAAAAAGCCTTTAACGCAAACGGATCTCGATGTGCAATGGAGGTTTGAACCGCATGCTGCATGGAAATGACGAGGCGTCGGTGTGTAAGCGAAAGGAATAAACCGGGTTTGCAGACCCTGAATCGCCGTTCATCTGGCCGCGTGAACAGCGGGCATTACCGCAAACAAATCGCTATCGTATCGGGTGATTATCAATGCAATTTATCAGCTGTATAAAAGAATTTCGAAACAAATGCTTTGCCATGTCAGAGATTCCATTGAACTTTGAGGCCTTCAAAAATGAAATGGAATCAATTGATGCAGCGGAATGGAGCAATATACGGCGTTCCTATCGCGCATATCGGATCAGAATGAAATATGGGTACAATATCCTTCAAAGAACCTGTTATCGGATTCTGTTTGGCCTGGCGGCTGTCCCGCTGTACGTTGTTTTTTCGCTGAAAAAAGCGCCGCCCCGCCAGAATGGGATCGATACGGTATACTATTGCATCTCGCATAATCCGGGGATCATACCGGAAGCGTTTCAAGATGCGTCGCACCGGGTGGATGTCCGGTTGGGAAGTGGGTTGTATCTGGATAAAACGGCCAGAAGACTGATTCAAAGATGCTTTACGGAAGGCCATTTTAATTTCTGCTTTGCCTATGAAATGATTGCGGTATTGGCAAACTATTCCTACATTGTCCATAGATACCGCCCCAAAACCATTCTAACGACCTATGAATCTTCCTGCGGAGCGGCGGTGCTGACGGAATACTGTCATCAAAACGGCATAACGCACATCAATTTCATGCATGGAGAGAAGTTCTATTCCCCTCATAATACACTGGCCGCTTTTGACGAAATGTACGTTTGGGATGAGCACTATCTGGGTCTGTTTAAAAAGCTGAAATTTAGCGTGGGAAGGTATAGAGTTGAAAACCCGTGGGAGAAACTGAATCTTCCGGGAAGACTTACAAAGATTGATTATGTGTTTTATTTGAATTACGAATCCAATGAGACCCTGAAACGGATTGTCGAAGCGGCCCGACTGTTGCAGTCAATGGGCGCAAGCGTCAGAATCCGTCCTCATCCGAGGCAGCTTTCACGTAGAATCACCAAAAAAAGTGTCCCCGAAGGCATGCTTGAGAACCCGTTGGATAAACAGATTTTTCAATCCATAGCGGATGCAGAGTCGCTGATATCGCGTTACTCTACGGTGCTTTATCAGGGATATATATGCGGAAAAGACGTTATCATCGACGATCTTTCCTGCGATGACGATTTTTTTATAAACAAAGATAAATCTGATTATATTATGCTTTATAAACCCCACAAAATGTTATCGGAGATACTGTCGGACGCCTGTCCCAAAGCCGCCAACAAAGGTGATAAAGTATGAGCAACGCTAAAATAAGAATAAGACCAATGCCAAGGGGCAGCTTTTTAGAGTGGTTTTTTCCATTTTATTTAATATTGAGCTACTATTCATTACCCGGTGCGGGGAGTATAGGTCAGGTCGTATTGCTGGCCTATTTGTTCGTTAAACTGCTGACACAGAAAATGGAGAATTATAAAATCCCCAAATATTATTTCCTTTTTATCATTGTGTGCATCCCTTTGCAGTGTATCAATTTTTCTGTATACGGCGGTTTTTATAGCAGCCGGGCACTGAATCTTATATCGCTTTTTATGTACTTGGTGATGTTGTCAACGTTCAGCATTGACATAGAAAAACTGTTCCATACCTATAAGCTGGTCAGCGCAATCAGTTCCGCCGCGATCGTTGTGCAATTCTTTCAAATATTCATATTGGGGCAGAAAGCGTACCCGATTTATTTATTGCCCGGAGGCTATCCGGATCGTTGGTTTCTACAAGGTGTCCGACCGACGGGTTTTTTCCCGGAACCGCAAATCTATGCCACAGCCATGCTGCCGCTGCTGATCCTTTTGCTGAAGCATACGGAATACCTGAACGCGTTGCTGCTGACGTTGGCGATTATGGCTTCAACCTCGACGCTGGGGATACTTTGTGCCGGCGCAATTTGGCTATATTTCCTGCTGTATAGCGCTTCCATAAAGCAGAAAATTGCAATCCTTTCAGTGGGTGGGCTTTTACTGCTGCTTTTTTTGCAAACGTCGTGGTTCGAGTATGCTTTGGAGAAGCTTACAGGCACAGATTATCAAAACAATGCGAGATTGACCAGAGGCTGGCTGGTTTATCAGAACTTACCTCTCGTGCAAAAGATATTTGGCATTGGCATGAATAATATTAACTACTTCATTGAAAGCGGCAGGATGACCTTTCATGACAGAATATCGGCAGTAATGACAAATAAGGGCTATATCACTTCGGCCTATCAGATCCTTGTATACTGGGGAGCGTTGGGCACCGTATTGTATCTTCTAATGATATTCGCTTACTATCGCAATTCGGAGCTCAAAATAATGGTGCTGCTGTTATGCGCGTTAACCTTCGGACAGACGATTATTTTCTCTGGGATATGGCTATTCTATGTGATGCTGATACAGGCAACTTTGAAAGAGAACAACAGCTGTTTTATCAATGTTCGTATGAAGCGCTCTCTGAGAGCGAGCTTCAGACGGACGTAAAAGCGTCAAGTTTAAGAAGGATATCCGTTGTCCCGGATGGCGGGTGGACGATCTGATAAACGCAAAGAGCAAACTGAAATGTACATTTCGTACAGAGGGAGGACAATTGTGAAGCCTGAAGCGCCGATTAGAGTCCTGCAGGTAGGTGGGGGAGACTTTATTAACCGTGGAGTGGAAACGGTATTGCTCTCTTATTATCAACACATTGACAGGAGCAAAATACAGTTTGACTTTTTGGCGCCCGGCATCTGCAAAAATGAGCATATGCGTACTGTGATCAAACAAAACGGCGGCAACCTGTATGAAATGGATATCAGAGCGAAGACGAAAAAAGGTTCGTTTTACCGGCGCTTTGAAAAAGAATTCTATACCTTTCTGCAGCGGCATGATTACAAAATCGTTCATGTCAATACCGGCAGCAGTATGATACTTGCCTTGTGCGCCCGCGTCGCCAAGCGGGCGAAGATACCTGTGCGCATCGTTCACAGTCACACCAACGGTCTGAATACCTTAAAGCACCATTTGATAAAACTGATTTGCTCCCCGGCGCTGTTGAAATGCCCCACGCATTATCTGGCCTGTTCACAGGACACGGGCAGGTATACCTTCCCCAGGGCGGTATGGAAGAAAATAGCCATTTTACCCAACGCGATCGATTGCAACATCTTTCAATACGATTCTGCCGTAAGGCGGGAGATGCGGTGCCAATTGGGCCTTGAGAATAAACATGTCGTCGGTAATATTGGGGCGTTTTCTCCCCCCAAAAACCATATCAGGCTTATTGATATTTTTGCGCAGATCCACAAAGCGGATCCGCAGGCGGTGCTGCTGCTTGTGGGCAGCGGTAAACTGTACGACAAAATAAAGAGCCGTGTTGAAATGCGCGGGCTCAAAGATCAGGTTATTTTTTACGGAAACACAGATACGGTTTTCAGGCTATATCAAGCGATGGATGTGTTTGTCCTAACTTCGGCATGGGAGGGTCTTGGCATCGTCGCAATCGAAGCGCAGGCAGCAGGGCTGAAAACGATTTGTTCGGATGCGGTACCGAAGGAGGCGGCGGTCACAGAGCTTTTTGTCTCGGTTCCATTACAGGAGCAGGATCGGGCTTGGGCAAGCATAATCATGGACGCCATGGCGGCCTCTGCCCGAAAAGATGTAATCGCCGATATCGCGAAGGCGGGCTATGATATCCGCAGCAGCGCTAAAGAGCTAGAGGATTATTATCTTTCTTTACTAAACTAGGGAACCGCTGATTAACTGTTTACAATTCTCCATAGTGGACAACTTTGCTATGAAAACACCTTTAGAGGAAGCAG
>CANQKY010000056.1 GCA_947624575.1 uncultured Clostridia bacterium
GCGGTGAGAAAGACAAAGGCGATGGTCATGTTGAGGCGGTTGGTATTGGAATTGAAAAGGCGTTCCAGCTGGGTCAGGATAAAGCCCATCACTGCACCCAGCAATAGGGAAGCGACAATCTCAATCAGCGGATTGACCACAATGGCGAAGATGTCCGCTTCCGATGAGGTGATCGCCTTGGAGATGCCGAATAAAACCGCAAAGATCACAAGCCCGACCGCATCGTCCAGTGCGACGATCGGGAGCAGCAGGCGGGTCAGAGGACCGTTTGCCTTATATTGCCGTACCACCATCAGTGTGGCGGCAGGCGCGGTGGCGGTGGCGATCGCGCCGAGGGTGAGCGCCTGTTGGATCGTCAGATGATCGGGCATCAGCAGATGTACGCCGATGAGGATCACCGTCACGATCAGCGTGGTGACAAGCGCCTGCGCGGTGCCGACGATAAATGCCTGCTTGCCGGTCTTTTTCAGGTCATTGAGCCGAAATTCGTTCCCGATCGAAAAGGCGATAAAGCCCAGTGCAACATCGGAAACAAGCCCGATACGGGTCAGCTCCTCGGCGGAATTGAAGCCGAAACCGGTGATATGAAGCGCACCAAGGCAATACGGACCGATCAGCACACCGGCGATCAGGTATGCCGTGACGGTGGGCAGCTTGAGCGGCTTGAACACACGGGTCATCAGCAGACCCGTCAGCATCGCGACCGAAACGGATAAGAGAATTTGCATGGTAAAGAGCTTCCTTTCTGTTTTGACCTGTGTACTATTATACTCTCCGATGTCGAAAAAGCAAGACGGCAAATTCCCGCTTTGCCTTGACATTTTACGAAACTGTGGTATATTTTTTATGAAGTCTTATTCGTATCTGTTGCTTTGCCTTCGGGCAAAGCCGAAAGCACGGACGAAGCTGTACTGCTGTAACCTGCGCTTAGGCGCGGGGGAAAGCCTTTTGCGGGCGGCAGTACAAAACCGCCGTGGGCAGCGGGGGAGCCGCTGCTGAATCCGCAAAGGGGGAATGGGTAAGATGGAGCATGAGATCATTCGTTTGGAGCATATCGATGTATCCTATGACGGGGAAAAGGTACTCAGCGACTTAAACCTCTCGATACGGGATCGGGAGTTTGTCACATTACTGGGACCGTCCGGCTGCGGAAAGACCACCACGCTGCGCTGTATCGGCGGCTTTACCCGACCCGAAACGGGAAAAGTGTGGTTTGACGGGCAGGACATCACCGATCTGCCGCCGGATAAGCGGCAGGTGAATACGGTGTTCCAGCGGTATGCGCTTTTTCCGCATCTGAATGTGTTTGACAATATCGCCTTCGGGCTGAAGCTCAAAAAGCTGCCGAAGGACGAAATACGGCAGCGGGTGCTGCAAATGCTGGAGCTTGTCAACCTCAAGGGCTTTGATCGGCGGCGGATAGAACAGCTTTCGGGCGGACAGCAACAGCGGGTGGCAATCGCCCGCGCACTGATCAACCGTCCCCGCGTGCTGTTGCTCGATGAGCCGCTCGGCGCGCTGGACTTAAAACTCCGCAAGGAGATGCAGACCGAGCTGAAGATGATCCAGAAGCAGATGGGGATCACCTTTGTCTATGTCACCCACGATCAGGAGGAAGCACTCACCATGAGCGATACCGTTGTGGTGATGAATGACGGTGAAATTCAGCAGATCGGCACGCCGGAGGATATTTATAACGAGCCGAAGAACGCCTTTGTGGCGGACTTTATCGGGGACAACAATATCTTTGACGGGATTATGCGCCGTGATTTTCTGGTGTCGTTCGGCGGCAGTGACTGGGACTGCGTGGACAGGGGCTTTCCTGCTGACGGACCGGTCGATGTGGTGATCCGTCCCGAAGACGTCAAGGTGGTTCCCACTCAGCAGGGCATGGTATGCGGCGTAGTGGAGAATACCGTTTTCAAGGGCGTGCATTATGAGATGACGGTGGAGATAAACGGCCTGCACTGGGTCATTCAGTCCACCGATTGCGCGCCGGTCGGTTCTACGATCGGGATACAGGTCGATCCGAATGAAATACATATCATGGAAAAGCTGTTTAGCGGGGATAAGAATATCTGTTACGGAACGATCACCGACGCGCATACGGTCAGCTTTTTCGGCGGCGAGGTGAGCTTCACCCGACCGGATATCGACCTGCCGAAGGGCAGCCGCGTCCGGCTGACGATCAGCCCGCATGATATTGAGATCGTGTCGGCGGATAAAAGCCATGCGGTCGGATTTTTGGAGTCGGTGGTCTATAAGGGCGCTTACAATGAGTGTATCCTTTACGCTTACGCGATCGACGCGCCGATCATGATCTATTCCCAGAATGACGAGCAGGTGGCGACCGATATCCCGTTCCGGTTCGACTTCGAGAAAATCGAGGTAGTACCCTGTGATGGGGAGGGGCAGTCATGAGAAAACGAATGGCGACGCCCTATCTCATCTGGATTCTTTTGTTTACGCTGGTGCCGCTCGGCATGGTGGTGTACTATGCGTTTACCGCGAAAGAGGGCGGCTTCACCCTTCAAAACCTGACGAATATCCCGAAATATGCGCCGGTATTTGCCCGCTCGATCTGGCTGGCGCTGGTCGCGACGGCGCTTTGTCTGGTGCTGGCGTTTCCGGTCGCCTATCGGATTGCCCGCTCGACCGGAAACAGGCAGCGCACCCTGCTTCTGCTTGTCATGCTGCCGATGTGGATGAACTTTCTGCTTTGCACCCGCGCCTGGATGACGCTGCTGGAGGACACCGGACTGATCAACCGGTTTTTGGGGCTGATCGGCTTGGGTCCGGTGCATATGATCAACACCCAGGGTGCGGTCATTTTGGGAATGGTTTATAACTATCTGCCTTTTATGATCCTTCCGCTCTACTCGGTCATGGTGAAGATCGACCGCTCGGTGATCGAGGCGGCGCGGGACCTCGGCGCGGACGGCATACGGGTGATCGGGCGGATCATCATACCGCTTTCGATGCCGGGCATCATATCGGGGATCACGATGGTTTTTGTGCCGTCGGTCTCCACCTTTATCATCTCCCGCTGGCTTGGCGGCAGCAGCAATCTGCTGATCGGCGATCTGATCGAGCAGCAGTTTATCGGCAGCGCCTACGATCCCTATGCCGGAAGTGCTCTTGCGCTGGTGCTGATGGTGCTGATGCTGATCATTATGGCGATCATGAACCTCTTTGACAGCGAGGATATCGAGGGGGCGATGATATGAAAAAGCTGTTCTCCCGCTTTTATATGGGTCTGATTTTTCTTTTTCTCTATGCGCCCATCGCGGTGCTGATCTTCTTTTCATTCAATCAGTCCAAATCCCGCTCGGTTTTTACCGGCTTTACCCTCAACTGGTATCGGGAGATGCTGCGGGACGATATGCTGATGACTTCGCTCAAGAACACGTTGATCGTCGCGGTGCTTTCCTCGGTGATCGCCACGCTCATCGGCACGCTGGCGGCAATCGGGATCAGCCGAATGAAAAAGCGGGTTCGTACCGTGGTGATGAATGTCACCTATATTCCGGTTATCAATCCCGATATCGTCATCGGCGTCTCGATGATGCTTCTGTTCGTGCTGGGTACCCGTCTTTTGGGACTGGAGCTGGGCTTTTGGTCGATCTTGATCGCCCACATCACCTTTTCGCTTCCCTATGTGATCCTCAATGTCCTGCCGAAGCTGCGGCAGATGGATCACAATCTGTATGAGGCGGCGCTCGACCTGGGCTGCCGAAGGCATCAAGCCATTTGGAAAGTGGTTCTGCCCGAGATACTGCCCGGCGTGGTGTCGGGGCTTTTCATGGCGTTCACCTTCTCGCTGGACGATTTTATCGTCACCTATTTTACAAGCGGCAGCTCGTCTTTTCAAACGCTGCCGATCACCATTTATTCCATGACGCGAAAGCCGGTGTCGCCCAAGATCAACGCCATGTTCACCCTGCTGTTTTTGGTGGTACTGCTGATTTTGATCTTCGTCAACCTGCGGGACAGCAGACTGGAAAAAAGGGAACAGGAAAGGAGCTCAATATGAAACGGATCATTTCGGTATTTACTGTCGTATTTCTCTTGCTGTCGAGCCTGTCGCTGGCGGGCTGCGGCGACAGCGATAAGATCGTGTTAAAGGTCTACAACTGGGGCGGAGATTATATTTCCACCGGCGAGGGGGACACGCTGGACACCATCGCCGAGTTTGAAAAGGCATATCCCCATATCAAGGTGGAGTACACCACCTTTGCCAGCAACGAGGAGATGTACGCCAAACTGCAAAGCGGCTCCGCGCAGTATGACGTGATCATTCCGTCCGACTATATGATCGCCCGTATGATCGAGGAGAACATGGTGGAGCAGCTGGATTTCTCCAATATTCCCAATTATGCCGATGTCATGGAGCAGTATAAGAACCTGCCTTTTGACCCGAACAATATCTATTCGGTTCCCTATATCTGGGGAACGGTGGGGATCATTTACGACAGCTCGGTGGTGAAAGATGTTCCGACCAGCTGGGACGTGCTGTGGGACCCGCAGTATGCCGATCAGGTGCTGATGTTCGATAATCCCCGCGACGCATTGGGGATTGCCATGAAAAAGCTGGGCTATTCCCAAAATTCCACCAATGCCTATGAATGGCAGGAAGCCGCCGAGGAACTGAAAAAGCAGAAGTGGCAGGCATATCTGATGGACGAGATACTGGATAAAATGGAAAACGGCGAGGCGGTGATGGCGCCTTACTATGCCGGCGATACCCTGCTGATCCAGGAGGAAAACCCGAATATCGCCTTTGCCATGCCGGAGGAAGGCAGCAACCTGTTTGTGGATTCGATGGTGGTGCAGAAGGGCTCGGCACATAAGACCGAGGCGGAACAGTTTATCAACTTTATGTGCGAGACCCGCATCGCGAAAGCGAATGTCGAAATGATCAGCTACTCCACACCGCTGCAAAGCGTTTATGACGAGCTGGAGCCGGAGTGGAAAAACAGCAAGATTCTCTATCCCGACCGCGAGGCGCTGGATCGCTGTGAGAGCTTTGTCCACCTGCCTGCCGACATCAACGCTCTGATCCAGTCTCTCTGGCTGGAGATCAAGGCAGGCTGACGCCGGACGGCGGTTGACATTTTGGCGGTATCGTTTTATACTGTAATTATCATGTAGCGTAAGGAGAGATGGACAGATGGCAGTATTGGTGACCGGAGGTGCCGGTTATATCGGTTCGCACACCTGTGTGGAGCTGATGAACGCCGGATATGATGTGGTGATCGTGGATAACCTCTATAACAGTAAGGAGGAAGCGGTCAAACGGATCGAGAAGCTGACCGGCAGGGCGCCCAAATTCTATCGGGTGGATTTGCTCGATCGTGATGCACTGGATCAGGTGCTGACCGAGAATCCACAGATTGACAGCTGCATTCATTTTGCGGGGCTCAAGGCAGTCGGTGAATCGGTGGCAAAGCCGCTGCTTTACTATCATAACAATCTCACCGGTACCTTTAACCTCTGCGAGGTCATGTCCAAGCACGGGGTAAAGCGGATCGTGTTCAGCTCGTCCGCCACCGTGTACGGTTCGCCCAAATCGGTGCCGATTCGGGAGGACTTCCCGCTGTCCACCACCAATCCCTATGGCAGCACCAAGCTGATGATCGAGCGGATTCTCACCGATCTGCACACCGCCGATCCCGAGTGGAGCGTTGTGCTGCTGCGGTACTTCAATCCGATCGGCGCGCATAAAAGCGGACTGCTGGGTGAAAACCCGAACGGTATCCCCAATAATCTGATGCCCTATATTGCACAGGTGGCACTGGGCAAGCTGCCCTGTCTCGGCGTGTTCGGGGACGATTATCCCACTCCCGACGGTACCGGCGTGCGGGATTATATCCATGTGGTGGACTTGGCGCTCGGTCACTTAAAGGCGCTTTCCTACGCCAAGGATCATACCGGCGTGGAAGCGATCAACCTCGGCACCGGAAACGGCTATTCGGTGCTTCAGGTGGTCAAGGCGTTCGAGAAGGCGTCCGGCGTTGCGGTCAAGTATGAGATCAAGCCTCGCCGTCCGGGTGATATTGCCGAATGCTATGCCGATCCGGCAAAGGCAAAAGAACTGCTCGGTTGGGAGGCTTCCCGTGGGATCGAGGAGATGTGCGAGGATACCTGGCGGTTTACCCAAAATAACCCCAACGGACTTTGAGAAGATCAAAGCGGCGCGCCTTTTTGCGCCGCTTTTGGCTAATAGATCAGAACAGGAGTGATGTCCGATGAAAGAATATGAGATTGTAGACAGTGTGGAAAAGCTGGAGGCTGCCATTGCGCGGGTCAGAGAAGCGCAGCGTCAGTTTGCCGCTTATACGCAGGAGCAGGTGGACGCGATTTTCCGCGCTGCGGCGGCGGCAGCCAATAAGCAGCGGATTCCGCTTGCCAAAATGGCGGTGGAGGAAACCGGCATGGGTGTGGTGGAGGACAAGGTCATCAAAAACCACTATGCCGCCGAGTATATCTACAATAAGTATAAAAACGATAAGACCTGCGGCGTGGTCGAGGAAGACCCCGCGTTCGGGATTCGGAAGATCGCGGAGCCGATCGGGGTGGTTGCGGCGGTCATTCCGACCACCAATCCCACTTCCACCGCGATCTTCAAAACCCTGATCTGCTTAAAGACCCGCAACGGCATTATCATCAGCCCGCACCCCCGTGCCAAGCAGTCCACCATCGAAGCCGCCAGAGTAGTGCTGGAAGCGGCGGTCGAGGCAGGTGCGCCCGAGGGGATCATCGGCTGGATCGATGTGCCGTCGCTGGAAATGACCAATCTCCTGATGAAGGAAGCGGATATCATTCTGGCGACCGGCGGTCCCGGTATGGTGAAATCGGCGTATTCGTCCGGTAAACCGGCGCTGGGCGTCGGCGCGGGAAATACCCCCGCCATTATCGATTCTTCTGCCGATATCCGTATGGCGGTCAATTCGATCATTCACTCCAAAACCTTCGATAACGGCATGATCTGTGCGTCGGAGCAATCGGTGCTGGTCGATCAGGCGATCTATGACGAGGTAAAGGCGGAGTTTGAAAAACGCGGCTGCTACTTCCTTGCCGGCGACGAGATCAATAAGGTGCGCCGCACCATGATTATCAACGGCTCGCTCAACGCGCGGATCGTTGGACAGTCGGCGGAAAAAATCGCGGAGCTGTCCGGTATCACGGTGCCGGAGCACACCAAAATCCTGATCGGCGAGGTGGAAAGCGTCGAATTAAGCGAGGAATTTGCACACGAAAAGCTCTCGCCGGTGCTGGCGATGTATCGGGTCGCGGATTTTGACGAGGCGCTCGATAAGGCGGAGCGTCTGATCGAGGACGGCGGCTATGGGCATACCGCTTCGGTCTATCTCGATCCGGTGACCGCGCAGGATAAGCTCGACCGCTTCGGCGCCCGCATGAAAACCTGCCGTATTCTCCTCAACACCCCGTCCTCGTTTGGCGGGATCGGCGATCTCTACAACTTCCGGCTTGCTCCCTCTTTGACATTAGGCTGTGGCTCCTGGGGCGGCAACTCCGTTTCGGACAATGTGGGGATCAAGCACCTGATGAATATCAAAACCGTTGCCGAGAGGAGAGAGAATATGCTCTGGTTCAGAACACCGGAAAAGGTCTATTTCAAAAAGGGCTGTATGCCGGTCGCTTTAGACGAGCTCGGCACCGTGATGAAAAAGAAGCGGGCGTTCATCGTCACCGATAATTTCCTCTATAAAAACGGGTATACAAAGCCGGTGGAGGATAAGCTGAACGAGATGGGCATTCGACACACCTGCTTCTATGATGTCGAACCCGACCCAACTCTGAAAAGCGCCGAAGCGGGCGCCGAGCAGATGCGCTCCTTCGAGCCGGACTGCATCATCGCCATGGGCGGCGGCTCGGCAATGGACGCGGCAAAGATTATGTGGGTGCTGTATGAGCACCCCGACGTGGATTTTGAGGATATGGCGATGGTCTTTGTCGATATCCGCAAGCGGGTCTACACCTTCCCGAAGATGGGGGAGAAAGCCTATTTTGTGGCGATCCCGACTTCCTCCGGCACCGGCAGTGAGGTGACTCCCTTTGCGGTCATCACCGATCAGAACACCGGTATCAAATGGCCCCTTGCCGATTACGAGCTGATGCCGAACATGGCGATCATCGACACCGACAATATGATGAGCCAGCCGAAAGGGCTGACCTGCGCTTCCGGTATTGATGTCATGACCCACGCGCTGGAAGCATATGTGTCGGTCATGGCGTCGGATTATACCGACGGGCTGGCGCTCAAGGCGATCAAAAGCGTGTTCGAGTATCTGCCCCGCGCCTACCGTGACGGGAGCACCGATATCGAAGCCAGAAATAAAATGGCGGACGCTTCCTGCCTTGCCGGTATGGCGTTTGCCAATGCGTTTTTGGGTCTGAACCACTCGATGGCGCATAAGCTGGGCGCTTATCATCACCTGCCGCACGGCATTGCCAACGCGGTACTGCTGACCCGTGTGATGAAGTATAACGCCACCGACTGCCCGACCAAAATGGGGACCTTCTCACAATATCAATATCCGCACGCGCTGGCAAGATACGCCGAGATCGGGCGCTTTGTCGGTCTGACCGGCGACGATCAGCAGGTATTCGATCAGCTGATCGAGAAGCTGGAGGAACTGAAAGCGGCAATCGAGATCAAGCCGACCATTCGGGATTACGGTGTGGAGGAGAGCTACTTCCTCGAAACGCTGGACGAGATGGTGGAAGCGGCGTTTAACGATCAGTGTACCGGTGCAAACCCGCGGTATCCGCTGATGAGCGAGATCAAGCAGCTTTATCTGGACGCCTACTACGGCGCATAAGGAGTGAGAGAAGATGAAATTTGAAAGAATTTTGGCAGAGCGTCCCGACAAGACGATCTATAAGGACGGCGACTGCACCATCAAGGTGTTCAATGAGGACTATTCCAAGGCAATGGTGCTCAACGAGGCGCTCAATCAGGCACGGGTGGAAGAGACGAATCTCTCGATCCCAAAGCTGCTCGAGGTGACCAAGATCGAGGGGAAATGGTCGATCGTCAACCAGTTTATCAGCGGGAAAACGCTGGCGGTTTTGATGGAGGAAAATCCCGACCGGTTTGACGAATATCTGAATTTGTTTGTGGATCTCCAGCTGGAGGTACACCGGCAGAGGGCGCCGATGCTCAATAAGCTCAAGGATAAGATGCAGGGGAAGATTTCCCAGACCACCTTTGATGCGACCACTCGGTATGAGCTTCATACCCGTCTCGAGGCGATGCCGAACCACAATAAGGTCTGCCACGGGGACTTTAACCCCAGTAATATCATCATCTCGGACGACGGTACGCCCTTTATTCTCGACTGGTCGCACGCCACCCAGGGCAATGCCGCCGCGGACGCCGCGCGGACCTATATGCTGTTCATGCTCGACGGCAAGGAGGACGCGGCGGAGCAGTATCTGGATTTGTTCTGTCAAAAGAGCGATACGGCAAAGCAGTATGTGCAAAAATGGATGCCGATCGTCGCCGCCTCTCAGACTGTTAAGAAAAAGCCGGAGGAACTGGAATTTCTCACCCGCTGGGTCAATGTGGTGGATTACGAATAATAGCCATACAGAAAAAAGCACGGTGCATTTTGCACCGTGCTTTTTATCGTTTGAGTGATTTGACCCGTGCCTTTACCCGCTGTATGGCGGGGTGCCGCTGTTTCGGCTCGGCTTGCTGGGACTGGTGATAGACCGCCAGTATGTAATTGGCGAGCGCTTCACAGCCGGATTTTTTGACCGACTCCCGCACCGTGTTCCGAAACGTCTTTTTCTCCTGCGGCGTCATATCGCGTATCTTCAGCAGCTCCGTCCGCATTTCCGCCGGAGTGCTGAAAATATATCCGTTGATCCCGTTTTCCACCTGTCCTTCGTTGAGCGGGTCGTTCCGCTGCAAGACCGGCAGTCCGCTTGCCATGCCCTCCAGCATTGAGATGGAGTTGGTGTCGGAGAGGGAGGCGGTGATGTAAAGGTCACAGCAGGCGTAGTAGGGCGGCAGGTCGTCATGTCGGATCGCACCGGTGAAGATGACCTGATCGGCGATCCCCAGTGCTGCTGCCTGTTCCTCCAGCGCCGGACGCGCCGGACCGTCCCCGATGATCATCAGCTTGCAGCCGTCCTTCGGGTCGACCGCCTTTTTCCAGTAATCCAGTAGAATATCCACGCTTTTTTCCTGCCCCAGTCTGCCGCAGAAGCAGGCAACAGTGTCGGTGACGGCAAGCCCGTATTTCGCACGGCAGGCGGCGATCTCCGCTTCGGAAACACCGGCGGGATCAAAGATATCCAGCTCGACCGGATTGGGAATCACACTCACATCTTTGTCAATCCCGCATTCGCGGAAATACTCCTCCACCTTTTTGGAGGGACCGGTCAGGCAGACCGCCGAGTCGGCAAGGAAATGCGCGTAACGGTGGGACACCTTTTTGACAAGTGGGATCAGCGGTCGCGGCGCGACATAGTAAAGGTAATCGTCATACATGGTATGTAGGGTGTAAACCAGCGGCTTTTTGAGAATTTTCGCAATCTGCATACCGGAGTAGCCGATGCCGAACTCCTGATGAATGTGAATAATATCGGGGTCAAAGGCACGGAGATATTGCAATCGGGTGTGGGAAAAGGGAAATGCCATGCCGAAATTGTAAAACCGCTTGATGCTTTTGGCGGGGCAGTGCAGCACCTTGTCCTTGAGATAATGGTGGTTGGTGTGCGGATCGGCGGTCACCACCAGTACCTCATGCCCCTGCTTTTCCAGCCCTTCCTTGAGGGATTTCACATGGGTCACGACCCCGTTGATATAGGGGAGATAGGTTTCGGTAAAAAGCGCAATACGCATATGGCGACCTCCTTTCTTCCGGCATGGAATTACTACTTTCAGTATAACAAAAATTCTGTGGAATGTAAAGCGGAAGCTTTCATTTTTTGCCCTTGAAAAATGTAGGGGATTGTGCTAAAATAAAACCCTATCGACAAAAGGAGGGATCGGAATGGCTGTGCGTCCTGATTTGCAGCATTTTACCCGGGTGTTCGCCGTTCCGACGGAGCTGGCGGACAAGTACCTCACCCGTGTCAGCGGTGAGGAATTGAAGGTGCTGATCTGGCTGTTCCGCTATCCCGAGCAGGGGAAGGACCTGCCCGCCCTTGCCAAGGCGCTTTCCCTTTCCGAGACGGAGCTTTCGGGCATTCTTTCCTTTTGGGTCGGGGAGGGCTTTTTGCAAAGCGATGAGGAAATCCCCGAACAGTTAAAGCCGCAGTCTGTTACCGGAGAGCAGATCGCCCGCAAGCTGGACGAGCACCGTGTTCTGCGGGAGCTGGTCGATCTTGCCGAGCAGTGTTATGGTCGTCCCCTTTCCACCGCCGAGCAGCAGAGCGTGGTCGCCATGTATCAAAACCGTCGGCTGCCGGTCGATGTGATACTGATGCTGATCTCCTACTGTGTGGAGGAAGGGAAGACCGGTGCTCGGTATCTGGATTCGGTGGCAAGGGCGTGGTCGGACGAGGGGATCGACACGCTGGAAAAAGCCGAGGAACGGCTTCGCCGTATGCAGGAGCAAAAGCAGATCACCGGACAGATTCGCACCGCGTTCGGTTTGGGCAGCCGGAAGCTCAGCAAAAAGGAAACGGAATATATCCGCATCTGGACAGAGGAATACGGCTACGATATGACCATGATACTCGCCGCATATGAGCGGACGGTCGATGCAATCGCGTCCTGCTCGTTTCCCTATATCAATACGATTTTAAGCGATTGGCATGCCAAGAAGTACAAAACGCCGGAGGAAACAGCCGATGAGGCAAAACCGGCAAGCGGACGGATCCGGCGGGAGCCGTCTTATCAAACGGAAAAACTGGATCGGCTTGGTCTGTCTGTGCCGCAGATCAAGCACACGGGAGAATGACAGATGAAACAGAAGCAGGAGTTATACCGCCTTGCCGCAAAGGAGCTTGCGGATCGCCGCCGGCACGCCGAGGAGGAGTATGCGCGGCGGGTTGAGCAGATCAGCCGGCAGATGCCGGAATATGCACTGTGCCGTCACACCCTGATCGGCACACGGGATCGGCTTTCGCAGATCATTCTCCAAAGCGGGGAAAAGCGGGAGAAGGCGATCGCCGCCCTTCGCGCGGAGAACACGGCAGCACAGGAAAAAATCAATCGGCTGCTGACCGACCACGGTTATCCCGCCGATTATCTTGAAACGCCCTATACCTGCCCGATCTGTCGGGATACCGGTATGCTTGCAAACGGCAGGGTCTGCGCCTGTCTCAAAAAGCTGCAAAGCGATCTGATGCTGTCGGAGCTTGCCAAGGCGCATGTTTTACAGGGCTGCGGCTTCGGGGATTTTTCCCTGTCGTATTATCCCACCCAGACCGATCGGGAGACCGGTGTTGTGCCGGCAGATCATATGGGGCAGATTCTCGATTTCTGCCGCCATTATGCCGACGGTTTTTCTCCAAGGTCGGACAGCCTGCTTTTTCTCGGTAAGACCGGTTTAGGAAAAACGCATCTTTCCCTTGCGATTGCACAGGAGGCAGCCAAAAACGGATATCTGGTGCAGTACGGCACCGCGCAGGAGCATCTGCGGCAATTGGAGCGGGAGCATTTTTCCCGTGAGCAGTCCACCGATACGCTCGACGGTCTGCTTGACTGCGATCTGCTGATCATTGACGATCTCGGCTCGGAGTTTCCGTCCTCCTTTACCACGGCGATGATCTATCAGCTGATCGATACCAGACTGGCTCACGGCAAGCCCACGATCATCAGCACCAATTTAAGCTGGCAGGAGCTGGAGGAACGGTATGCACAGCGGGTGGTGTCGCGTCTGTCCTCGAGTTACATCAACCTGCGCTTTGTCGGGCAGGACATTCGCCAGCAAAAACGCTTCGACGGATAAATAGGCGAAAAGGTCAAAACAGACGGTTGAAACCGTCTGTTTTGTTTTGTAAAAACCCTTGTACTTTTTATCATCGTTTGCTATAATAAAACAGTATGGGCAGGTATGCCTGCCCGCCTACTCTGATGTTGCAGAGGTGAGATCATATGAAAATTATCGTGGACGGATACGGCGGCGATCATGCGCCGCTTGCCGTGCTGGAGGGCTGTGCCGCCGCAGTGCGTGAGCTTCATGCACAGATCCTTTTGACCGGCGATCCCGATGCGCTCAAAAAGACGGCGGCGGAGCATCAGATATCGCTTGCCGGTATTACATTGGTACCCGCCGACGGCGTGATCGACATCGAGGACGATCCGATGCTTGTCTGCCGCGATAAAAAGAACTGCTCGATGGGCGTGGGCTTCGAACTTTTGTCAAACGGCGAGGGGGACGCCTTTGTCAGCGCAGGCTCTACCGCCGCACTGGTGGTGGGCGCTACCATGCGGGTCAAACGGATCAAGGGGATCAAACGGGCGGCGCTGGCTCCCATTCTGCCGACCGACAGCGGCTGCTATATTCTGCTCGACGGCGGCGCCAATCTCGATTGCCGTCCCGAAATGCTTTTGCAGTTTGCCATTATGGGCTCCATTTATATGAACCGTATTCTCCATATTGAAAAGCCGCGTGTCGGCTTAATCAATATCGGCAGTGAGGAAACCAAGGGCGGCGACCTGCAGCTTGCGGCATACCGCCTGTTGTCACAGGCTCCGATCCACTTTGCCGGCAATGCCGAAGCACGCGACCTTGCCTGCGGCGCCTTTGATGTGGCGGTGGCGGACGGCTTTACCGGCAATGTGGTATTGAAGCTCACCGAAGGCGTCGGGCTGATGATGAGCAAAAACCTGAAGGACATCTTCAAAAGCAGTCTGCGCGGCAAGCTGTCCGCGCTGATGCTGATGAAACCGATTCAGGCATTCAAGAAAAAGATGGATTACACCGAATACGGCGGCGCGCCTCTGCTCGGCATAAAAAAGCCGGTCATCAAGGCGCATGGCAGCTCGAACGCAAATGCGTTCAAGCACGCGATCCGGCAGGCGATGGCATGTGTGGAGCAGCGTGTGACCGAGGAAATCGCAAACAGCCTGCGGGAGGAGCAGGAGCATGACTGAGCTGGAACGGAAGCTGGGCTATACTTTTCATGATCCGTCTCTGCTGGAGGAGGCGCTCACCCATTCGTCGTTTAGCGCACATGGCAAAAATAACGAACGGCTGGAGTTTTTGGGCGACTCGGTGCTGTCGATCATCGTGGCGGAATATCTCTATGCCCGCTATCCCGATCTGCCCGAAGGGGAGCTGACCCGCCTTCGTGCCGCGCTGGTCTGCGAGCAGGCGCTGTTCCGCTTTTCCGGCAAAATCGAATTGGGTCGGTATCTCAGGCTAGGAAAGGGAGAAGAACTGACCGGCGGACGGGAGCGTCCCTCGATGGTGGCGGACGCGTTCGAGGCGGTGCTGGCGGCCATTTATCTCGACGGCGGCATGGAGCCTGCCAGAGCGCATGTCCTGCGGTTTATTCCGAAGCATCTGGAGCCGGACGGATTGCGGGTGCTGGGGGATTATAAAACCGCCTTGCAGGAGCTGGTACAGAAAAATAAAGAGGAAACGGTGGAATATGTGGTGGTGGACGAATCGGGTCCCGACCACAATAAGGTATTTTGCGTGGAGG
>CANQKY010000057.1 GCA_947624575.1 uncultured Clostridia bacterium
AAATGGGAAGAAACGCCGGTTGACAGGGAACGCGGAGATAGGCTATAATAAAGGGGAAAATCGGTGGTTTTGCTTTGGCGGAACCGCTTTGTTTATACGACGCGGGAGGGACGGCATGAAAACCGAGGTCAAGCGAATTTTACAGGCGGTACAAAACGGCGAGATGTCGGTGGACGACGCACTGCTGAAGTTAAAAGCCGAGCCGTATGAGGACATCGGCTTTGCCAAGGTGGATCACCACCGCAGGGTGCGGCAGGGCGTGCCGGAGGTGATCTACGGCGGCGGAAAAACGGCGGAGCAGATGATCGGGATCATGGACGCCATGCGGCAAAACGGGCAGGAGCGGATTTTGCTCACCCGTCTGTCGGCGGACGCCGCCCATAAGATCGGGGAAAAGCACCCGATCACCTATTATGAAAACGCAAAGATCGGGCTGCTCGGCGGCATGCCCGAGCCGGACGGACTGGGGCATATCGTTGTGGCGACCGGCGGCACCAGTGATATTCCCGTGGCGGAGGAAGCGGCGCTCACCGCCGAGGCGCTCGGCAATCGGGTGGTGCGGCTGTATGACGTCGGGGTGGCAGGGCTTCACCGGCTTTTGTCCCACAAGGAGGATATCCTCTCCGCCAGTGTGATCATTGCAATCGCGGGTATGGAAGGGGCGCTTGCCAGTGTCGTCGGCGGACTTGCCGACTGTCCGGTGATCGCCGTGCCGACCAGTGTGGGCTACGGCGCGTCCTTCGGCGGGCTTGCCGCGCTTTTGTCGATGCTCAATTCCTGCGCCAGCGGCGTTTCGGTGGTGAATATCGATAACGGCTTTGGCGCGGGGTATCTTGCCGGTATGATCAACCATATGGAGGGGAAGGCATGAAAACGCTCTATCTGGACTGCGGCATGGGCGCCGCGGGGGATATGCTGACTGCCGCTTTGATCGAGCTGCTGCCCGATCCGGACGGTTTTCTGGCGGAGTTAAACGCTCTGGGGATTCCCGATGTGCGGTATGAAAGGGAGTCGGTCGTCCGGTGCGGGATCACCGGCAGCCATATCACCGTCACGGTAAACGGCGAAGAGGAAGGCGAGCCTCACCATCATCACCATGAGGACGGACATCACCACCATCACCGCGATCTGCATGGAGTGGAGCATATCCTGTCCCATCTTGCCCTGCCGCCGCAGGTGCGGGAAAATGTGTCGGCGGTTTATCACAGGATCGCCGAGGCGGAAAGCCATGTCCACGGCAGACCGGTCGATGAGATTCATTTTCATGAGGTCGGCACCATGGACGCGATCGCGGATATCACCGCCGTCTGCCTGCTGATGGAGCGGATCGCCCCCGATGAGGTGATCGCCTCCGCCGTTCATGTGGGAAGCGGGCAGGTAGAGTGCGCCCACGGCATTCTGCCGGTTCCGGCACCCGCCACAGCGCATATCCTGCGGGGCGTGCCGATTTACGGCGGCGAGATCGCCGGAGAGCTTTGCACGCCTACCGGCGCCGCGTTGCTGCGGCAGTTTGTCACCCGATTCGGGGAGATGCCGGTGATGACGGTCGATGCAATCGGCTACGGCATGGGGAAAAAGGAGTTCGGGCGCGCAAACTGCGTCCGCGCCCTGCTTGGAGAAACCGAACATCGCGCCGACACCGTAATAGAGCTCAGCTGCAATCTGGACGATATGACGGCGGAGGAATTGGGCTTTGCCGCCGAACGGCTGCTTGCAGGCGGCGCGCTTGAGGTATATACCCTGCCGGTCGGCATGAAAAAATCCCGTCTCGGCACATTGCTTCAGGTCCTCTGCCATGAGGAACAGAAGGAGGAAATCCTCCGGCTCATCTTCCGGCACACCACCACGATCGGGGTGCGGGAGACGCGCCTGCACCGGTATCTGCTGGAGCGGAGCAGCGAAACGGTGGACACTCCCTATGGCGCTTTGCGCCGCAAGCGTTCGACCGGTTACGGCGTCACCCGCCTGAAATATGAGTACGACGATCTTGCGCGGATCGCGCGGGAAAAGGGGATCAGCATCGCAGAGGTAAGGGCTTTGCTGGAGGACATATGAGTACGGCAGAACAGAAAAAAGAGCGTCTGGAACAGATTCTCCGTTCACTTTCCAGTGTGGCGGTCGCCTTTTCTGCCGGTGTGGATTCCACCTTTCTGCTCAAGGTCGCCCACGATGTGCTGGGGGAGCGCGCCGTCGCGCTGACGGCGAACACCCGCTTTTTCCCACAGCGGGAGCTTTTGGAAGCAAAACGGTTTTGTGCCGAGCATAAGATCACGCAGATCGTCGTGGATATGGATATTCTCTCGGTTGAAAGCGTCTGCCAAAATCCGAAAAACCGCTGTTATCTCTGTAAGCGGGAGCTGTTCACAAGGCTTTGTGAAGCGGCAAAGGCGCGGGGCTTTCCCCATGTTGCCGAGGGTACGAATCTGGACGATCTCGGTGATTACCGTCCCGGGCACGCGGCGGTGGCGGAATTGGGGATCAAAAGCCCTCTGCGGGAAGCGGGCTTGACCAAGGCGGAGATACGCGAGCTGTCGAAAGCCATGGGACTCCCGACCTGGGATAAGCCGTCCTTTGCCTGCCTTGCCAGCCGGTTTGTTTACGGCGAGTACATCACGGCAGAAAAGCTTTCGATGGTGGAACAAGCGGAGCAGTATCTGTTGGAGCTGGGCTTTCATCAGATGCGGGTGCGGCTGCATGGGGAACTGGCTCGGATCGAGGTACTGCCGGAGGAATTGCAAAAGCTGACCGATCGGTCGGCAGAGATCGACCGGTATCTGCGGGGATTGGGTTTTTTCTATGTCACCGCGGATCTCGGCGGATACCGTATGGGAAGCATGAACCGGAACTGATAGAAGGAGGAAAACCGTTATGAAAAAAACCGGAATATCACTGCTGCTTGCCGCTGTACTGCTGTTCGGACAGCTAAGCCTTCCGATTGCCGCAGCCGAAGTGATGCCGGCAGCTGCCGACACACTCGGGGCGGAGACCGCCTGCGAGGGCAATCACTTAGGGCAGTTTAACGGCGTGCCCGCCTGCGTGAACGACAAGGGAGAGCTTCATATTTGTGCGAACAATTTTCCGGACGAGGTGCTTCGGAAATACTGCTTTGGCACTGCCAAGACCTATACGACCCTTCAGGAGATGAACCAGCGGACGACCCTGCCGGTTTATAACAAGGGGATCACCACCATGGAGGGGATCGAGTTTTTTCCGGCGCTCACCGATCTCAAATGCTATCTCAATACCAAGCTCGCCCGCCTGGACGTCAGCAACAATAAGACGCTTCAAAGTCTGGAGTGCTATACCTGTTATATGCAGGAGCTGGTGATCGGGGAGAACCCGAACCTCACCTATCTCAAATGCACCTACAATAAATTGAACGAGCTTGATGTAAGCGGCGCGACCGCCCTGGAGACGCTCGAATGCAATAATTCCTCGATCAAGTCGCTGAAGGTGAGCGGCGCGACCGCACTGCAAACGCTCAACTGTGCTTCCAATAGCATGACCGAGCTGGTGCTGGATAACAATCCGGCGCTCACGACCCTCAACTGCTCGGAGATCAAATCGCTGACCCGCTTAGATGTGAGCGGCGCACCCGCATTGGTCACGCTGGACAGCCATATCAATTATTATAACGGCAGAAGCAATGTGGAGGAACTGAATTTAGAGCATAACCCGAAGCTGCAAACCCTCAAATGCAGATATAACGGGCTGCAGTCGCTCAATATCACCGGTAACCCCGAGCTTAACTATCTCGATTGCAGTGAAAATGCGCTGACCGAGCTTGACATCTCGCAGAACACCAAGCTCACCTATCTCAATTGCGGCAGCAACCGGAAAATCCCGTCCCTTGCCCTGACAAGCTGTCCGGAGCTTGTCGATCTGGACTGCTCCTACAACAAGCTGTCGGAGTTAGATGTCACCGGCAATCCCGATCTGGAAACGCTGCGGCTGTCGATCAACGATGTTTCCGAACTGGATTTGAGCCATAATCCCAATCTGTATCTTCTGGCAGCCAATGATAACGAGTTTACGCACCTGTCACTGAACGGGGTCACGGCGCTGCAATATCTGGCGTGCGGCGGAAACCCGCTGGAGGAATTGGATTTAAGCGGCAATGGTGCGCTGCTTGAGCTTAGCGTAGACAGCAGTCCCTTGACCGAGCTGAATTTGGAGCATAATCCGCTGCTCACCGAGCTGAGCGTCAATTCCGCGCATTTGGCAGAGCTGGATCTGAGCCACAACCCTGCTCTGACCAAGCTCTCCTGCCGCAGCGGCGAATTGACCACACTAGATGTGAGCGGCAATCCCCTGCTCGAAAGCATCGACTGCTATCAAAACCGGCTGACCGAGCTTGATGTGAGCGGCAATCCAGAGCTAAGTTCCTTAGCGTGTCGGGATAACCAGATCGCCGAGCTTGACCTGCGGGCAAACACCAAGCTCAAAACCTTAAACTGTGTCGGCAACGGTCTGACCGAGCTGGATTTGAGCCAAAATACAAAGCTCACCAATCTGGAATGCTACTCCAACCGGCTTGCCGCGCTGGATTTAAGCCAGAATACCGCACTGCAATTTTACTCCTGCAACGGGCAGAGTGTGAACGCATATCGGACGCAGCGGGAGGACGGCAAATGGGTGCTGGACTTAAAAGAGCTGGTCGGCGCGGAAAATCTCGATCGCATTACCAGCGTCAGCGAGGGCGAGTGGGACCAGCAGGCAGGTACTGTCGTTCTTGAGATCAACAGCTATCCCGAAGGACTGCACCTGTTCACCTATTATTATGATCTCAAAATTCCGAACAAACCCGCCGACAGGTTGACGGTGAATACCTACACCTATCCGAGCGAGCCGACGCATGAGTGGGGGAAGCCGGTTTTCAGCTGGTCGGAGGACGGAAAGACCGCCACGGCGACCTTCACCTGCACGGCGGAGGGCGAGCCGCATACCAAGGAGCTGGCGGCGACCATGAGCGAGGCGGTCACCAAGGAAGCGGGCTGTACCGATACGGGGATCATGACCTATACGGCGTCGGTAGAGCTGGACGGACATTCCTATACCGACACCCATGAGGTGATCCTGGACGCGACCGGTCACAGCTATACCGATTACCGGTATAATCAGGACGCGACCTATTTTGCCGACGGCACCGAAACTGCCGATTGCGATCATGGCTGCGGTGAGCAGGACACCCGTCCGAAAGAGGGCAGCCGGCTGACCGATGAGGAAGCACCCACGGTCACCATCACGGTGGGCGGCAAGGCATGGCAGGAGTTTTTGAACCGGATCACCTTCGGCGTGTTCTTTAAAGACGCACAGACGGTGACGGTCGAAGCGACGGACGCCGGCGTCGGTGTGGACACGGTGGCTTATTATCTGACCGATCAAGCGCTCTCGCCGGAGGATATGGACGGCATCGCCGATTGGACGGTGTATGACACGCCGGTTCCGGTCGAGCCGAACCGCAGTCTGGTGGTCTATGTGAAGGCGACCGACCTGCTGGGCAATGTGGGATATTATTCCACCGACGGCATGGTGTTCGACGGTGCCTCGCCGGTCATCACCGGTGTGACCGATCACACTTCTTACTGCGAACCGCAGACCGTGACGATAACGGAGGAATACCTTTCGCAGGTCACCGTGAACGGCGCACCGGTGGAGACGGACGAAAGCGGCAGTTTTGTTCTTCCGGCGGCAGGGGAGCAGGTGATTGTCGCCGTCGATCAGGCGGGGAACAGCGCGACCGTTACCGTTACGGTACATGACGGACACAGCTGGGGCGAATGGAAGACCACAAAGGAGCCCACAACGACCGAGACCGGCTCTAAAGAGCGGGAATGCTCGGTCTGCGGTGAGTCTCAAACCGAGGAGCTTGCCGTCTTGCCGCGGGCGGATTATCGGGCATTGGACGAGGCTCTGGCGAAGGTGCCGGAGGACCTGTCCGGTTATCCTGCCGATCTGGCACAGGCGCTTCTGGCGGCGGTAGAGGCCGCCAAAGCGGCGGATCGCGATCTGCCTGCCGACCGTCAGGCGGAGGTGGACGCGCTGACGACCGCGGTGGAGGAAGCACTGGCGGCGTTGACCGCTCGCCTGCGCGGTGATGTGAATCGCGATAAAGAGGTGACAGTCACCGACGCGCTGGAGGCGCTGCGCGCGGCGGTCGGGCTGACCGAGCTTTCGGGCGGCGATCTTTGGGCGGCGGATATGAATGACAGCGGCAAGGTCGAGGTGACCGACGCACTCTCGATCCTCCGCATCGCCGTAGGATTGGCATAGAAAAAGGGCAGGGGAAACCCTGCCCTTTTTGCGCGGCGAAAAATCACCACGCTTCATGTGTTTCCTCAAAGCTACCGTCCTTGACAAAACCTCCCTTGTCATATTTTCCCGCTCAGCTAAGTGCGGTTGTCAAAACCTCCCTTGTTAAAGGGAGGGGGACCGCGCGAAGCGCGGTGGTGGGATTCAAAACCCTCATTTCCCCCAATCATGACAAAAGAACCGAAAAATATGGGGAAAAAGGCGAATATCACCGATTGACAAGTTCCCTATCCGGTGGTATAATGATACCGGTCAAAAAAGCCGTATGCGATACTGCGCTTATGACACAGCGAACGGACGGCTTTTTTCTTGCAACAAGAAAGGAACAGGAAAGCAGATGGAAAGGCGTATCTATCTTTCCTCACCCACCATGCACGGTGAGGAACTGGATTATATGCGGGAAGCGTTTGAAACAAACTGGATGTCCACCGTCGGTGCGAATATCGACGCGGTGGAACAGCAGGTTTGCAAAAAGGTCGGCTGTCAGTATGCCGTGGCGCTTTCTACCGGAACGGCGGCGCTCCATCTTGCGGTGAAGCTGGCGGGCGTCAAGTCGGGCGATCCGGTGCTTTGTTCCGATCTGACCTTTGACGCAACGGTGAATCCAATCGTTTATGAGGGCGGCATACCGGTTTTGATTGACTCGGAGCGGGAAACATGGAATATGGATCCCGCCGCTTTGGAGCAGGCGTTTGCCTGCTATCCGCAGGCAAAAACGGTGGTGGTCGTCAATCTGTACGGAACACCTGCCAAGCTGGACGAGATCAGGGCGATCTGCGACCGGCATGGCGCGACCCTGATCGAAGATGCGGCGGAGTCATTCGGCGCGACCTATAAGGGAACGCAGACCGGCACCTTCGGAACCTATAACGCCATATCCTTTAACGGGAATAAGATCATCACCGGATCGGCGGGCGGTATGTTTTTGGGGGACGATCGGGCGGCGGCGGAAAAGGTGCGCAAGTGGTCCACCCAAAGTCGGGAGGCGGCTCCGTGGTATCAGCATGAGGAGCTGGGCTATAACTACCGCATGAGCAATGTGATCGCCGGTGTGGTGCGGGGACAGCTTCCCCACCTGGAGGAGCATATCGCACAGAAAAAGGAGATCTATCTGCGGTATCGGGAGGGGCTTTCCGATCTGCCGGTCAGCATGAACCCGTATCTCGAGGACATCATGGAGCCGAATTTCTGGCTGAGCTGTATGCTGATCGATCGGGAAGGGCTTTGCCGTCAGGTGCGGGGCGAGCGGGAGACGCTTTACATCAGCGAAGCGGGAAAATCCTGCCCGACGCAGATCATGGAAGCACTGGCGGCGCAGAATATCGAAAGCCGCCCGATCTGGAAGCCGATGCACCTCCAGCCGATTTACAGGATGAATCCGTTTTTCACGGCGCAGGGCAGCGGCAGGGCACAGACCAACGCCTACCGCGATACCGGTGAGACGGAGGATGTGGGTGCCGATCTTTTCGCACGGGGGCTTTGCCTGCCGAGCGATAATAAAATGACCAGAGCAGAGCAGGAAAAAGTGATCGAAATCATTCATAACTGCTTTGCCTGATGATATATAGTGGGGATTAAGATGGAAAGAGAGCATGTTCCCTACGGTCCGTATGAAAGGTTCTTCAAACGGCCGTTCGATCTGTTTTGCGGCTTGGCGGCGATCCTCGTCTTTTGGTGGCTTTACATAATCGTTGCCGTTCTGGTCCGCATCAAGCTGGGCAGCCCCGTGCTGTTTCGGCAGGAGCGCCCGGGCAAAAACGGCAAGATTTTTATGCTGTATAAGTTCCGCACCATGACCGATGCGCGGGACGAAAACGGGGAGCTGCTCCCCGATGAGGTGAGACTGACCAAGTTCGGCAAATTTCTGCGCTCCACCAGTCTGGACGAGCTGCCGGAAGCGTTTAATATCATAAAGGGCGATATGAGCGTGGTCGGTCCCCGCCCGCTTATGAAACGCTATTTACCGTATTACAGCGATGAGGAATGCAGAAGGCATCATGTTCGTCCCGGTCTTACCGGATATGCGCAGGTACACGGAAGGAATGCCGTGGATTGGGAGCAACGCTTCCTAATGGATGTTTATTATGTAGACCATGTGTCACTGGTGATGGATGTTAAGATTATTTTTCAAACGCTCAAAACGGTTCTCTCTCATGCTGGAATAGAAATGAACGATCTAGAAGATTTGGATGTGTATAAGAAAAAGCAGGCTGAAATGCAGCTGATAGAAAGATAGTGTTATGATGCTTCAAACGCCGTATTTTTTGATAGATCATTCTGCTGTAAAATCACTGGTTGGCGATATGCTGACGGCGCTGCATACAAGATGGAGCCGCGGTATTGTCGGATATTCGTTCAAAACAAATAATCTCCCGTGGGTGATCCGTTTTATGAAGGATCAGGGACTGTGGGCAGAGGTTGTTTCAAGCGATGAATATCGGCTTGCAGAGCTTCTTGGCTTTGATGCAGCGCATATTATTTTTAACGGACCCGTAAAGGGAAAAAGCGAATTTATGGATGCGGTTGAACACGGCGCTGTCGTTAATATTGACTCTAAACGGGAACTGCATTGGCTGGAGGAATGCGATAAAACCTTTCTGGATCACGCAAATATAGGACTCCGAGTCAATTTTTGTATAGAGGAGTATTGTTCGGGAGAGTCCCAGTGCGGCAGTGAAGACGGTAGATTCGGTTTTTCATATGAGCGCGGGGAGCTATATGACAGCATTCGATATCTGCGAAAAATCGGCGCAAACCTTGCCGGATTGCATTTGCATTGCAGTTCAAAGACAAGGAGTGTTCACATTTATAAAGCGATCGCAAGCGTCGTCCAAAAGATCGTCCATGAATATCACCTTGACTTGCAGTATGTGGATATCGGCGGCGGATTTTT
This sequence comes from uncultured Clostridia bacterium, assembly GCA_947624575.1. Taxonomy (GTDB): domain Bacteria; phylum Bacillota; class Clostridia; order Oscillospirales; family Ruminococcaceae; genus CANQKG01. Next base: position 9,206 of record CANQKY010000057.1, read on the forward strand.
CGGAGGCATGGTCGGAAAGCCGTCATTTGATGATTATTTTGAAGCGATATATGATGTTTTTTCCCATGATCCTCTGTTGAAAAATGTAAATATCATCGTTGAACCGGGTATGTCGCTGATCGGTTCGTCTGTCAGTTATGTGACGGAAGTGGTCGATGTTAAGAAAACAAAAAACAATTTGTTTGTGCTTCTTGACGGAAGCAGAATCCATATTGATCCATTGATGAGAAAAAGCAGTTATACATATCATGTTGAAAAAAAGGACAACAGCATAAAAGCAAGTGAATGTGACGAACAGATATTGTGCGGCTTTACTTGCATGGAAAATGACCGCTTTTTCAAGTTAAAGGCTCCCGAATTGCAGCCCGGAGACAGGGTGATATTTGAAAAAGTGGGAGCATATACAATGGGTCTCTCACCACAATTTATTTCGTTTTATCCGCCCGTTGCGGTCATGCAGAACGGGGAATTAAAAGTGGTGAGACGCAAAAACGAGGCAGAGGACTTTCTGAAAAGTAATATATGAAATCGAGGATTCGTGATGAAAAAAGCAATCGTTTTCGGAGCAACCGGACAGCTTGGGTGTTACAGTGCTTTGGCATTGAAGGAACACGGGTATGAAACGGTTGCAGTTGGAAGAAGAATATCGGACGGCGGATTTTTCAAAACCAGAGACATAGAATTTGTCGGCGGCGTTTCTCTGGAAGATGAGAAGAGCTTTGAAAAGCTGCCGTCGGAAGACTTTGATGTTGTGGTTAATATGGCAGGCACCATGCCGGCTCATGCCGATATGAACATGATGCCGTATGTGCAGAGCATTGTTGTCGGGACTGTTCATGTTTGCGAATGGATGAAAAAGTTTATTGCAAAAGGATTGTTTTCAATACAACACCAAGCGATGTGGTGGAGTATTGGGGTACCACCGACCCGATTGATGATGATGCCGTTCGCTCTTTCCCCAAAAACGGCAATGACCATGCTGTGTATGCAATCTGCAAACGCGCTGCCACGGATATCCTCGAACACATGAGGATTGCAGAAGGCTTTGAACCGTGCATATTCCGTCACTTCATGGTGTACGGCTGGCACCCGGACGCCTATTATTACCTGAACGGTGAAAAGAGAATGCTGCCGTGGAGATCCATGATCAGACGGTGCGTCAACGGGGAAGATATTGAAATATATGGAGATACATCACGCAAAAGGGAATTACTGTATATCAAAGATTTTTCGGCCGCTGTGGTAAGAGCGGCGGACACCGACATTTGCGGCATCTTTAACTTGCCGGGGTATAAGCCCTATACGCTGGACGAAATGGTAGACGGGATCATCGCAGCTTTCGGGACGGAGCATACCAGGAAAATACCGAGACCAGATATGCCGGATACGCCGCAAATTCTTTTGTCTCATAAAAAGAGCCGAGATGTTCTCGGCTGGACGCCAAAGTGGACATGGGACGAAGCCTGTAAGGATATGAAAAAAGAGAGTATGGAAAATCCGATAGAATTGATGTGGGGGAAAAACGACCCGCTTGATATCAATGGGTGATACACGATGATGTCGAACAATGTGCTGCTTCTCAGCGTTGGTACGCGAAACAAGGTAGTACAGTACTTCAAAAAAGCGTGCGCAGATCACGGGCAAGTCGTTGCCACCGACATGAGCAGCTTAGCGCCTGCTTTGTACGAGGCGGATAAGCATTATATCGTGCCGCGTATGACAGAACCCGGTTATGTCGATGTCATATTGGACATCTGCAAAAAAGAGCAGATCGGGGGCGTTTTATCCCTCATCGACCCGGAGCTTTCTCTCCTTGCCGAGCATACCGAGGCTTTTAAGGCAATCGGTACCCAGGTGATCGGCTCGACCTACCGGCTTTGTGAAATGAGCCTGGATAAATGGCAGATGTATCAATGGCTGAAAGCGCATGGTTATTGCTGTGCGAAAACCTATGCCGATGTGGCGAGCTTTACCGCCGCGTTGGATCGCGGAGAAATATCATTTCCGGTATTTGTGAAGCTTGCACGGGGCAGCGCCAGTATCGCAATTTCCAAAGCGTATGATCTTGAAACGGTGGAACTACTTTTTGCACACAGCGAGGGTCTGATCATTCAGGAGTATCTGGAGGGTCAGGAAATCGGCGCGGACGTCTATATTGATATGCTGACAAAGGAGGTCGTGTCGGTCTTTACCAAAAAGAAGCTGGTGATGCGCGCCGGAGAAACGGATAAGGCGATATCCTTCAAGGACGACCGGTTGTTTTCCCTGATTGAACGCTTTGTCACGGAAGCGGGCTATACCGGTCAGATTGACATCGATATTTTTGATATAGACGGCAAGTATTACATATCCGAGGTAAATCCCCGCTTTGGCGGCGGTTATCCCCACGCTTATGAATGCGGTTGCGACCATATGAAGCTGATTTTGAACAATCTCATGGGTGTCGCCAACACTAAGCAAATCGGCTCTTACCCGGAAGACATCTCTATGATGAAATTCGGAGAAGTGCTTGTAAAGAAAATATCAGAGAAAGAAGAGTGAGATTATGCTTGAAAAATTCAGTAAAGCCATTCAAAAGTGTGAGTCTGCCGTAAGGGTGCTTTTTCAGGGAATCGTCTCTTTTGTTTTTGCCGTTATATGGACCTTGGCATGGCTGCCAATGTCGTTTGTGTACGCTTTTTCTCCGAGCTACTATCCGGAGAAAAAGCGCAAGAATGCGATAGTGAGAATATTTGAAAATGTCGCTTGGACTTTACGGTATCAAAGGGCGAATAAGTTTTATACCCTGTACGGACTCGATGTTTCCGGCGCAAGCGGCAGTGCGTATCTTGATGAAAACAGTTTCTGGCGCGGCTTGAAAAAGATGTGCGCCGATTCCGTACAGGGGGGGGTAAAGCAGACCTATCTTTTGCGGGATAAATTTCAGTTTTTCCGCTATATGAAGGCAAACGGTCTTCCTACTCCTGAGGTTTTCGCATTTGTGAAAAACGGAAAGTTCTTTGACGCTTCCATGAACAAAATAGATGTATCGGCGCTTTCGGAAAGGAAAAATTATTTTCTGAAGGCGATTGATGGTGAATGTGCTTCATTCGTAAAAAGAATCGATGACTATGATGAACTGCAGGCGCAGCTGCCCAATATCCAAAAGGGAATGTATATTCTGCAGGAGGCGGCAATTCAGGCGGAGGAGATGAATAAGCTCAATCCTCATGCCAGCAACACCCTGCGTATTGTCACGGTGTATAATAACGGCGATCCGTATGTCATGGCGGCTCTGCTGAGGGTCGGGACAAGCGCAAGCGGACAGGTTGATAACTGGGCTGCCGGCGGTCTGTCGATTGGTATAAATGCGGACGGCAGATTACAGGAATACGGCTATTATAAACCCGGTCACGGTCTGAAGGCGAATGTGCATCCCGATACCGGTGTCAAGTTCAGCGATTTTGTCGTGCCCCATTTTGATAAGGCGGTGCAGGCGGCGTGCGATGCGCAAAGGGCATTTTACAATGTCGGCGCGATAGGCTGGGATATCGCAACAACCGAAAACGGTCCGATGTTTATAGAGGGAAACGATAACTTTGAAATATCCCTGCATCAGGCAAGCGACGGCGGTCTGAAACAGAAGTGGAAAGACGCCTGTTCTACGGTAGCCCGTTAAGCGGAATCTGCATATTAGGGGAAGAAAAATGTCAGTAGTATCAAAGATCATGTCATCGGCGACAAAAACCGAACGGAAAATTGAGTCTGCAATCAGCAGAAAATTCATTTATTGGGGCTGGAAAAGGGCGATTGTCAGGAGGCTTAATGGCAGTATCGGGGAGCCGTTGACAAAAGAGCAGAAAAAAGAAATCAAAGACTTCTATCAACCGTATGCCAAAGCCGATCCGATTATCCATCAATACTATTACAAAAATACGGGTTGTTTTGATAAAAGATTTATTCCTGACAACCTGCACTATTCCAGGATAGACTATTATCTCAACGATTGGGATCAGGCGCATTTTCTGGATAATAAATGTTTATACACTCAGCTTTATCCGGGGATTTTGCAGCCGGAAACGATTATATCAAGAGTAAACGGCATCTGGCAAAATTGGTCATCGGGGGGGGGTACAACCTATCCAGTGCAGTTTTCGTGAAGCACTGGCGATCCTGGATACATACCCCGAAGTATTTGTGAAAAAGGCGACCGATTCGGAGGGCGGCGCAGGTGTTTTCCCTTTGAGCAGTGAAGACGGCAAAATAAGCGAGCGGTTTTTCGAATTGTCGCAGGAGATAAAAGGCGACGTCATTGTGCAAAAGGCGTTAAAGCAGCATGAGGACATCGCCGGGATAAATCCAAGCTCTGTCAACACCATACGGATCATATCGCTCATCTCGGAAGAGGGAGTCAAGATATACTCGGCGATATTGAGAATTGGGACTTCAGACGCTAAAGTGGACAACGCAAGCGTCGGCGGTATCACCTGCGGCATCGATTTGGATACCGGTAAGCTGAAAGAATATGCGTATTATGTGTACTATGTTGACGGCGGACGGTGCGATCGCCACCCCACGTCGAATGTTGTGTTCAAGGGTCGGCAGATTCCGTCTTTTGAAAAGGCAAAGCAGCTGGTTTATGATGCCCATATTATGACCCCGCAGTTTCGGCTGATTTCCTGGGATATAGCAATCCGGGAGGACGGCGAACCCGTTTTGGTGGAGGCAAACCTGCGCACGGGCGGCATTGATTTTCACCAGCTTTGCAACGGTCCCCTGTTCGGTGATGACACAACAAAAATTTTGGACGAAGTATTCGGAAAGAAATAGATTTACATTTTTAAGGAGAGAGAAATGTCAGTAGTATCAAAGATCATGTCATCGGCAATAAAAACCGAGCGGAAAATTGAGTCTGCAATCAGCACGAAAGCCATGTATCGAGGTTGGAGAAAAATAATTGTCAATCGGCTTGGCGGTAACAAAGGAGAGCTGCTGACAAAAGGGCAGATAAAGGAAGTCAAGGATTTCTATAAACCGTATGCCAAAGTCGATCCGATTATCCATCAATACTATTACAAAAACACAGGCTGTTTCGATAAAAGATTTATTCCTGATAATCTGTACTATTCCATCATAGATTATTATTTCAATGATTGGGAGCAGGCACATTTTCTGGATAATAAATGTCTGTATCATCAGCTTTATCCGGGGATTTTGCAGCCGGAAACGATTATATCAAGAGTAAACGGCATCTGGCAAAATTGGTCACCGGGGGGGGTACAACCTATCCA
>CANQKY010000058.1 GCA_947624575.1 uncultured Clostridia bacterium
AGAGAATGCCCTCCATCAGAGTACCTCTCCGGCTGCCTCAATGAGCCTTTGGCGCACCGTGTCCAAATCGCCCTCCAATTTACAGCCGGCGGCACGGCGATGCCCGCCGCCGCCAAACTTAGCGCAGAATGCGGCGGCGTCCACCAGATCGCCGCTGCGCGCGGATATTTTATACCGCTCCCGTCCTGTTTCCCGCAGGAAAAGCGCCAGCTCTACCCCCTCGATCTGCCGCGCCATGGCGGACAGACCGTTGATATCCGCTTCCTCGGCGCCGCTTTCCTCGATCACTGCCTTGGAAAGCAAAGTTACAGCGAGTTTCCCGCCATAGCCATAGGTGATCGAGTCCATCACCGCTTTTTCCAGCATCACCCTGGCGGGTGTTTTGGTATCAAACATGATCCGGCTGATCGCCGCCGCATCGGCGCCCGCGTCGATCAGCTCCGCCGCGATCCGGTGAGTGCGGGCAGAGGTGGACGGGTACTTGAAGCAGCCGGTATCAGTACAGATGCCGGTATAAATACAGTTTGCAAGGTCACGGGTGAGCGGCACCGCAAGCTCCCGCGCCAAAAGCGCTACCAGCTCACAGGCTGCCGCCGCGTCCCGATCCAGAAAGGTATAATCGGCATAGCCCGTATTGGTGCCGTGGTGGTCGATGGCAAGGAAAGCCCGCTCTGCCAATGCGGTATACTCCGCACCGGCAAGCTGCACATCGGCAAGGTCCACCGTGACAACAGGCGCGTCGGGCGATACCGTTTCGGGCTTTACCCCGTCGGTGGAATGAGAAAACCGTGCCGCAAAGGGATCGCCGCAAACGACCTTTGCCCTTTTCCCCATGCTCTGGAGCAGTATGGCAAGACCGCAGCTGCTTCCGATCGCGTCCCCGTCGGGATACCGGTGGGTCAGAATGATACATTCCTCCACCGAGCGCAAAAGCTCCGCTGCCTGCGACAGCGTGACCTGTTTTGACATAAGGCTCACTTCCCCTCCAGATCGCCCAGCATCTGCTGTATTTTCGCGCTGTATGCAATCGAATCGTCCGGTATGAAGTGCAGCTCAGGACAGCGGCGGATATGAAGCGCATCGGTGATCTGCCGCCGGAGATAGCCCGACGCGCTTTTTAAGCCCTCCGCCGCAGTTTTGGCGACCGAAAGCCCCTCCATCGCGCTGACATACACCTTGCAGTGTGAACCGTCACCCGACATCTCGACCCGCACGATGCTGAGCATATGCCCTGCCACCCGCGGATCCTTAAGCCCGCGCATCAACATCGAAAGCTCCCGCATGATGTCCTCACTCAGACGATTCGCCTTATACCCGCTCATACCGTTTTACTCCTCGATATATTCTTCCAGCAGGAAGGATTCAAAGATGTCCCCTTCCTTCAAATCGTTGAATTTCTCCAGACCGATGCCGCACTCGTACCCCTGTGCGACCTCCTTCTGGTCGTCCTTGAACCGTTTCAGCGAGAGGATTTGATCCTCCGCGATCACAATGCCGTCCCGCACCACGCGGATCATGGCGTTTCGGGCGACCTTGCCCTCCAGCACATAGCAGCCCGCCACCGTGCCGACGCTGCTGATATGGTAGGTCTGCCGCACCTCGGCACGGCCGAGCTGTACCTCCCGCACCTTGGGCGCCAGCATACCGCGCATCGCCTGCTTCACATCGTCGATCGCATCGTAGATGATCCGATAAAGCCGGATTTCCACCTCGTCCCGTGCGGCGTTATCTCTGGCGACCGGATCGGGACGGACATTGAAGCCGATGATCACGGCACCCGACGCGTGTGCCAGCATGACGTCCGATTCACTGATCGCGCCGACCGCGCTGTGGATCACGCTGACCCGCACCTCATCGTTCGACAGCTTCTCCAGCGACTGCTTGACCGCTTCGGCGGAGCCCTGCACATCTGCCTTGACGATGATGGGCAGGTCCTTCCGTTCGCCCTCCTCGATCTGGCTGAAGAGGTTATCCAGCGTCACCTTCCGGAACTTGCTGAACTCCTCCTCCTTCATCTCATGCTTCCGCTGTTCCACCAGCGTGCGGGCAAGCCGTTCGTCTGCAACCGCGCTGAAGGTATCGCCCGCCGCGGGCACCTCCGCCAGACCGGTGATCTCAACCGGTGTGGAGGGTCCGGCGTCCTTGACCGACTGCCCGCGGTAATCGGTCATGGTGCGGACACGCCCAACCGAGGTACCGGCGATCAGCACATCGCCGCTGTGGAGGGTGCCGTTTTGCACCAGCAAGGTCGCAACCGGTCCGCGTCCTTTATCCAGCCGCGCTTCGATCACGGTACCCTTTGCCTGCCGATTGGGATTGGCTTTCAAGTCCTTGACCTCGCTGACCAGATGCACCATTTCCAAAAGATTTTCGATCCCCTCGCCGGTCAGAGCCGACACGGGACAGCAGATGGTGTCGCCGCCCCATTCCTCCGGCACCAATTCGTACTCGGTGAGCTGCTGCAGCACCCGATTGGGATCGGCGTCCGGCTTGTCAATCTTATTGATTGCCACGATCACGGTGACGCCCGCCGCCTTGGCATGGTTGATGGATTCCACCGTTTGGGGCATGATGCCGTCATCGGCGGCAACCACCAGAATGGCAATATCGGTCACATTCGCACCACGCGCACGCATGGCGGTGAACGCCTCGTGCCCCGGCGTATCCAAAAAGGTAATCAGATGCCCGCCGGTTTCCACCTGATAGGCGCCGATATGCTGGGTGATACCGCCCGCTTCGGTCTCGGTCACGGCGGAATGGCGAATTTTATCCAGCAGCGAGGTCTTGCCGTGGTCGACGTGTCCCATGACCACCACGACCGGACAGCGCGGCTCCAGATTCTCCGCCTTATCCTCGCTGTCGTCGATCAGCCGTTCCTCGATGGTCACGACCACCTCGCGCTCCACCTTGGCGCCCAATTCCTCCGCAACCAGAGAAGCAGTGTCAAAGTCGATCGTCTGGTTGAGCGCCGCCATAACGCCGAGCCCCATCAGCTTTTTGATGACCTCGCTCGCCGTCACCTTCAGGCGGCTTGCCAGCTCGGACACCACGATCTCGTCCGGTATCGTGATCTCAAGCTGCTTTTTGCGGGCGCGCTCCAGCGCCAAACGCTGGAGCTTTTGCGCCTCGGTCTCCCGTTTGCCCTGATGACGGGCGCGCTGATGCGATTTCTGATTGATCTTCTGCTTCCGCATCACATTGTCCCGCGGCATCTTGGACTGGGGCGCAATGCTCTCGTACCGCTCGTTGTATTTGTCCAAATCCACATTGGCGGCACGGGTGTCCACATGGCGGACGGTGCGCTCCTTGGGCAGCGACGGATTGTTCGCCGCCTGTGCCGACTGCATGGCGATCCGCTGTGCGGCGGTCGGCGCGCGGTTGAGCTTCGCCGCCTTCTTCTGCTCCTTTGCCCGCTCCCGTTCCCGATCGCGGAAGCTCATTCGCTCATCGCGGCGAGGCTGCTCCCCACGATGGGGTATATCCTGCCGCGGCGCGCTCCCCTGCGCACGGGGCGCGGGACGGGGCTGATCCGCCGCACGGGAGACGATCTTCGGCTCGAAAGCGGCAGGCTGCGGCTTTTGCACCGCAGGCTCCGGCTTTGCTTCCGGCTTCGGCTCGACCTTCGGTTCCGGCTTTGGCTCCGGTTTCGGTTCCGGCTTTGGCTCCGCCGGCTTCTCCTTTGCCGCTTCCTTCTTCGGCTTGGCGGGCTTTTTCTTCACGCCCGACGCAAAATACGGATCAAAGCTCTCCACCTGATTTTGCTGAGTGAAAAAGTCAAACACGATATCGAGTTCGTCCTCCGTCAAGGCGGTGACGCTCTTTTTCGGCGTTTCCACATACTTCCCGAGCAGAGCGATGACCTCCTTGCTCGGTACATTCAAATCCTTTGCAACCTCGCTCACTTTATACTTCACATTCATAACTCGTTGCCTCCCTCCGATCGTTCCCCTGCCTCGGCGCTTTTTGAAACCGCCCTTGCAAGCTGCTCATCTGTCACGGCAAACACGCCCGTCCGCCTGCCGAACCGTCCGGCAAGATCGTCCATGCTGTCCCCGATCTGAAGCAGGGGGACCTCCGCCTTTCCCGCAAAAAAGCGGATCTCTTTGGCTGTTTTCTCCGACAAGCCGTCCGCCAGCACGATCAAGTGTGCCTCGCCCGACTCCAGCGCCCTTCGCACCGCGTCAAAGCCCTGCACCAGGCTGCCTGCCCGCCGACACAGCCCCAGCGTGCCTGCTGTTTTACTCTGCTGCAACAGACGCCGCCTCCTTCTCTTTCAGAAGCTGCGCTTCCAAACCGTCATATACCTCGTCCGGAATTTGGCAGGAAAAGCTGCGTGCCAGCTTCTGCGTTTTTCGGCATTTTTGCAGGCAGGACACGTCATAGCAAAGATAGGCGCCCCGTCCCGCCATTTTACCGGTCGGGTCCAGCCTGATCTCGCCCTCCTTGTTTCTGACCACACGGATCAGCTCCCGCTTATCCTTATGTGCGCCGCAGCCGATACACATACGCACCGGCGGTTTTCGTTTCTGCACGCTCTTTCCCTCCGTTTTTTGGAACTATTCGTCCTCTCCGTAAAAGCCGCTTTCGGGGCGAATGTCGATCTTATAACCGGTCAAACGGGCAGCCAGCTTTGCGTTCTGCCCCTTGTTGCCGATCGCCAGCGAAAGCTGATGATCCGGCACCGTAGCGCGGCAAATCCGCTCCTCCTCATCGATGATGTCCACCGACACCACCTTGGCGGGCGCCAATGCCTGTGCGATAAACTCGGCAGGGTCCTCGCTGTAACGAATCACATCGATTTTCTCGCCGCCCAGTTCCTCACAGACCGCCGCGACCCGCACGCCGCGCGGTCCGATACAAGCACCCACGGCGTCCACCTGCGGATCGTTGGAGTAGACCGCCAGCTTACTGCGGGAGCCTGCCTCCCGCGATACGGCACGGATCAGCACCGTTCCGTCGTAGATTTCCGGCACCTCTGTCTCAAACAGCCGTTTGACCAGCTCCCGATGGGTGCGGGACACTTTCAGCGAGCAGCGGCGCTCATTCGCCACCACATCGGACACATAGACCTTCACAAGCTGTCCGACATAATAAGTCTCACCCGGCACCTGCTCACCTGCAAAAAGCATGACCTCGCTCCCGTCGATCTCAAGCAGAACATTTCCGGTCGGCTCGATTCGGGTGACCTTGCCGGTCACCGCCTCATGCAGCTTATGCTGGAACTGCTGGAGCATCTGCTCCCGTTCGCCCTCCCGTATCCCCTGACGGATCACGTGCTTTGCCGCCTGTGCGGCGATTCTGCCAAATTCCTTGGTGGCAAGGGGAATCTCCACCGGCTGTCCGACTATCGCCTTTTTATTGTACCGCTTTGCCTCGTCCAGCAGAATGTCGTTTGCCTCGTCCTCGATTTCCTCCACCACATTCTTCTGGATCGAAACGGCGAACCGTCCGGTGTCGGGGTCGATGTCCACAAGCACCGCTTCCACGCCGCCGTAATCCCGCCGCACCGCGATCCCGATGGCGGTTTTAATCTTCTCCAGCAGGTAGTCTGCCGGTACGCCCTTCTCCTTTTCCAGCAGTCTCAGTGCTTCAAAGAACTCCTGATTCTCGTTTTTCATCACTGACTTCCTCCTATATCTGTCTCGTCCTTCGCTTTGACAAAAGCATATTCACCCTGCTCGGCAATCAGCTCGCCGTCGTCACAATCGATCGTCACCCGACCGCCGTCATAGCCCGATAAAACGCCTTCGAAATCCCGTCTGCCGTCCAGCGGGCGGATCAGCCGCAGTGTGACCTGCCGCCCCAGATACGCCTGAAAATGCCCGGGACGCCGCAGCTCCCGCTCCAGCCCGGGGGAGGATACCTCCAGACAGTAGGAATCGGGGATCGGGTCAGTCTCGTCCAGCCGGTCGGACAGCGCACGGCTGACCCGCTCGCAGTCGTCGATCCCGACATAGCCCTCCGGTTTATCGAGTATCACCCGCAGAAACCGAGTGGCGCCCTCCTTTTCGTACCGCACGTCCCAGAGCGTGACGCCGTATTCCTCGGCAATGGGCAACGCCAGCTGTGCAACAGCGTCCGCAATGCCGCCCTTTTTCTTTGCCAAACTCTTTCCTCCTAAAATGCGAAAGACCGAGTTTTGCAACCCAGCCTTTCTACCTTAATGCTATCATTACCATACTATACCATAACACTTCAAAAAATACAAGTGTTTTTTCACATTTTTTCGGAAAATTCTTCCGCCGCGGCGAGATAGGTGCGAAATGCCGACGGGATCGCATAGCCCTCCCGCTCCTTCATGGACAGGTACACGCCGCCCGAAACCGGCACCTCTTCTTTGCAGAGGATCAGCCAGCCCGAAAGCTGCCACTCGATATGGGTAAACAGATGGGTGGCGTGGGGAAGCGGCTCGATTTCTTCGACCGAAAGCCCCATGCCCTCCGCTGCCGCCGCAGCTTCCTCCGCCGTGAGCGCGCCCTGATACTCGATAAACTCCCACATACCGGCAAGCAGCCCTTTTTTGGGACGGCGGCGCACCAGAAATCTGCCACTGGGGGTGGTGATGAGCAGCACGGTACGCTCCTCCACCCGCCGTTTTCTTTTTGCCGCACGCACCGGCAGATAGGCGGCGCTGCCCTCCTGATACGCCCGACAGTCCTCTCGAAAAGGGCATTCCCCGCAAAGAGGTGTGCCGTTTGGCAGGCAGACAAGCGCCCCCAGCTCCATCATCGCCTGATTGAAGTCGCCCGCCCGCTGTGGCGGCAGCAGCCTGCCGTCCAGCGCGGTAAACGCCTTTTTATTCCGCGGGGAGAGAATATCCTCCTCGATCCCAAAGAGGCGGGCAAGCACCCGCAGTACATTGCCGTCCACGGCGGGTACTGCCTCCCCGAATGCGATCGAGGCGATCGCCGCGGCGGTATAACTGCCGATCCCCGACAGCTTTGAAAGCTCCGCGGCAGTATCGGGCAAACGCCCGCCGTACTGCGCCATCACCGTTTTTGCCGCCTTCTGCATATTCCGCACCCGATTGTAATACCCCAGTCCCTCCCAGAGGGAAAGGAGGGTATCCTCATCGACCGCCGCCAGTGCCGCCACATCGGGCAGGCGGCTGACAAAGCGGGCAAAGTAAGGCTTTACCGCCTCCACCCTGGTCTGCTGAAGCATGATCTCGGACACCCACACCCGATAGGGCGTCGGCTCGCTTCTCCACGGCAGCACCCGCTGCGACCGGTCGAACCATTCCAGAACCAGTCCACTCAAGTGCGCCGCTTCGGCAGGGGACGGTGCGGGAAAGCCGCTCATTCGTCCGCCGCACCCAGATCGGGCGTATCGGTCAGGGTGATGCAGGGCGTATCGAAGCCCTCCAGTTCCAGCACCGTGATCTCATTCACGCCGGTATGAAGCAGCGGCGCGGGCAGATAGAGAGTGCGCTGCGGTCCCGCCGGATTGTCATACCTGCCCAGTGCAAAGCCGTTTACATAGACCATGCCGCGGTGGAAGCCGTCCAGCCGGACAAAGGTATCCGCCGGTTCCTCCACCGTCAGCCGTCCAAGCAAAAACGCGGGGCAGTTTTCCGGTTCGACCTGTGTTTCATACCCGTCTTGCGGCGGCGTTTCAAGCGGCAGAGAGTAGGTTTCAAAGCCGGCAAGGCGGGTGACGCCGAGCAGCACGCCGCCCAGCAATCCCTTTTCGTCCCAGAGCTTCGGACCGTAATTGACCCTACCCATATTCTCCACCAGAATGGCAAGCTCGGCAGTTTCACCCTCCCCCAGTGAGAGGGTGACGGTATCGTTCCGGCGACCGGTGCGCTCCTGCACGCCGACCGGTTTTCCGTTTATAAAAATCTGTGCGCGGTCGTGCAGGCGAGGCAGCCGAAGCTGCTTTTCACCAAACGGACCTGTCAGCCGGTGCCGGTAGAGCAGAAAGCCGAAATCCTGCCCCAGCTCCTCCATGGTGGGCGGATCAGCCGAAATGACCGGCGAGGCAAGGCGATCCGCACGGGTGAGCAGCGGGAACTGCTCGGTCAGCCAGACGCCGCCGTAATTCCGATAAGTCGGCTGTGTGACCTCGATCTCGGGCGGCGGACCGAAGTGCTTTGCCAAAAGTGCCTGCAATCCGTAATATTTATCGGTCATCTCGCCCGATTCGCTCAGCGGCGCACCGTAATCATAGCTGGTAACGGTCGGCATATACGCCCCGTCGTGGGTCGGTCCGTCCAGATTGGCGCCGTTTGTATAGCCGAAATTGGTGCCGCCGTGAAACGGGAAGATATTGAAGCTCCCGCCGAAGGAAAGCAGGCGGTCGAGGTCCTCGATCACCGACGCGGCGGAACGGGTATGGTGCTTTTCATACCAGTGGTCAAACCAGCCGCCCCAATACTCGGCGCAGAAAAAGGGCCTGTTCGGCTGGAACGCCTGCTGTGCGCGGTATGCCAGATCGGAGCGGGAACCGAAATTGACCGCCGCCAGTATGGGCGGCAATGTGCCGCTTTGGAGCATGAGGGGATCGGTGCCGTCCGAGGTGAAGAAAAACTCATCGATCCCGTTATCCAGATAAAACCGGTAGAGCGCGTTCAGATAGTCCTTGTCGCCGCCGTAGCTGCCGTACTCGTTTTCGACCTGAAGCGCGATCACCGGACCGCCCTTTGCCGACAAAAACGAATCGATCTCCCGCAGCACCCGACGCAGGTACCGCTTTGTTTTGGTGAGAAAAACCGGATCACTGCTCCGCAGGTGCATGCCGCGATACCGCAACAGCCACGCCGGAAGCCCGCCGAACTCCCACTCGGCACAGATAAAGGGACCCGGGCGGAGAATGACATACAGCCCGAGCTCCTTTGCCGTTTGCAAAAACCGCTTTAAATCAAGACGACCCGAAAAATCAAACCTGCCTTCCTGGCGCTCATGCAGATTCCAGCAAACATAGGTTTCCACCGTGTTGAAGCCGCAGGCTCGCAGTTTTTTCAGCCTGTCCTCCCAGTACTCGGGCGGCACCCGAAAGTAGTGGATCGCACCGGACAAAATGCGAAACGGCTCCCCTTTTAGCCAAAACTGTCCGTCCTTTTCCTTTAATATCCCCATAGCACACACTCCTTTTGCCCCATTATAGCATAAACGCGGCAGATTTTCGCAAAAATTTCATATTTTGTTTGCAGTTATTTCGTAAGCGGTAAAAATATTCATCACAATTTCTGTCTACAATAAGGACAACACAGAACACAGGAGTGAATCAACATGAATACCGACGGCTTCCAAAACAACTATGAGCAGAATCATGATCCTGCTCCCACACCCTTTACGGCTCCGTCCGAGCCGCCGCAGGCGGATCACACCGCCGGATACAGCAGAGCGGAAAACCCCTATCGGGCAAGCTATACCGCCAATCCCTACGCACAGCCCGTGACCGGCTGGCAGCAGCCTCCCCAAAAGAAAAAGAAGAAAAGCCGTGCGCCCCTGATTGCGGCGGTGATCGTGATTTCACTGCTGTGCGGCTTTGCAGGCTCCCGCCTTGCCCTGCTGCTGCCGTCCAACACCGCGACCGGCAACAAGGTGATGTTCCAATCAGTCGATACCGGAAACGAAAACGGCTCGGCAGGTAATACCGGTATGTCCGCCACATCGGTGGTATCGTCGGTGCAAAACAGCGTGGTGGAGATCACCACCGAGACGGTCAGCACCAATGTGTTTTTGCGGCAGTACGTCTCCACCGGCGCCGGCTCCGGCGTGATCCTCACCGCCGACGGCTACATTGTCACCAATAACCATGTGATCGAGGGCGCCTCCACCGTCACGGTACGGCTGATCGACGGCAGCAGTTATCCCGCCACACCGATCGGCACCGATGCCAAAACCGACATTGCCATCTTAAAAATTGAGGCAAACGGACTGAATCCGGCGGTGTTCGGCGATTCCGACAAGCTGGTGGTCGGTGAAAGCGTACTGGCGGTGGGCAATCCGCTGGGTGAGCTGGGCGGCACCGTGACAAGCGGCATCATCTCGGCTCTGGACCGCACCATCACGGTAGAGGGCGAAAATATGCAGCTTCTCCAGACCGATACCGCCATCAACCCCGGCAATTCGGGCGGCGGACTGTTTAACGCGGCGGGCGAGCTGGTAGGCGTGGTCAACGCAAAGTCCTCCGGCTCCGGTATTGAGGGTCTGGGCTTTGCCATTCCCGCCAACACCGCCAAAACAGTGGTACAGGAGCTGTTGGAAAACGGCTATGTCACCGGTCGGGTCGATACCGGTCTGACCTTCCTTGACATCTCCGACGCGCAGACCGCCATGTCCTATCGGGTCAGCAGGCTCGGCGTATATGTCTCGTCGGTCGCTTCGGGCTCTCAAGCGCAGCAGCTTGGCATCACGGCAGGCGACTGCATTGCCGCCGTGGACGGTGAGGAGGTCTCCACCTCGGCGGAGGTGCGCAGCATACTCGACCGCCATGAGGTCGGCGACACCGTTACCCTCACCATCTACCGAAACGGGCGGACCGCCGATCTCACCCTGACCCTTGGCGAATACCAACCCTGACAGTTTTCTCTTGACAGCGTTTTGGGCTGTCAAGCTCGAACCTCTCCTCATGTTTGCCGCAGGGCAGCCGGATACCGCAAATCCGGCTGCCCTGCGGCAATCTTTTGACAGCAGAGATCAGCCCAGTGGGAAAGGCGCGATATTTTTTGCTCAAACGGGCATATTGATAACGGGAGTTTTTGCTTTTTCTCCCGTTTATTCATGAAATATTCATATGCGGCTGGTATGCTAATATTAACTGTTCCGCAAAGGAGGCTGCCATGTGCTGACATTAGAAGGTATTACCAAAAATTATCTCACCGGCGAGCAGACTGTGCGTGCGCTCAAAGGAATCTCCCTGCGCTTTCGCGACCATGAATTTGTTTCGATACTGGGTCCCTCGGGCTGCGGCAAGACCACCCTGCTCAACATCATCGGAGGTCTGGATCGGTACACCGAGGGCGATCTGTCGGTAAACGGTCGCTCGACCCGTGAATTTTCCGACCGCGACTGGGACACCTACCGGAACCACTCGATCGGATTCGTCTTTCAAAACTACAATCTGATCCCGCACCAGACGGTGCTTTCCAACGTTGAGCTGGCGCTCACCCTGTCCGGCGTTTCCAAGGCGGAACGGCGGAAACGGGCAAAAGAGGTATTGGAGCAGGTGGGTCTGGGCGATCAACTCAACAAAAAGCCCGCGCAGATGTCGGGCGGACAGATGCAGCGGGTGGCGATCGCCAGAGCCTTGGTAAACGAGCCCTCGATCCTCTTGGCAGACGAGCCGACCGGTGCGCTGGACAGCGAGACCAGCGTACAGATCATGGAAATACTCAAAAAGATTGCCGAGGATCGGCTGGTCATCATGGTTACCCACAATCCCGATCTTGCCGAGCGGTATTCCTCCCGCATCATTCGGCTGTTAGACGGTGTTGTGACCGATGACTCCAACCCCTGCACAGACTCCGAGCAGGCAGCCAAAGAGGATTCAAAGCAGAAAAAGAAGTACACCTCCATGTCCTTTTTCACCGCTTTTTCGCTCAGCCTCAACAACCTGATGACCAAAAAGACCCGCACCTTCCTCACCTCCTTTGCCGGCAGCATCGGGATCATCGGGATCGCGCTGATCCTCTCGCTGTCGAGCGGGTTTCAGAACTATATCGACAAGGTGGAGGAGGACACCCTTTCCTCCTATCCCATCATGCTGGAGCGGGAAAGCGTGGACATGGGCAGTATGCTCACCGCCATGATGGACAACGGCGCCGGCGGCGAAAAGCGTCCGGACGGCGCGGTGTATGTTACCGACATCATGACCGAGATGATCAACAACACCCTCACCTCGATCAATGTCAACGATCTGGCGGCGTTCAAGGAGTATCTGGAAAAGGACGGCAACGACATCACCCCCTACACCAACGCGATCCGGTACAGCTATGACATCGAGCCGCACCTCTACCAGAGCGACACGGCAAACGGAATCGTGGAGGTCGCCCCCAGTCCGGTGGTGGACGCAATGAGCAAGGGGATCTCCGCACTGGGCGGCAATCCCGATATGATGTCCGAGGGCATGGAGATGTGGAAGGAGCTTTTGGACAACGAGGAGCTGCTTGCTTCGCAATATGATGTGGTAGCGGGCAGGTGGCCCTCCGGCTATCAGGAGGCGGTGCTGATCCTCAACGAAAACAACGAGATCAGCGACGTCACCCTCTATTCCCTCGGATTGAAGGACGCTTCGGAGATCGCCAATGTCATCGAAAACTATCCAAACGGCGGCGAAGTCTCCAAAAGCCCCGAAAGCTACTCCTATGACGATATTCTGAATCTGCGGTACAAGCTGATCTTCGCGCCCGATTACTACGAGAAATCGGACGGCATATGGGTGGACAAAAGCGAGGACAGCATCTATATGGCGCAGAAGATCGCAGACGCGCCCGAGCTGAAGATCGTGGGCGTGATCCGCCCGAATGCCGACTCGGTGACGACCGCCACCGGAGACGGGATCGGCTACACGCCGGCATTGACCGAATACTATATCCGTGCGGTCAACAACAGCGAGATCGTGCAGGAGCAAAAGGACAATCCCGACACCGATATTTTCACCGGTATGCCGTTTCAGACCGGTGAGGATATAGAAGAGCCGGACATCTCCACCCTCTCCCCGCAGGAGCAGGCTTACCTTGCATCGCTGAGCGAAACAGAGCGGCAGGCTCTTTTGCAGAGCATGGTGAAGCTCTCCTCGGCAACCTATGCCGAAAACCTCCAAAAGCTGGACGCGGTCGATCTGGACGATCCCGCCGCGATTTATCTCTATCCCTCCGACTTTGACGCGAAGGAGAGCATTGCAAGCGGGATCGACGGCTACAACAGCCGTCTTGGGGACGAGGACGCCGAGTTAAACTATACCGATTACATCGGTATCATGATGTCCTCGGTCAGCCGGATCATCGACACCATCAGCTATGTGCTGATCGCCTTTGTGGCGATCTCGCTGATCGTGTCCTCCATCATGATCGGGATCATCACCTATATCTCGGTGCTCGAACGCACCAAGGAGATCGGTATCCTCCGCAGCATCGGCGCGTCCAAGCGGGATATCTCCCGCGTCTTTAACGCCGAGACGCTGCTGGTCGGTCTCGTAGCGGGACTGCTGGGTATTCTGGTCACGGTGCTGCTCTGCTTCCCGATCAACGCCTTAATTCATGCGCTTGCCGATATTTCGGCAGTGGCGGCTCTGCCGCCGGTGGGCGGTATCATACTGGTCGTCATCAGTATGCTGTTGACCCTGATCGCCGGACTGATCCCCTCTCGGATCGCCGCCAAAAAGGATCCGGTCGAAGCCCTCCGCACCGAATAAGATCACAAGCTGAAACGAGGTGAGACGATGGCGATGCCCGAAGTGGAGCTTTTTACCGACGGAGCCTGCAGCGGCAATCCGGGTCCCGGCGGCTGGGGCGCGATCCTCAAAATGGGCGCGCACCGAAAGGAATTATCGGGCGGCGAAGCGTCCACCACCAACAACCGCATGGAGCTGTCCGCCGTGATCGCAGGGCTGCGCGCGCTCAAATGCCCCTGCCGCGTCTCACTTACCACCGACTCGAAGTACATTGTGGACGCGGTCACACAGGGCTGGGCGGTGCGCTGGCAGAAAAACGGCTGGCTGCGAAACCGAAAGGAGCCGGCACTAAATCCCGATCTTTGGGAAACACTATTAGGGCTATTGTCGGTGCATCAGGTCACCTTTCACTGGGTAAAGGGTCATGCCGGACACCCCGAAAACGAACGGTGCGACGCGCTTGCCATTGCCGAAGCAAAAAAGTGGAAATAGCTCTTGCAAATTCTACCGAATTGGTATATAATAATCCTGTAATCATCATCGGAAGGAGGAATCTGTCATGCAAAAGCTGATTTACGCCGATCATGCGGCAACCACCCGCGTGTCCGATTCCGTCTTTGCCGCCATGCTCCCCTATTTGCAGGAGCAGTATGGGAATCCGTCCGCCACCTATGCGATCGGACGGGAGACAAAGCACGCCATCGAAAACGCACGTGTGCAGCTTGCCCGACTTCTGAACGCCGCGCCGCAGGAGATCTACTTTACCTCCTGCGGTACCGAATCGGATAACTGGGCGATCAAAGGCTACGCGCACGCCATGAAAAGCAAGGGGAAGGATCATATCATCACCACCGCAATCGAGCATCATGCGGTGCTGCACACCTGCCAGTCGCTGGAAAAAGAGGGCTTCTCGGTCATCTATCTGCCGGTCAACAGCGAGGGCTATGTCACGGTAGAGCAGGTGAAGGACGCGATCACCGACCGCACCGGTCTGGTCACGGTGATGTACGCCAACAACGAGATCGGCACCATTCAGCCGATCGGTGAGATCGGCGCGATCTGCAAGGAGGCAGGGGTGGTCTTTCACACCGATGCGGTGCAGGCGGTCGGTCATGAGCCGATCGATGTGAA
>CANQKY010000059.1 GCA_947624575.1 uncultured Clostridia bacterium
GGGGACCGCGCTAAAGCGCGGTGGAGGGATTCAAAACCGCAAATGAGAATTTTCCTCTTGACACGCCTGTCTTTGTGACAGATTACAGAACTTTCGGCGGAAATTTTGTCTCCCATTGACACAAGGCGGATTATGGGCTATACTGGGCAGAGCATATCTGTCCGAAAAAGGAGAGCCTGTCATGGGAAAAAGAATGAGAACCAAATGGTTTAAGCTGCTGGCAACGGTGCTTTGTCTGATCGCGATCCTGACCCTTGTCGAGCGGCTGGTCACCGATTCTGTCTGGGATATGCGGATCCTCATTCACCCTGCCGTTCATTGCCTGATGAGCAACGCGCAGGCGGGCGAGGTCGCCGTGATCGGCGTCACCTGGACGCTGCTTCTTTTCTTTCTAGTCCATATTCTGCTGATCTGGCTTGACCGCCGCTGGCTCACCCTGCCCTGCGCGGCGTTCTGCCTGTTTGATATGGTGACCTCCGCCTATCTCTGGGTGACAAGTGCCGGTTACTCCGCCGTGCGGGTCAGAATGAAAGGGAGCTTTCTCATATCGGCGGTGGTCGATCTGATGCAGATCGGCGTGATGTGGGTGCTGTTTCGCCGCCTTTCGCCCCGCAGACTGCGCCATAAAAAGAAAAGAAAATCCGCCCACCACTGAAAGCGCCGCCTTTGTCAAGACCCCCTGTGAAAAGGCTTTGCTGTCGAGATTATTTTGCATGGTAGACTGTGAATCCCACCACCATGCTGCCGCATGGTCCCCCTCCCTTTGACAAGGGAGGTCTTGACAACAGCATTTGGCTTTTTGGTTTAAAATAAGGTAAAGGAAGGCTTTCGTCAGCCTTCCTTTTTCAATATTTCCGGTAAAACTTATTTGGTCGCCAGTGCCTCCCTTGTCAAAGGGAGGGGGACCGCGCCCCGCGCGGTGGAGGGATTCAAACCCGCACCAAAAAATAAAAGCCGCCCCCACTACTGCGGGAACGGTTTATTTTGCCGTCCTGACGGACAACGACATTATTATACAGGGTTCGTCCGAAAAATGCAAGTGTTTTTTTCGATTTTGTGAAAAAATTCTTTTTCCTTGTTCTTTGCATGAAATTATGGTATCATAATACCATTCAAAACAAAAAGGAGTACCGCTATGCTTTACAATCACAAGCAGCCGCAAAGCGGCGACACGGTGGCGACCATTCGCACCAACCATGGCGAGATACGGGTTCTGTTCTTTCCAGAGGTCGCGCCCAAAACGGTGGAGAACTTTGTCACCCACGCCAAGGCAGGGTATTATGACGGGATCATCTTTCATCGGGTGATCGACGGGTTTATGATCCAGGGCGGCGATCCCACCGGCACCGGACGGGGCGGCGAATCGATCTGGGGCAGGCCCTTTGCCGATGAGTTTTCGCTTGAAGCGTTTTGTCTGCGGGGCGCGCTCTGCATGGCAAACGCCGGTCCCGGCACCAACGGCAGTCAGTTTTTCATCGTGCAGGCGGATACGCCGGACGACCGTATGCTTTCTCAGCTTCCGGCGGCAGGCTTTCCGGACGAGGCGGTTGCCGCCTATCGGGAGGAGGGCGGCACCCCCTGGCTGGATCACCGGCACACCGTATTCGGGCAGGTGATCGACGGCATGGACACGGTAGATGAGATCGCCGGCGTGCCGGTCGATGCGGGCGATCGCCCGAAAGAAGATGTGGTGATCCTCGGTATCACAGTTGAGGAGGTGGCGTAAATGAAAACACGTAAGATCGCGGCGGCACTCTGCATGGTCATGCTCCTTTGTGGGCTGTCCGGCTGCGGGAAAAAGGAAACGATCGACCAGCTTGCCATGCCGCAGGCGGGCGATCAGGTGGCGACCATTTCGGTCGCGGGCTACGGGGACATCAAGCTCCGCTTCTTCCCCGAGGCAGCGCCCAAAGCGGTGGAAAACTTTATCACCCACGCTAAAGAGGGGTACTATGACGGGCTGACCTTTCATCGGGTGATCCGCGATTTCATGATCCAGAGCGGCGACCCCGAGGGGAACGGCACCGGCGGCGAATCGATCTGGGGAGAGGGCTTTGGCACCGAGATCTCGAAGGACCTGCGGCATTACCGCGGCGCGCTCTGCATGGCGATGTCGAACCAGCCCAACAGCCTCGGCAGTCAGTTTTATATCGTGCAGGCGGGCGCAAAAAATATGAGCGAGGTCTACCTCCAGCAGATGGAAGCGCAGACCGGCGTTTCGATGACCGACAGCGTCAAAGAACGCTATCTCAAAAACGGCGGCACCCCCTGGCTGGACGACAGCTATACCGTTTTCGGGCAGGTCTATGAGGGCATGGAGGTTGTGGACGCGATCGCCGCCGTCGAGACAGATGAGAACGATATGCCCCTCACACCGGTCATCGTGGAAGCGATCACCGTCGGCACCTATTCGGAATAACGCCCCTTGGCATACTCGTCCGAGTTCCCGCATAGAATGTGGGGAACGGAGGGAGAAAAATGGGGGAAGCTCTGCTTTGGAGCGCGCTGGCGCTCAGTACGGTATGTTATCTTGCCGCCTGCTGGCGAGGGGAGCACCCGATCCGGCGGCTTTTGTTCCACAGCCTGCTGGGATTTGCGGCACTCACCCTGCTCCATGTGGGCGGACACGCATTCGGCGTTTCCTTTCTGCCCCACTGGAATCTTCTAAACGGCGCGGTCGCCGGTGTGCTGGGTCTGCCGGGACTTGCCGTTTTGACGGCGGTGAGCTGTATCCTGCCCGCTTGACAATTCGGGCAAAAAGGGGTAGGATATCGTTGTGAGTGCGCTGTGTGGCAGCGTGGGGTTAGCCCCATGAGGAAAGTCCGAGCATCACAGAGTCAGGGCAGCTGCTAACGGCAGCCGAAGGCGACTTCAGGGAAAGTGCAACAGAGAGATACCGCTTTGCTTTGGCAAAGCAAGGGTGGAAAGGCGAGGTAAGAGCTCACCGGCGCGCGGGAGACCGCGCGGCCATGTAAACCCTGCCCGATGCAACATCGACAGGAGGTGGATTCGCCTGACTCGGCGGCCTCCGAAAGATGGCTGGAGCGCCGCGGCGACGCGGCGTCGAGATAGATTGTCACACACGACAGAACTCGGCTTACAGGCGCAGTCACAAACCGGCGTCCCACTCGGACGCCGGTTTTTCGCTACGCTTCGAGGGACAAACTGGGTTTACACGAAAGCTGTCGTCTTTGTCAAAACCTCCCTTGTCAAAGGGAGGGGGACCGCGCTTAAAGCGCGGTGGTGGGATTCAAAACCGCTTTTTCCTCTTGCGGTTCCCGATATCGGCTGCGGCGGTACATGCCCGCCTCCGTGACGGATTAAAAACATTTCTGTTACTAATTGCTTTTTCGACAGACGGAAACCGGTGTCTGTCCGATGGTATACCGGTTCAGACGGTCTCTGACGCGGATATAACGGACGATCCCGCAAACCAGCACGACCGGCGCCAATATCATCAAAATAACCCCTGCCGTGTGCGCCCATGCCACATCAAACAGCTTCAAAAGCGCGAAGCCGGAGGCAATCAGCCCGACCGCCGTTCGGATATAGGCGAGGAAGGTTCGTTCGTTTGCCAGACAGGTTCGGTCGAATGCCAGAAGATCGCGCAGGGTGTTTTTTCCGTTTTCCATGGTTTTTGTCCTTTCTGTTCGGTTTTTGCGGTCATATCCATTATAACACGGTGGTCAATGCTTTCCGGCGGTCGATCCGACCGGTGGGAAAAATTTCTTTACTTTCGGCGGCGTTCATGATATAATGGCTTCAATATGGAATGAGGTGTTACAAATGGCGGAAAAATTCTTCTCCTACCGCGGCAAGCCGCTGGTGCGAAAAGGAAAGATGATATATTACGGCGATATGAGCGATCCCTATGTGGTGATGATGCAGGTGCTTTCGGTCAAGGAAAAGGACGATCTCAAGCTCGCGGATCGGGTGATGATCCAGATGCTTTCGACCGATGAAACGCTGCCGATCACCGAGCGGGTCATCAAGAAAAGCGAGAAGCACGGGCTGTATCAGGCACTGGACATCGCTTCCATCTGGCTCAAGCGCGCCTTACAGGAGTAAAACGGAAAATTGCCGAACCGGTCAAATGATCGGTTCGGCAATTTTTGTATAACCGCCCTTTTTCCGGTGCATACTAGCGATAAAAGCCAAGGAGGGTGAACGATATGAAAATAATGGATCGCATTGCTTTGATCCTTGCCATCATCGGCGGACTGAACTGGGGCTGTATCGGTCTGTTTCAGTTTGATCTGGTGGCATGGATCGGCGGAGGACAGGACGGCGGACTGGCGCGGATCATCTATGTGCTGGTCGGTCTGGCGGCGATCTGGTGCATTTCGCTGCTGTTTCGGGATCGCACGCCCGAATAAGCGGGGCGGACAGGAAAACCTGTCCGTACATACCGTCAGGTGAGGGGGAAAGGGCGTGAGCAGACAGGCGGGGTTTTGGACGGCGTTTGCGCTGACCGCGGTGGTCTGCCTCGGCATCTCGCTGGGGCTTTTGTCTTTGGCGGATCGGTACGACCCCGCTTCGGCTCAGACGCAAAGCGTGCCGATGACGGTGAGCGGTGAGCCGCTCACCGTTTTGGTGATGGCGACCGATTCGGCGGGCGGCTTGTCGGCGCTTTTGCTGCTCCGGCTCATACCGGAGCAGCAGACGCTTTTGTTCACGCCGCTTCCCGCCGAGACGGAAGCGACCGCCGGAGGAAGAACGGACACGCTGGCGGCTTTGTACCGGTACGGCGGGCGCACGGCGGTGCTGCGCGGGGTGCGGCAGCTTTCGGTTCCGGTCGATCGCTATTTGCAGCTTGACGCCAAGGGGGTCACCCTGCTCACCGCCGAGGCGGGCGGAATCCCCTATACGCTGGGAGAAAGTGAGGCAGACGCCGCCTCCCTTCCCGCCGGAGAGCAGACGCTCGACGGGCGGCGGCTGCGTGAGCTGTTCCATGCGCTGACGGCGGAAAAATTCCAAACGCTCAGCGAGGGAGTGGTTCGCTCCTTTCTCCATACCATGCTCCGGCTGGCGGCGTCCGACCGCGCGGAGGATTTTTTCTCCCTGCTGACCCGATGCGCGGTGGACACGAACCTCTCCGCCTACGATTATACCCTTTACCTGCCCGATGCGGCGGCTCTGGCAGAAATCGAGGGCGCGGTGCAGGCGGTGCGCGCCGAGGGCGATTGGGAGCGTGGCGGACGGCTTTTCCGGCTGTCGCAGGAGGGACTTTCCTACCTTTCCCGCGCTTACGGGGGTTAAGACAGGCTTGCGCTTTTTCACAAATTGTGGTATGCTGATAGTGGATTTTATCGGGCGATTGACAGAAAATCGTGCGGTTTTGGCGTGAAAAATGTAAAGCAGTTCTTCCGCCGATGTGATAGAATCAAAAGGGGGTGCGTCGTATGGGTAAAAAGGCATATCCGCTGATGGGCGGATTGTTGATCCTCTGCATTTTGTACGCGCTTGTCACCCACACCTCTCCCGCCGTCAGCACGGGCGGCGCCGGTGAAGCTCCCTATGTTGCTCAGTCTAGCGAACCGGAGCCTTCGTCCGCTTCTTTGGACGAGGACTGGCGGCTGATTTTAGTCAATAAGACCCATACGATGCCGGAGGGTTATACGGTGCATACCGCCAAGGTAGGCAGTTGTCTGGTGGATCGGCGGATCGCCGGCGATCTGAATAACATGATCGCGGCGGCGGCGAACGAGGGGGTCACCCTGCGGATCGGCTCCGCCTATCGCTCGGTGGAGTATCAGCAAGATGTCTTCAACCGGAATGTGGAGCAGTTAAAAAAGCAGGGGTATTCCGAGGAAAGGGCAAGGGAGCTCACCTCCGAGAGCATTGCGGACCCCGGCACCAGCGAGCATTCGCTGGGGCTGGCGGTGGACTTTGCGCGGGGAGACAGCACCGATTTTGTGGAGAGCTATGAGGGCACCGAGCAGTTTGCGTGGCTGTCGGCTCATGCGGCGGAGTACGGCTTTATCTGCCGGTATCCCAAGGATAAGGCGGAGATCACGGGGTATACCTATGAGCCGTGGCATTACCGTTATGTCGGCGCCAAGCACGCGCGGGCGATCAGCGCAAAGGGACTTTGCTTAGAGGAGTATCTGAAAGCGGTTTAGACAAAAGGAGCGTTTGACATGAAAGGGAAGTATATCTGGGGCGGCGCATTGATTCTGGCGGGGGTGCTGTTGATTGTCGGCTGGCTTTTGAACTGGAGCTTTGCCGTGATCTGGAAATGCTGGCCCGCGCTTTTGATCCTGCTCGGTCTTTCGGGTGCGGCGGATCATAAAAAGCTGGGGCTTTGGGATATTCTGCTGGTCGCGGCGGGTATTTTGCTGCTGCTGCGCAACCTGTTCGGGTTCTCGATCAGCAGTATCATTTGGGGACCGGTTCTCGGCGCGGCGGTGATCCTCGCGGGAATACAGCTTTTGTTCGGGGACCGCAAGACCGATGGCACTATTCCCACCGAGGGCAAAGAGATTGACGAATAAAAAATGCCGGCGGATTTCCGCCGGCAAAACTGTTTTTCACACACTTTGCGATACCAAAAATAAGTGCTGCTCAAATCCCACCACCGCGCAAAGCGCGGTCCCCCTCCCTTTGACAAGGGAGGCACTGGCGACCAAATTGGTTTTGATAAAAATTTTAACAAATGCAAGCTGACGTAAGATGTGCTAGTTTGCGCTTATCCCATTCCAAACCGCTATGCTGTCGTCTTTGTCAAAACCTCCCTTGTTAAAGGGCTTTGCCGCCGAAGCGCGCCCTGTGGGCGAGGAAGCGAGGCGGGAATGGCACCGCGGTCAATTTTGCGCGAGCGTTACCGTGAGCAAAAGCAAAATTGGGCACCGCAAGAGGAGGGGGACCATGCGTCAGCATGGTGGTGGGATTCAACACCCGCGATTTCCTTTTGTGTCGCAGACGAGGGTTGTGGCGAATCAAAAATGCCGTCCAAACGGACGGCATTTTTTATGGAATCACTCTGCCGCTTCTTCTGCGGGGGCTTCCTCCAGCACCGAGGTGCAGTGCGCGCAGCGGGTCGCCGCGATCGGGATCTCGCTTAAGCAGTAGGGGCAGGTTTTGGTGGTGACCTCCTCCACCACCTCCTCTTTCCGCTTTGCCAGATTCTGCGCGGTGTTGACCAGCTTGACGATTGCAAAGATGACCGCCGCCGTGATGAGGAAGGAGATGATCGAGTTGAGCACCTCCCCGATGGCAAAGCCGCCCGGCGCCCAATCGGCAAAGGTGGTGTTGGGCATAAACAGCCCGACGATCGGGGTCACAAGCCCCTTGACCACCGAATTGACCACGCCGGTAAAGGCGGTGGCGATCACAACGCCGACTGCCATATCCAGCACGTTGCCGCGCGAGATGAACTCCTTAAACTCCGCAAAGATCTTCTTGATGCCTTTCATCGTTGCCGCTCCCTTTCTTTTCCGCCCGATTTCGGGCGTTTTCGTCATTTTTTCCTATTATATACGGGCATGGGGAAAAATGCAAGCTTGTCCGTCATTTTTCCGAAGAAATCTCTTGCATTTTGGAAAATGTGTGATACAATGGGGGTAATAAAGTAAACGGCAGCCGCCGTTTTACGGAAAGCTAAAGGAGGTGCTTCCATGGCGTATAAGATCAGTGAAGAGTGCATCAGCTGCGGTGCTTGCGCGGCGGAATGCCCGGTGTCCGCGATCTCCGAGGGCAGCGACAAATACGAGATCGATGCGGATACCTGCATCGATTGCGGAAACTGTGCGGAGGTTTGTCCGGTACAGGCTCCTCAGGCAGACTAAGCAAAAAAGTGAGAGCGCCGTCCCAATTCTTGCGGGACGGCGCCGCTTTTTTCACCAGATGTAGTGTTTAT
Organism: uncultured Clostridia bacterium; assembly: GCA_947624575.1. Classification (GTDB taxonomy): domain Bacteria; phylum Bacillota; class Clostridia; order Oscillospirales; family Ruminococcaceae; genus CANQKG01. Next base: position 7,859 of record CANQKY010000059.1, read on the forward strand.
GGCTCGGATCGGAAAAAACTGCTTGACATCGGCAGAACGGTATGCTACAATGTGTATACCTCGAAAAGGGCTTATTTTTTTGCGCGTTTTTATCCGCGGGAGAAGCTCCGGCGAGGGAGGCAATAGAAGAACTGTGAGTACAGGAGGAGCCGACGATGAGAGTCAAGATCACACTGGCATGCACCGAGTGCAAGCAACGCAACTACAACACCATGAAGAACAAGAAGAACGATCCGGACAGACTGGAAATGAACAAATACTGCCGTTTCTGCAGAAAGCATACTCTGCACAGGGAAACGAAGTAGGCGAAAGGCGGGAGACGAATGGCAAAGGATAAAACCGCAGCCAAGACAAAGAAGAAGGGCTTCTTCGCCAAGCGCTGGCAGTCTGTCAAGGATATGCGGAGTGAGATGAAAAAGGTGGTCTGGCCGACCAAAAGTCAGCTTGTGAACAACACCATCGTTGTCATCGTGACCATGCTGGTGGTAGGTCTTTTCATCTGGCTGCTGGACTGGGGGCTTGGCGCACTGGTCTCGCTCATTTTTGGGACCGCGGCCTGACAAAAGGGGTAGGAAAGCATGGCGAATACCGCGAAATGGTATGTGATCCACACTTATTCGGGATATGAGAATAAGGTATCGCAGAATATTGAAAAAGTGGTGGAGAACCGCAAGCTGCAGGATCTGATTCAAGATGTGCGGGTGCCGACCGAAACGGTGACCGAAGCGGACAAAAACGGTCAGCCGAAGGAGGTAGAGCGCAAGCTCTTTCCGAGCTATGTTCTGGTCAAGATGATCCTGACCGACGATTCCTGGTATGTGGTGCGGAATATCCGCGGCGTGACCGGATTTGTGGGACCCTCCTCCAAGCCGATTCCTCTGACCGAGGAGGAGGTGGAGAAGCTGGGCATGATCGGTACACAAAAGAGCGCGGCTTTCTCGGTCGGGGACGAGGTGGAGATCATTTCGGGCCCGATGGAGAGCTTCACCGGCTCGGTGAGCGAGCTGGACGAGGAAGCGGGGACGGCGCAGATCGTCGTTTCGATGTTCGGCAGGGAAACTCCGGTGGAGGTCCGGCTGGATCAGATCCGCAAAGCGGAGGAATTTTAGCAATCACCGGCTTTGCCGGATATTGTCCGTGCGCCTTAGCGTACGGTGTGGGAGGAGCGGAAACTCAACACGCTCCGGCAGTTACCACAATTTTTTGGAGGTGCAACTTATGGCGCAGAAAGTAGTAGGCTTTATCAAGCTCCAGATTCCGGCGGGGAAGGCATCGCCGGCGCCGCCTGTCGGACCGGCACTCGGTCAGCACGGCGTCAACATCATGGCGTTCACCAAGGAATTTAACGAGCGTACCAAGAATGACGCAGGGCTTATCATTCCGGTCGTAATCACCGTATATGCCGACCGTTCGTTTACCTTTGTCACCAAAACGCCGCCTGCGGCAGTCCTGATCAAAAAGGCGTGCAAGATCGAGAGCGGCTCGGGCGTGCCCAACAAGACCAAGGTGGCAAAGATCACCAGAGAGCAGCTCAAGCAGATCGCTGAGCAGAAGATGCCGGATCTCAACGCGGCGAATATCGACACTGCGATCAGCATGATCGCCGGTACCGCGCGTTCGATGGGCGTCGAGGTCGTAGACTAAGCGGTCCCGACTGTGGGAGGAAAATTCCGCTATTTACCACGGAAAGAGAGGATAAAACGATGAAACACGGAAAGAAATATACAGACAGCGCAAAGACGGTGGATCGCAATATTCAGTACGATCCGACCGAGGCGCTGGAGCTGGCAGTTTCCACCGCGAAGGCGAAGTTTGACGAAACGGTGGAGGTGCATATTCGTCTGGGCGTGGACAGCCGTCATGCGGATCAGCAGGTGCGCGGCGCGGTGGTGCTGCCCAACGGGACCGGTAAAAATGTGCGCGCCGTGGTCTTTGCCAAGGGCGAGAATGTAAAGGTCGCCGAGGACGCCGGCGCCGATTATGTCGGCGCAGACGAGCTGATGCAGAAGATTCAGGGCGGCTGGCTGGATTTCGATGTGGTGATCGCCACTCCCGATATGATGGGCGTGGTCGGTCGTCTCGGTAAGATTTTGGGTCCGCGCGGACTGATGCCAAACCCCAAGGCGGGTACCGTCACCCCCGATGTGGCGCGTGCGGTGCAGGAGGCAAAGGCAGGTAAGATCGAGTATCGTCTTGATAAGTCGAACATCATTCACTGCCCGATCGGCAAGGCGTCGTTCGGGAAGGAAAAGCTGACCGAGAACCTCGACACCCTGCTGGAGGCTGTGGTCAAGGCAAAGCCGGCTGCGGCAAAGGGACAGTATATCCGTTCCTGCGTGGTTTCGAGCACCATGGGACCCGGTATCCGCGTTTCCACCGCGAAGTACGGCGTATAAAGGAAATACTTGACAAGTAAAACGGTCTGTGGTAGAATACAGATCATGAAAGCTGTTTTTCCAAGACAGCAGGTGCATTTTCTGCGTAACAGTCGGTACCGACTGCCTGCCGAGAAGAACGGAAGCTGTGTCAAACCGCCAAGGCGGAGATGGTATGCAGCGCCCTTCTTTCCGGTCGGGAGGAAGGGCGTTTTGTTTCGCTGAAATATGGAAAAATGCAAACGGAGGTGAAAGAGAATGCCGAATGCAAGAGTTCTGGAAGAAAAGAAAAGTATGGTAGCGGGTCTGGTCGATAAGCTGCAAAATTCCGCCGCCGGCGTGCTGGTGGATTATATCGGGATCAATGTGGCGGACGACACGAAGCTCCGTAAGGAGCTGCGCGAAGCGGGCGTGGATTACGCTGTCGTCAAGAACACGCTGCTCCGCTTCGCCGTGCGCGAGGCAGGCTTCGGTGAGCTGGAAGATGTGCTGCAAGGCTCCACCGCGCTGGCTGTCAGCAAGGAGGATCCGATCATTGCCGCGAAGATCATCGAGAAGTACAGCTCGATCGTGCCGGGCGATGCGTTTCGGGTGAAAGCGGGCTTCATGGACGGTAAGGTTGTAGATGTGGCGACCGTCAAGGAGATCGCCTCCATTCCGGCGAAGGAAGAGCTGATCGCCAAGATGCTCAGCAGCTTGAACGCACCGCTTGCAAACCTTGCGATTGTTCTGGATCAGATCGCAGAAAAGGGCGGCGCCGCAGAAGACGCTCCCGTAGAGGAAGCGGCAGCGCCCGCAGAAGAAGCTCCCGCAGAGGAAACGGCTGCCCCCGCAGCCGAGGCAGAGGCTCCCGCTGAGGGGACTCCCGCCGCAGAGTAAAAAATATCATTCATAAGGAGGAATCTTATCATGGCTTCTGAGAAAGTTTTGAAAATGATCGAAGATGTGAAGGCACTGACCGTGCTGGAGCTGAATGAGCTGGTCAAGGCTCTGGAGGAAGAGTTCGGCGTATCCGCGGCTGCGGTTGCGGTTGCGGCTCCTGCTGCCGGCGGTGCTGCTGCCGAGGAGGAAAAGACCGAGTTCGACGTTGTGCTGGCAGAGGTCGGCGCAAGCAAGATGGCAGTCATCAAGCTGGTCAAGGAAGTGACCGGTCTTGGTCTGAAGGAGTCCAAGGAGCTGGTGGACAACGCGCCGAAGACCCTGAAGGAAGCTGTTCCCAAGGCGGACGCCGAGGAGATGAAGGCGAAGCTGGAGGAAGCAGGCGCCAAGATCGAGCTGAAGTAAGCGGAGCGATCTCATCAAAAAGGCGGACACACTCGTGTCTGCCTGAGCGTGGCGATCAAATCGCCACGCTTCGAGGGACAAACACAATCGCTTCACTCGCTAAAGCTCGTCTAACTCTGTGTTTTTCCCCCGATTCCCCCTTTTCGTCGAAAACCGGCTTGGCTTGCGCCAATTCTGACACCGCCTGCGCCGGTTTTCTCTAGGGGTGTCACTGCGGCGGCACATGTCCGCCTCCGTGACGGATTATAAATTTTCCGTTACGGATTGCTTTTTCGACAAACTGAGGCAGACACAGATGTGTCTGCCTGAGCGTGTGAAAAAATCCTTGCTTTTTTCGGGGGAATCGGGTATAATAGTCTCAACGAGCAGCAAAAATGCGTAAGTCCAGTTTGGACTTGCGCATTTCTTTTTTGCTCAAAATAGGAGGCTTATCAAATGGAATCGTTCGATCAATCTTTTTTGGCAACCGAAAAAATCGGGAAGCTGATGCAAAAATACGCCCTTCCCTGTATCATCTCGCTGCTGGTCGGCGCACTGTATAATATTGTCGATCAGATTTTTATCGCCAACGCGAGCTATCTCGGCTCGTTCGGAAACGCGGCAAACACCGTGGTGTTCCCGTTGACGGTCATCGCGCTGGCTGTCGCCGTCATGATTGGCGACGGCTGCTGCGCCTTTGTCAGCCTGAGTCTCGGACGGGGCAGGGCGGAGGACGCCGGCAAAAGCATCGGGAACGCGATCGTCATGACCCTGATCGCCGGTATCCTGCTCTGCGGCGTCTATCTTCTGTTTGCCGACCCGATCCTCACCCTGTTCGGCGGAACGGTCAACGGGGAGACCTTCGCGCTGTCAAAGGAGTATTTCTTCTGCATCTCCCTCGGCATACCCCTATATATGTTCGGGCAGGCGATGAACCCCGTGATCCGCGCCGACGGCAGCCCGAGGTTTGCCATGGCGTCCACGCTGCTGGGGGCGGCGCTCAATATTGTTCTGGACCCGCTTTTTATCTTCGGCTTTCGGTGGGGCATGACGGGAGCCGCCGCCGCGACGGTGATCGGACAGGCAGCCACGGCACTGCTGGCATGGTGGTATCTCTGCCGCACCAAAACGGTGAAGCTCACAAAGCGGGATTTTTACCTGAGCCGGCGAATCGCAGGGCGCACCCTCTCGCTGGGACTTTGCAGCTTTCTGTCGCAGATTTCGCTGGTCGCGGCAATGGCGGCGATCAATAATATGATCCGCAAGTACGGCGCACGGGACGCGGTATTCGGGCAGGCGGCATACGCGCAGATTCCGATGGCGGTGGTCGGGATTGTGATGAAGGTGTTTCAGATCGTCATTTCGGTGGTGGTCGGCATGGCGGCAGGCTGTATTCCGGTGGTCGGCTATAATATGGGCGCCGGCAGACGGGATCGGGTCAAGCGGCTGCTCACCCTGCTGCTGGTCTGCGAGGGAGCAGTCGGTCTGGCGGCACTGCTCGTCGTCGAGCTGCTGCCGCACCGGCTGATTGCGATTTTCGGCTCGGCAAATGAAAGCGTTTATTACACCGAGTTCGCGGTCAGAGCATTTCGTATCTATCTGTGCATGATCCTGTTTGCCTGCCTCAACAAAGCGGCGTTTATCTTTTTGCAGGCGATGGGAAAGGCGGCGGCGTCCACGGCGCTGTCGATGGTGCGGGAGGTCTTGTTCGGCGTGGGGCTTGCCCTGCTGCTGCCGGTCTTTTTCGGGCTGGACGGCGTGCTGTATTCCATGCCGGCGGCAGACCTGCTCACCGCCCTGCTCTCGGCGGCGGTCATTGCGTCCACCTATCGGCAGCTCTCCGACCGACCGGCACACTCCTCCGGCAAGGCGCATAGAATGAGCCGGAGGGATTTGTATGAACAGTCCGTATAACGGAAAATTCAGAATCAGCCAACTCTATCGGGCGGGCACGCACAACGGGCTTGATCTGGTGGGGGTGGACAGCAAGACGATCCATGCCACCGTTGCCGGCACGGTCGAGATCGCCGGAAACAACGACCCGAACGGGTTTGGCACCTATGTCAGGATCAAGGCGGACGGCACCGGCTATCGGTACTACTACGGTCATATGAGCAAAACGCTCTGCAAGGTCGGAGATCGCGTGGTGATCGGGCAGGAGATCGGGATCGAGGGCAGTACCGGAAACTCGACCGGTTCTCATTGCCACTACGAGGTGCGAAAGACCACCGCGCCCGACAGCTATCTTGATGTGTGCAGTATTTCGGGGATTCCCAATGCGATCGGCACCTATGACGACGGCTACCGTCCGGCATTCACCGCAGGCAGGGTCTATACCCTTACCACCAATGTGAAGGTGCGCTCCGGCATCGGCACCGCATCGCCCCAGAAGAAGCGGAGTGATCTGACCGCCGACGGGCAGGCGCACGCGCTCGAGCAGGAGATGGCGGTGCTGAAAGCGGGTACTGCCGTCACGGTGCAGGAGGT
>CANQKY010000060.1 GCA_947624575.1 uncultured Clostridia bacterium
GATGAAAAGGTCGCGATAGGTAAATCCGTCCGGGCGTATGGGCAATTCCACGCTCCGTGCCGGGTCGATTTCAATGATCGGGTCGGGTTCGCCGAACGGGTTCTCCGACGTGGCAAACGGGTTCTGTGCGCCTACAAGCGGTCTGCCGAGTTTGGTTTCGGGAGGATTTGGAGAAAAAGAACTTGATGCGGGAGGCGTGGGCTCGGCAGGTTTGGATTCTGTCGACTCAAATTCAGTCGGTTTAGCATCTCCCGAATTGCCTTCCGCCGAATTAGATTCGACATCGGACGCAGTCGGTTCGGATTTGGTCGTTTTACCCGGACTGGACGCGACATCGGATTCGGCAGGCTTGTATTCGGTCGGATTGGGTTCGACGTCAGAAGGAGGCACCTTTTTGCGATCCTTTCGCCACAGGACAAACGCTGCCCCAGCCGCAAGCGCGAATCCGGCGAGGAAGGAAAGTAGTGTTTTGCCTTTCATTTCGGGTCAGTCCTTTCTATGTTGATTTTGTGTTCGTATTTTTGGACAACAAATCGAACTAAATAGTATATAACAAATGTTCTTTGCATCAAATATAATCGCGTTTAGGTCACACTTTGCGTGAATTCCCATAATGCAGAGAAGAAATCCATGCGGTATCACTAACATCAAATACTTCGGAATGATTCTCAAAAATCTTCTTTTCAAGAAGGGCAAATATCGCGGGGATTTTGAATATAAGAAATACAAACCGAATCCCGAAAGAAGCAGAAAAATATCCACCCCACATTGTCCAAGCTGGGAAATCACGACCCATCCAGATGCGATATTTGACCGATGTATATATATCGCATATCGCATTGTGGCAAAACGTTATAAGTGTAATCGCCACCCCATTAGGAATGTACAATTCTTACTAATTGACTGTATAATTGTCCCCCTTCCCGCCATGACGAAGTCCGAAAGCTTCCGCCCGGTTCGCTTCTCAAAAGCGCAAATCTCACCGAGCGACGCATTTCTCGAACGGCGAAAAGCCCGAATCAAATTGGTCAAATATATGCGTTCAGTACCCCCCCCCGACACACAAATCGAGTCAGCGGTGGTGAGACGTGTACAGATTTTTTCCGACAAGGAAATCAAACCATTGATCGCTTTTCCGCTGATCGACACTCTCGCGGATAGCGAGTTTCCTGCATTTTCCTGCCTATATTCATACAATTTCTTTCGAACAAACGGAATCGTCGGACAAAATCGGCTGACACACACACATTGAAATAGACGTCTTCCCCATAGAAGAGATGCGGGTCGAACCGTTCGGTTACAACGGCTCGCTTATACAGAATACCCCCAAACATAAATCCGTTTCGATAAATCAATCCTGTCGATTTTCTCACCGCCGGAAGATAAATTCCAGGAACTTCCGCTAAATACGACATGATCGACGGCAACCGCATCCGCCTTTTCCGTTTCCAGTATGCGAAGCATGGTTTCGACCGCGTCCGGCGCGAGGACGTCGTCCGAATCGACGAACGTGAAGTACTCCCCGGCGCATTCCGCCATCCCGACGTTTCGCGACGCGGACACCCCCGCGTTCTCCGCGCTCTCGTGAATCGTATACCGGCACGACGAATTTCCAAGGACCTCCTTGGCGATCGCGAGACTTCCGTCCGTGCTTCCGTCGTCCACCAGAAAAATTTCGATCTGCGGGTAGGTAGGTCTGCCGCACGCAGGACGTCAAGCACTTCGCAAGGAATTTCTCCGCGTTGTAGCACGGGATGATGATGCTGACGAGCCCTTTCTCCGTTTTCATTCGTTTTTTTCCTCCAATTTTAGTTTCCTCTAATTCCAGTTCACGCAGCAGCGCTTCGACTTGTTTCGGATCCATACGATTCCTTTCCGGCGACGTACCGTTCACTTCTTCAGAGTTCTCTTGAGCTTTTCGTCCCGTTTGTCCCCGAGCAGCTTCTGCAGGACGCGATTTGGGATATGGGCGATCCTGTCGCGCCGATCCCGTCCGCACCAATCGCGCAGTCGAAGCCAGAAAACGCTTGCTGCTCCAAAAGCACGTCAAACACCTTTTTCGGCGTCCTGCTCTTTCGGGAAACGCGCCTCCTCGACGAGTTCCCTGCTGACTGCTCGCAGATCGGGGAAACATACGTGTCCCCAGTGGTTCAGATCCCAATGGATATTTCTACCATCCTCGAACGTAAAGTAGAACGCCGGGCACACCGCGTCAAGGTCGTTATACGATCCGAACTCGTTCATTTCATAGATCACGAACAGCGCCTTGTAGTTACCGCTCGCCAGCAAAGACGGGTCAAACGACAAGGTATACTCGACCGTGTCCCCCTTGGAGATCGCGCCCAGCACTGCGAAAATCGCGGTACCCACCGGAGAATCATCGCCATACTTCAGTTCCATGCGGAGCAGCATATTATCGACCGTTTTCTCGGCGTGGACACGCAGGCAGAACTCGATCCGCTCGCCCGCTGCGTAAACCGCCTTGCTTTTTGCAAGCAGCCGCAGGTAAGTCATCTTGGCGAGTACCGTCGCCGGCAGATACAGCATCCGCTTGCCGGACAGATCGAATTCCGTCTGCGAGGTCTCCTCCCGGATGTCCATATAGCGATCGATCCCGGATTCGACATCCCCGTCAAAGATCACCTTCCCATGGCTCAGCACCACGACGCGGTCGCAGAGTTGCCGAACGGTACTCATGTTGTGGCTGACGTAAAGGATCGTTCTGCCGTCCTGACGGGAAACGTCGTTCATCTTGTTGAGGCACTTTTTCTGGAACGCCATATCCCCGACTGCCAGCACCTCGTCCATGATCACGATCTCCGCGTCGAGGTGCGCCGCCACAGAGAACGCCAGCTTGACGTACATGCCGGACGAATACCGCTTGACCGGCGTGTCGATGAACTGTCGGCACTCCGAAAAGTCGATGATGTCCTCCATCTTCGCATCGATCTCCTTCTTCGTCATCCCGAGGATCGCGCCGTTCATGTAGATGTTCTCTCGCCCGGTCAGCTCCATGTGGAACCCCGTTCCGACCTCCAGCATTGACGCCACGCGCCCGTTCATTGAAATGACGCCGCCCGTCGGCGCGGTCACACGAGAAATCAGCTTGAGTAGGGTCGACTTGCCGGCGCCGTTATGCCCGATAATGCCGACGCGTTCCCCGCGCTTCACCTCAAACGAGACCCCGTCGAGCGCCAGGAAGGTTTCCCCCTTCTGGTGACTTTTCGTCCCGATTCTCATCGTGGGGTCCTCTTTTTTGCGCAACTTGGCCATCTTGCGCTGCAGTTCGTCCCGCAGCGTTGTGCCACCGATCTGCCCGAGCTTATACAGTTTCGACACGGAGTCGATTTTGAGCATCAGTTCTTCCATTTCACACCTCATATCGTATCCATGAAAGTCCTCTCGATCCGGCTGAACAGGATCAGCCCGATAAAGAAGACGACGACAGTAACGACCCAGCTCAGAAGATAGTAGCCGATGTCGAAATAGCCGAACCCAAACAACGCATAGCGGAAGGTCGTCACGATCGGCGTGACTGGGTTGAGCATGTACAGCCACAGGTATTTCTGCGGGATCAGCCCGAGACCGTAGGCGATCGGAGAGGCGTACTGCCAAAGCTGCGTCCCGAAGCCCACCGCGTGCGTGAGGTCGCGGTACTTCGTCGTCAGGGACGAGATGATGATCCCACACCCGACCGACAGCAGCATCATCTGCAGGATCGCCAGCGGGATCATGAGCAGCATCGGAGTGACCCGCAGGCTGGTCCCGCCGAGAACCAAATACACCACCCAGATTCCAAGCAGCATGACAAGCTGAATCCCGAACGAGATCAGCTGCGAGAAAGCGGTCGCGATCGGCGAAACGAGGCGCGGGTAATACACCTTCCCCATCGTCGCGCTGTTGGACAGGAACGTGTTGGACGTAACCGTAAGCGTCCCGGAGAAATAGCTCCAGCAAATGTTGCCCGCCATATAGAACAGGAAGCCCGGCAGTACGAAATCCCCTGCCGCGTCGGCGGTCGTCAAATTCGCGAGGTTCCCGAACACGATGGTAAAGACGACGGTCGTGAACAACGGCTGTATGATCGCCCACGCCGGTCCGAGGATCGTCTGCTTATACAGCGACGTGAAATCCCGCTTGACAAACAGGAATATCAGATCCCGATACCGAAACGTTTCCCGTATGTGCAAGTCAAGAAGCTTGTGTTCCGAAGTAATGACTGTTTTGAAATATTGCTGTTCTTCCATGCTTTCCATTCCTTTTCGTTTTTATGCTTTTATGATTTACGCCGCCGCATGACGGCGTTTTTGAATCCCACCGCTTTCAGATACAGGTAGATGATCCGCCCGTTTCGGGTCTTGCAGACCCTCACGAACCGATCCGGTTTCCCTTCCGCGGTCTTTTCCAGATTCTCGAGGATGGTTCCGAACATTTCGTGCTTGACGAAGCGGTCCAGAAGCCGGCGCTTCTCCCGCGCCGAAAACGCATCTTCGCCGAACAGATCCGTTATTTTATACTGGACGCCGAGCCAATGCCCCTCCCAGAGATCCCGCTCGATCCGCGCGTCGTTTGCCGCTTTTCGCATCGCGTCATTGTATACCAACTGCCCCCGGTTAAAATACGTGTCCGCGTCGTAAAATCTCGGGTCGGATGTTAGCCTGCGCTCCGCGGTGTACTTGTAATAGAGGTATTCGTTTTGCGGCGTCAAACAGATTTTTTGACAAACGCCGATATATTGCGCCATGAAGATCGCGTCCTCGCCAAGCGAGACTTTCTCGGGAAAAGCGATCCCGTGCCGCAGGAGCAATTCCCGGGAAAACCGCTTTGCAAAGGGAAAAACGAACGATTTCAACGCGAAAAGCCGCTTGATGCCGTCGTATCCGCGTTCCAGGGTCTCCGGTCCCGGGATCCGGCACGCGTAGACGGTTTCCCCGCTTTCCTGCTCCAGCATGCGGTATCCCCCGACGACCAGATCCGCGTCCGCCGGGCCGCCGACCAGCGACGCGAGATACCCCTCTCCGACCGCGTCGTCGCTGTCCAGAAAGGCGATATACCCCCCCCCGGACGCTTGAATGCCCATATTCCGCGCACTGCTCACGCCACCGTTTTGCTTGTGGATCACGCGGAATCGCGCGTCCTTTTCGGCGTATTCGTCGCAGATACGCCCGCTCGCATCCGTCGAACCGTCGTCCACCAAAATCGCTTCGAAATCCGTGAACTTCTGCGCCAGAACCGAATCCAGGCACCTGTGCAGGTACGCTTCCACATTATACACCGGGACAATCAGGCTGATTCCCGGGGCATCCGTCCGTGCGTTCGTCATTGTTCTCCTTCCTCCCGCCGTTTATTGTGTACGGCATTTTTCATTTTCACGCCCTTGTCCAGTAGCAACAGCCACAGCGGGCTTTTCCGCGACAGCGCCATGCGGTAGACGGGGTTGCTGTTCGGCAGATAGGTTTCCGGCGAACGCATGTAGCGCCGGAAACCTACCTGCCGATAGATCCGCTTCAGCATACGGTATTTTTGACGAAACGGGCGCTTCTCCTGCCGGATGCACGCGATCGCATAATGGTAGACCCCGAACGTCTGCTTCTCCCAAAGGGGCGATGAGACCGCTTCCGGGAACCGCTCGCGCAAGCATTCCCGCATCGCGTTCCTCGCCGAACACAGGCGTTCCACGTACCGCTCGTCAAACCCGCTCAGCGTCCCCGAGTTCTGGTGATACCGGTACGGCGTCTGCCGGGAAATATAGGCGTTTCCGCAGCACGCCAGAAAGCGGCAGACGAACAGCGTATCCTCACCAAGATCAAATTTTTCATCGAAAAGAATCGAATGCTCCCGGATCGTAGACAGGCGAAACCGCTTTCCCCACACGCAGTCGACCACCTTTTCCCGCAGCATTTCGCAAAGGGCCTGCGAATTCAGCGCCGCATATGCCTTCTGCGAAAAGGTTCTGGAATGCGTCCTCCCGTCGGTCGCAATCCATTTCGACCCGCATACCGCCAGATCGTATTCCGCCGGGAGCGCCGCGAAGACCGCGAAGGCGTCCGGCTCCAGCTCGTCGTCGCTGTCCAGAAAGGCGAGATACCGCCCCCGGGACGCTTGAATGCCCTCATTCCGCGCGCTGCTCACGCCGCCGTTTTGCTTGTGGATCACGCGGAATCGCGCGTCCTTTTCGGCGTATTCGTCGCAGATACGCCCGCTTGCATCCGTCGAACCGTCGTCCACCAAAATCACTTCGAAACCCGTGAACGTCTGCGCCAGAACCGAATCCAAACACCTGCGTAAGTACGGTTCCACATTATACACCGGGACGATCAGACTGATCTCCATTTTTTATCATCTCCAATAGCAAATTGATATCCGCCGCGTCGGCTTCCGCCCCGCCTTGCCGCAGCCGGGTCACGACCGCTTTCACCACGTCCGGATGATCCAGCACCCATTCGACCTTTTCCGCGATCGCGTCCGCGTCGATGGGGACGATCCAGCCCGTGACCCCGTCCTCGAACTGTTCCCGCGCGCCGGAAACGTCCGTAGTGATCACCGGCTTTGCGAGGAGCCGCGCCTCGTTCGTCGTCGTGCAGTACCCTTCCGTCCTTGACGGCTGCACGTACAGATCGCAATCCTGCAAATAGCCGTACGGGTTCTCCTGATCCCCGAGCAGGAAAAACCTCCCGCCGAGCCCCTTTTCAGCAATCTGCTCTTCGAGTTCCAGGCGACAGTCTCCCTCCCCGCACACATACCAGCGCACTTCCCGCCCGGCGGAAACCAGCTTCGCGCACGCTTCCACGGCGAGGTCGACTCCCTTCTGCGGGTCCAGCCGCGCGATCGTGAGGATACGCGGTCCGGAAAATCCGTCGCCGAACACCGGACCGGCTTTCGCCTTTTCCCGCATCGCGGGCGCATCCAGCAGATTGTAGAAGATACAAGCCTTCTCCCTCTCGTCCGGATGTAGTTTCAGGAAACTTTCATATACACCCCCACAGACCGCGACCACCTTGTCGTATTTGCTGTGATAGGCTTTCACGAGCGGCATATCCCCGGCATTCTTCGCCAGATCCCCGTGCAGCCACAGCACTTTCCTGTCCGCCCGCATACGGTCCATCACGTAGAACATCGGGGTCGTATTCGGCGCGTGGTAGGAAACTGCGACGTCGTACCGCTCGCGGATCGGCAGGAGCAGCTTGCCATACAGCAGGCATTGCCGCGGGAACGGACGCTTCTTTCGGTGCAAATACCACAAGATCGCCGCCTTTTTCCCAGCGAATAACGGATGAATGAGCAGCTGCTTCCGGGAATAGGACTCCAGCGCCCGCACCGTAACCTGCGCGGGGATCTCTCCCATCAGCTCGCCGTCAAGCTGCTCGACGTAGAGATCCACCCGGAATCGACTGTAGTCGATGCGTCGCAGCATTGCGATCAACGCACGCTCTACCCCCCCCCGGACCAATTTTCTTGTTACGATCGCGATCTTTATCATTGCAGTCCTCCTTGCCGGATACGATTCCGAGTTTGGTCGGGGCGCACAGCGAAAGCAGCGATGACACGTCGTCTTCCGCGAAACGCGCCCTGTCCCGCAAACGCGACGCGGTTTCGCGCATCTGCGCCGGATGCGCGATACACCACGCAACCTTTTCCGCGATCTCGTCCGCGTCGATGGGAACGATCCAGCCCGTGACCCCGTCCTCGAACTGCTCCCGCGCACCGGAGACGTCCGTGGTGATCACCGGCTTTGCGAAGAGCCGCGCTTCGTTCGTCGTCGTGCAGTACCCTTCGTACCGCGACGGCTGCACGTACAGATCGCAATTCCGCATATAGCCGTAGGGATTTTCCCGGTTCCCGAGCAGGACGATCCGTTCGGAAAGCCCCGCTTCGTCGATCATCCGTTCCAGCTCCACGCGCTGCTCGCCTTCGCCACAAAGGTACCAGCGGAAAGAGTCCCCGATCCGCTCCCGCAGCCGTTCGCACACGCGAACCGCGATGTCAAACCCCTTCTGCGGGCTCAGCCGCCCGACGGAAAGGATTCGGAACCCCGCGAACCCGTCATCGAACGTCGGACCGCACGCCGCCTTCGCGCGGATCCCGTCCGCGTCCACGAAATTGTGAAACAGCGAAACCCTGCCTTCGAAGTCCGGATGCACCCGCAGGAAGCTGTCCAGCGCATCCGCAGAGACCGCGAACACCCAGTCGTACCGGCTGTGGTACCGCATCGCGAGCGGGGTCAACCCCGCGTTGGTTTCCAGGTCCCCGTGCAGCCACAGCACCTTCCTGTCCGCCCGCATACGGTCGATCACGTAGAACACCGGGGCCGTGTTCGGCGCGTGGTAGCTGATCGCCAGATCGTACCGCTTTTTCGTCGGCAGGTACATCCAGCTCTGCAGCCGGCATTGCCGGATGAACGGCGGCTTGCCGCAATGCAGCCGCGCCATGCAGAACGCCTTTCCAGCGACCGCCAACGGATGCCGCCGCGCGTCCTTCGGATGCACCGTCGCGAGTTCCTCGACGTGGACCTCCGCCGGCAGTTCGTGGAAAAGCTCCCCGCCATTGCTTTCGACGTACAGGTCCACCTGCACCCGATCGTACGGGATGTGCCGCAGCATGGCGATCAGCGCGCGCTCCACGCCGCCGGTGATCAGCTTCCGCGTCACGATCGCGATCTGTAGTTTCATGACGGCCCCCCCTCTCTGCCGAGCGCTCTCTTTAGCCGCCGCCGGCGCCGGAAATAGCGCAGGATCGCGCGGTACTTTTCCCGGCGGAACCGCGACAGGATCCGTCTCGACTCCGCGGGAAGCCCCGTCGCGCACGCCAACTGCTCCCGCAGCCCCGGCAGCTCGCCCAAAGCGCGGACGGTCTCCTCGTCCCGCGCGGAAAACAGGATGCCGTAAACGTGCCCCGCGACCCGCCGCCCGACGCAGGAAAGCCCCTGCGCGGAAACACCGTTCCGCGCCGCCAGCGCGTACAGCTTCCGCTGGTTCTCCAGCAGGTCTGGCAGCGGGGCGCTCCGCTTGCCGGGGACGCGGTAGTACCGGTAGCCGCAGCAATCCGTCAGGCACAGCGTTTTCGCTGCCCCGTAGGCGGACAGCGCGAACGCGAAGTCCTCCTGCGCCGCCATCGCTTCCGGGAACCGGACCTCGTGCGCTTCCAGCAATTCCCGCCGGTACAGCTTGTTCGGGACGTACCCGTAGACGCCGGTCGTGTCCCGGCAGACGAGCTCCCAGAACGCCTTCCCTTCGAAAACGCCGGTCGCCGACGGGATCTTGTCCGTTTCGATCCCGCCCTCGATATACCGCAATCCGCCGATGACGACGTCCGCGCCCGTCGACGCCGCCGCCGACGCGTACCGCTCCACCATGTCCGGCGTCACCTCGTCGTCCCCGTCCACGAACATCACGTAGGTCCCGGTCGCGCAGGACAATCCGCGATTTCGTGTATAGGACACCCCACGGTTCTCGTGATGCAACACCCGCA
The DNA here is from genome assembly GCA_947624575.1 of uncultured Clostridia bacterium. Taxonomy (GTDB): domain Bacteria; phylum Bacillota; class Clostridia; order Oscillospirales; family Ruminococcaceae; genus CANQKG01. The sequence continues at coordinate 9,469 of CANQKY010000060.1, forward strand.
TCCGATCGTCCGTTTCCGCGAACCGTCGACAGACGGAAAGACTTCCGTCTGTCGACCCATCGTCGACCAGAAGGATCTCCAACGCCCGATAGGTCTGCCTCAACAAACTGTCCAAGCACCGCCCCAGTTCCTTTTCCAAGCAGTAGACCGGAACGATCAAACTGACGGTTTCCACATCCTGCCGCCCTCCTTTCGTGCGCACGCGCGTTTTTTAGATCCGCGCGATCAGCCGGCTTTGCTTCCAACGGATCAGACACAGATACAGCCGCATCCGCCGGCTCCCCCGAACCAGTCCGCAGTGCCGCATCGCCCGCACCGTCACGTCGTCCTCGCAGATCTCCTTGCAGTACGCCCTTCTCTGCCGCAGGTCCGGCAGCGTGTCGCGCTGACCCAGCGCGGAAACGATGCAGAAGATCTTTTGCAGCCAGAGTTGGTCGGTGAAGTCGTAGTCCGTCCGGTTGGCGAACGCTTGTTCGAACTTGCCGATCAATCGCTTGTGGTCCAGCCAGCGATCGGCGCGGAAGGATCTGGTGATCGAGCCGGGATTGAAGAAGTAGTGGTAGTACCGCGGTCCGTCGAGGTAGTAGAAGCGTTCCGTCGCCATGACCAGTCGCGCGCTAAAGATCGTGTCCTCCGAATAGCGCACGTCGTCGTCGAACCGCAGTCCGTTCTCCCGCAGGAAAGCGTGCCGGTAAAGGGAGCGGCACGCGGACACGATCACGCCCAGCGTCAATTCCGGCGTCGCGAACAGCTGCGGCAAGATCTCCGCTCGGATCTGCGCGCGCTCGTACAGCCCTTCCCGCATGCCCCGCTCCGTGCCGAAATCGCACAGCGACCCGTCCTCTTTCCCCGGCCAGCCCGCGTACATCGGGCGGAAGCGCACGAAGTCCGTCCCGTACGTCTCCGCGACGCGGACCAGCTGCTCGAGCGTCTCCGGGTCGATCCAGTCGTCGCTGTCCACGAAAAGGATATACGTCCCCTCCGCCACGTCCAGTCCGGCGTTCCGGGCGGACGCGAGCCCGCCGTTCGGCTTATGAACAACCCTGACGCGCCCGTCCTGCCGCGCATAGGCGTCACAGAGCTGCGGGCAGCCGTCCGGCGACCCGTCGTCGACCAGGATCAGTTCGAAGTCCTTCATCGTCTGCGCAAGCACGCTTTCTACGCACCGGGGCAGATACTTCTCCACGTTGTACACGGGAACGATCACCGACACCGTCATACACAGTCCCTCCTTTTCAATACGTTCTCCAGATACGCTTCCGACGCGCGCCGATACGTTTCCAACCGCTCGAAAACCGCCTCGTATTCGATCTCCGTCCCGCAGTTTGCTTCGCCGGACAGCCTTCGCCCCGCCAGACCGAACAGTTCCAGAAGGTCCCGCATCCGCGCGTTGATGTCCTCCGAACGGTCAAACACGACGAACTGCTTGCGGAAAAGTAGCGAGAACGCCGTCGCGTGGAAGGAATTGGAGACCACGAACGCCGCGTGCCGCACCAGCGTCAGAAATTGCTGCGGTCCGGCAGCGGGGAAACAGCGATCGCAATAGGCGCACGGGAAAACGGAATAGATTCGCCAGCCGCGCTTCTTCGCCGTTCCCTGCACGAACGCCGCGACGTCGGGGTTCCGGTCAAAATCGTACACAAGCAGATACGGCTCCTCGACGTCCATAGGGACGGTCATCCCATCCCAATGTGCCGCGTCCAGCAAAAACACCGGGTCAAGCACCTGAACCGCTCCGGGGAACCCAAGCTCCTCCAGAATCCGCACGCCGGAAAGCTCCCGAACGGAACGCGCCTGAAGCCCCCCGAGCCAGCCCGCCATCGGGGACTTCCATTCCTCCGGCAGACTATCCGTCGCGAAGCTGGCGGCGTAGGAGGCACGGACGCTTCCAGCAGGGGCAAAATCCAGATAGAACGCGGGGTCGCGACCGTTCGGGAACAGCGGGTTCCAGATCTGGTCGCTCCCGGCGAGGTAGACATCCGCCGGCGGCGGGTCACTCTTCAGTTCCTCGTTCGACGCATACCGCTTTTCCGTCAGCGACAGGTAGGTTTCCGTGAAGCGGTCGAACGCCTTCTTCTTTTTGCTCATTCGCCCCTTTACCCGTCCCGGAAGCTTCGCGAGGTTGTACGCCTGCCACAGAAGCGGTTTCCGATACGCCTCGTTCCCACCCCACAGCCGGTAGTGGCAGAGATATTTCGGCTTATAGTCGATTATTTCCGCCTCGTGTCCGCACAAATGCAGATACGTGACGAGCGCATACGCCTGTAAACTCGCCCCGGCGTTGTACACGTCGTGACAGGTGATCGTCTTGACTTTCAATCGCGTTTCCTCCAGAATTGAACTGTTTCGGGCAAGGGGCAACCGTCAGGAAGCTTCCCTTACCCCTTATGCAAAATATATCTGCGGAACCGGCTCGTCCACAGCGCCCAGAAATCGTGCACCCGCTTGCGGGTCTCGTCGATTTTGAATACGCTCCGAAAAATCGTTCTCTTGTAGATCCTTTGCAACGCCCGCTCGGGGTCCGTTTCTTTCGAAAGGGACGTGATCCGATTCGGATAAATGACGAACCGCTCGCAGTTCGAATCGAAATGATGCAGTTTCAGCTTTCGCTTCTGCAGATGCACGTAGAGGATCTCTCGCCTCTCGAAAACGCCGCTCTCTTTCCCGTACATATACATATGACCGTTTTCCCAATATAGCAGGAACTTGTGCATCGGGTCGAGACCCATAACGGAACTGTCCACCTCGGGCTGCCAGATCGCGCCCCAGAAAAGGCTTCGGAACGGATGAACGTCCGCTTTCCACCACGAATAGCAGTTTCTTACCCCCCCCCGCTTCGCAATTTGGGTCATGTCCATCTCGTCAAACGATTTGAGCTCCGGCGTGGAGAAAATGTACCGATAGCTTCTCCATTCCGGGGGCTGCGTATCGCATTCCGTTTGATACAGCAGCCGCATCCTTTCGTCGTTCCGGTAAATGGTCATGTGCCCGTGCGTGAAGAGCTTGTCGTACTGCCGGAGAACTTCCGCCGGGATAAACGTTTCCAAGTCACCGAAATACTCGTCCAGATCGCAGTAACCCCAAAATTCATAGTTGCGCAATTCGTCCTGAAAAATATGCCCGTAAGCGGGTTTGAAGCCGCACAGCTTTCTCGGGGTCGTCAGCGAGATCGGAAAATCGTATTTTTTTTGGGCGCGATCCGCCAGATCCGAAAGGGTGCAGTACTGAACATGCACGTTCGCGGGATAGCGGTAAGGCGTTTCATCGTCCGTGACGAGCAGCCAGTCGTATTGCGGGTTATTCTCGGTCGTCCGCAGAAACGCCGGCATAGAACACGGAAGTCCTCCAAAATAAGCGACGACAAAGCAGCACAGCCGTTTGTTCGATTTACATGTGTCCATACAAATTTTCTCCTTCCTGCGTTCGCCCGCACCAGCGCGGCGAACGCCTTCTTCTGTTTCATGCGGCAGCACATCGCCTCTTTACGGTTGGGTCGATTTCTTCGAATACCCCTTGAATTTTTCTTCGTTGGCGAGCAGATACGCCCTTTTATCCGGCACGTCCCAAACGTTCAGCGCATATCGCTCGTTCTTCGCCCGCAGTTCTTCGACCGTGCAGATCACCTTGGCGGGATTGCCCGCGATCACGCTTCCAGGCTCGAGTATACTCCTCGTAACCACCCCCCCCCGCTCCAATAATGCAGCGGTCGGCGATGGTTACACCGGGGAGAATGATCGCGCCCATGCCAATAAAGCATTCGTTCCCAATATTGATCCGACCGAACAGGTCGCTAGCGCCGGGGATATAGTAAGACGCCGAAGCATCATGCGTCGTAAACCGCACGTCAGGCGCGATCATGACGTTGTTCCCGATCGTCACGAGATACGGTTCGCTGGTTTCGATCTTATCCGAGAAGATCCAGCAGTTTTCGCCGATCTGCATCCCCGTTTTACGCAAGTGCAAAAACAGATATTCATGCGGCTTCATCCGTTTGATCTTGTAATAGTAAATTTCCTTGAACATTTGTCGTAAAAGCATTTCGGGTTCGTCCTGTCCTTTCTTTTCTTGCTTGTACGCAACGCGGTCAGCGTCCCTGCCGGTTCCCTATCCCGAACGTGTCGGCAAGGTATCCCGCAAGGAAGTCCGTCGTCTTGTTCGCGCCGAACGTATTGAGGTGCAGTTTGTTATAGAAATCGGTTTCCGAATCGATGCCGATCTCGTCGAGATGATCGTTCAATTCCAAGTATGTGTAACCGTGTTCAGCCATATATGCTTTGACAATCCGCGCATCCGTTCTGGTCCAATCGGAGACAGGCGTCTTGAAAAAGATCAATTGTACCCCCCCCCCGGTGGCATGTTTCGGCGATTTCCGCGATCGCTTCTTCCGTGTGTTTCGGGATCTCCCGTTCCTCCC
>CANQKY010000061.1 GCA_947624575.1 uncultured Clostridia bacterium
TCTTCCCGCTTTTGCTTTTGTTGCTTCGGCTTGGAAAGGAGCGGAAAAAATGAAACGCGCGCTGCTCATTCTTCTTTGCTGTACCGGTCTGCTTTTCCTTTCGGGGTGTCTCTCGCCGATCCAGCTTTCGGATCGGGCGCTGGTGCAGGCAATCGGCGTGGATTATCAGGACGGGAATTACCGGCTCACCTTTCAGATTTACACCGCCACCGGCGGGGGCGGTCAGACCGCCGTGGACGCCAGCCAGCAGAATGTCACGGTCTTGCAGGGCGAGGGGAAAACCATCGGCGATGCGGTGCAAAACGCCTCGATCAGGCAGGGCAACGAGATGTATTTCGGGCATAATCAGGTGCTGCTGTTCGGCGAATCGGTTTTGTCCCACGGTATCGAGGACACGGTCGCCTATTTCCAAAACCACTATGAGTTTCGGTATAATGTGCGGGTGACGGCGACCGAGGGGAACGCCGATGAGATTTTGCAGGCAAATATCAACGAGGGGATTCTTCCGGCAGATACCATCAACGATATGCTCGAGCATCACGCCAAAAGCGGACTGGGTATGAAAACCACCTTTTTTGAGATGGTGCGGGACTATGTCAATAAGGAAAAGAGCGCCGTCATGCCGCTGTTAAAGCTGGAAAAGGCGGAGGAGGAATCCTCCTCCGGCGAGAGTGGAAGCGAATCGGGCAGCTCCAGTGAGGAATCTGCCGCCATACAGGATCGGCTGGCGATCTCGGGCGCGGCGGTGATCCGGCAGGATAAGCTGGCGGGCAGCTTTGACGAGCGCGGACTGCAGGGGCTGCAGCTATTGCGAAACGAGGTGGATCAAACCACCCTGACCCTTTCGATTGACGGGGAGGATTATTCGCTTGACCTCACCCACCCCCATTGCACGATCCGTCCGCGTATGGAGGGGGATCGGGTGGTGTTTTTGATTGAGATGAAAACCAAAGCCGCATGGCAGGACCTTTTGGCGTCCCAGCTGGACAGAATAGGGGAGGAAGAATACCTCGCATTGGAGGGTCGGCTGGAGGAGGAGATCAAAACGCTTTGTCTCGAAACGCTGGAGGAATCGACATCTGCGTTTCACGCCGATGTGCTGAGTCTCAGCAATATCCTCTGGCAGAATCACGCTTCGGAGTTCCTCTCCAGGCGGGAAAACTGGGAAAACTCGCTGGAGGATTTTATTTTTGATGTTCGGGTAGATGTCACCTTGGATCGGCACGCGGCAGGCAGTGCAAACCATACGACATAGGCTGATACGACTTAGACTTGCAATCGGTTTTGCGGTATGGTATGATAGCCTTGACAGGGGTACGACAGAGGAATCGACCAAAAACGGCTATGCCGGAAGGAGGACATTATGAGTAAAAAGGGATTTCGGAGAATGAGAACACTGCTGCTTGCCGCATTGCTTTTGACCACCACGGGCTGCGGCGCGGGCGAACAGGGCAGCACTTCTTCCACTGCGGTGGAGGGGACGGTCACATCGTATGACGGTGGCAGTTGGGTCGCGGCGAAGGCGGGCGATACGCTGGAGCTGAAGCTGGACGGGGAGACCAAAATCAACCGGATTCGCATCAACGAGGTGACCTACGGCGCGGTGCAGACCTTCCATATCGAGGTGCTGGACGGCTCCGAGTGGAAGCGTGTGTATGATAACGACTATATTCTGGCAGGGCGTACCTGCATTCTGCCGGAAGATGTGACCACCACCGGTGTGCGGCTGGTGATCGACAGTCTGGCGGAGGAAGCAACGATCGATTCGTTTTCCGCCGATTATCAGGAAAGCAACGGAAACAGCGCTTTTATGAATGTCGGTTACGCCAGCAGTCAGTGGTATGAAACGCTGGGTGACGGCTTTAAAAATACGCCGGATCAGCTTGATACCATGACCGATCTCATCATGATCAACAACTTCACCTTTGATAAAGAGGGTAATTTTGCGATCACCGCGAAAAAGGGCGGCTCCACACCCCACCCGCAGGATTCCGCCGAGGGCAGAGCGCTCATGGATCAGTGGATCGCACAGCTCAAAAGTGACTGCCCGAATCTTGCGGCGGGCAAAACGCGGCTTTGGTTCTGCCTGACCGCCTTTGATAACGACGCTAAGGTAGCGGGCGCGTTCAACGATGAGGCGGTTCGCACCAAGTTCGTTTCCGAGGTGGTAAAGCTGGCGCAGGCGTATCAGATGTACGGCGTCGACGTGGACTGGGAGTATCCCACCACCGACGAGAGCCTGAGCGCGTTCCACCTGCTTTTGCAGACCCTCTCCGAGCAGCTTCACGCGGCGGGAATCAAGCTCTCCTGCACCGCCTGCCCGAACTATAAGAAGTTTTTGGATAAGGAACAGTATGATGTACTGGATTATGTCAGCTGGATGACCTACACCAATAACCAGAACGATTCGGAAAATGTGCAGGCGCAGGTGCCTTACTACAAGATGAAGAACCTCATCGAGGAAACGATCGAAAAGGGCTGCGATCCCGCAAAGATTTGGATCGGGCTGCCCTACTTCGGCAAGCCGGTCGGAAAGCCGGCGGCGACCTACCGCGCGCTTGCGATCGAGTATCTCCAGAAGAACGATACCCTGCCGAAGGGACTCAACCGGATCGAGATGGACGGTCTGGAGTACCTGTATAACGGCGCTTATCTGTTGGAGGATAAGGTGGCGTATGCGGCGGAGACCGGCTGCGGCGGCGTGATGAGCTGGTGGTATGGTCAAGATGTGGACGCTTTTGCCGACAGCGAGACCGATACGGCAAAGGGCGTGACCATGACCGGCGAGCAGTCACTGGTGCGGACGGTGTATGAAGCGGTGGAGCGTTTCACCGGCGTCAATCCCAGAGGATAACATCATCGATGATGGTGTGCGGTATATCGAATTTTTCACTAAGCTCAATGCTGTTGCCAATGCCTCCCTTGTCAAAGGGAGGGGGACCGCGCAAAGCGCGGTGGAGGGATTCAATTTCTTAAAAGCAGAAGCTCCGGCAAATACCGGAGCTTCTGCTTTTGACTGTACGCCGCGGTTCCGAAGGGCGTTGGAGCCGCAAACGACCGCCAAATGCGCGCTGCACTTATATAGGTGCAATATCAGTATAAACTTTTCATACAATAATGTCAAGCACATTTTGTGCTTATATAAGTACAAAAACGGGTGATGCTATGAACGCGGAGTATGAAAAGCGGTTTGGGCGGCAGCTGCGGCGGCTGAGAGAAGCGCGGCATATGACCCAGGAGCAGCTTTCGGTAAAGCTCCAGCTGGCGGGCTGTGACGTCACACGAAGCGCGCTGGCGAAAATGGAGGTCGGGCAGCGGCATATTTATCCCGACGAGATCAGATTGCTCAGGGAGATTTTGAACACCTCGTTTGACGCGATGTTTTACGGGGAATAGTCCCATGACCGGAGTGAAAAGCACTCCGGTTTTTTCTTAAGCAAATCTTAATCGGTTTGCATATTGAATCTTGATCGGATAACCGATACAATATGGACAGAACACACAGGAGGAGCCGCCATGTACCACATTTTGATCTGCGATGACGACCGCGATATTGTAAACGCCTTAAAAATCTATCTGACCAATCCGAATTACCGTCTGTTTGAGACATATGACGGATATGAGGCTCTGGAGCTTCTGAAAAAAGAGGAGATGCACCTCATGCTGCTTGACATCATGATGCCGAAAATGGACGGCATGACCGCTCTGGCGCAGATACGAAGAAGCCACGATCTGCCGATCATTCTGCTGACCGCCAAGAGCGAGGACAACGATAAGATATTGGGGTTAAATGTCGGCGCGGACGACTATATCACAAAGCCGTTCAATCCGCTGGAGGTGGTCGCCAGAGTCAATTCACAGCTTCGCCGGTATACCCGCTTCGGATCGGGGACGGAATCGCCGGAATGCTATACGCTGGGCGGAATCGAGCTCAACGACCGGAATAAAACGGTCACGGTGGACGGAGAGGGCGTTTCTCTGACCCCAAAGGAGTACGAGATATTGAAGCTCCTGATCGCGTCGCCGGATAAGGTGTATTCTCCCAAGGAGATTTACCGTCTGGTCTGGAAGGAGGAGCCGCTGTCCGGCAATGAGAATACGGTGGCAGTGCATATCCGGCACCTGCGGGAGAAGATCGAGATCGACCCGAACGACCCGCGCTGCCTTAAAGTGATCTTCGGACAGGGGTATAAAATGGAGGGAGGAAGAAAACGGTGAAGCGTTTTATTCGATCGATCGCAGGGAAAACGACCCTGTTTTTCGCCTTTCTTCTCTGCCTGCTGATCGCGGCGGGCAGCGTGGCGGGCGCGGTGGCGATGGCAAACGGCGATTTTTACAGCCGCAGTGAAACGGAATGGCTTGCCGAACGGAAAATATATATTGCCGCGAATCTGGCGAAAAACATGGCAGCCGATGCCCTGCTCTATCAGGCGGACAGCACCGCCGTGCCGCCGCTTGCCGTGGTGATCCGCGATTCAAACGGCGGGGTCGTGATGCAGTCGGACACCGCAGAGCATGAGGGGTGGATCAGCCGGACGGTCTGGCTGGAGGTCGACCAAGAAAATGGGCGGGTCGTATGGACAGACAGGCTTTATGATGATGCGCCCGAAATCTATACCATGACCTATTCCTACGATCCCGATACGCCGCTCAATGAAAGGGACGCGCAGGTATCCCGTCTGGTGCATATCGGCTATCTGCTGCGGTATGCCGTCTACCCGATCGGCTTTGTCGCCCTGCTGCTGATGGTGGCGATTTTTGTTGCACTGATCTGTGCGGCGGGTCGGCGACCGAATACGGAGGAGCTGTTTGCCGGTCCCTTTTTTAAGATACCGTTTGATCTGATGGCGGCGGCGTTTCTCCTTTTCCTTTTCGGTATACTCCAGCTTTTTGACGGGCCGGATATTGAGCTGGCGATCCTGCTTGCCGGTATTTCCGTTGCCGTCGCGATCCCGCTTTTCTTAGGACTTTGCATGAGCTTTGCTTCCAGAATCAAGCAGCGGGTGCTGATCCAAAACACTGTCATCTATCGGTGCTGCCGCTTGCTGTGGCGTGCTGTCTGTCTGATTTGGAAGGGTGTAAAGCGGATTGGCAGATGGCTGTGGTCGGTATTCCACAATATCCCCATGGTGTGGCGGACGGCGCTGGTGCTGTTCGGAATCTGCCTGATCGAATTTATCTTTTCCATGGCGCTGTGGTATGAGCCCGATGTATTGCTGATCTGGTGGCTTGTGGAAAAGCTGATCCTCTGTCCGGTGGTCTTGTTCGCGGCGATCACACTGCGGAAGCTGCAAAAGGCGGGGGAGGCGCTTGCGGCGGGCGATCTGTCCTATCAGGTGGAAACACAGGGGCTGTTTTGGGATTTTAAGCGGCACGCCGAGCATTTAAACAGCATCTCAAAGGGCATGTCCCAGGCGGTGGAGCAGCGGCTGAAAAGCGAGCGCATGAAAACCGAGCTGATCACCAATGTGTCGCACGACCTCAAAACGCCGCTCACCTCTATCCTCAACTACGCTTCGCTGATTGCCGGCGAACGGTGCGATAATCCGACCGTCACCGAGTATGCCGAGGTACTGGTGCGGCAGTCCGAAAAGCTGGGACTTTTGATCGAGGATCTGGTGGAGGCGTCCAAGGCGTCAACCGGAAATCTGGAGGTCACGCCCGTCCCCTGCGATGCCTCGGTCTTTCTTTCACAGGCGGACGGGGAGTATCGGGAGAAAATGGCGGCGGCAGGGCTTACCCTGGTCACCTCTCTGCCGGTCGGGGAGTTGCGGATCATGGCGGACAGCCGAAAAATGTGGCGGGTGTTTGATAACCTGATGAATAATATCTGTAAGTATTCGCAATCGGGTACGCGGGTCTATCTGTCTCTTACGGCAGAGGACGGTCGGGCGGTCATCGTGTTCAAAAACACCTCCCGCGACCCGCTCAATGTCAGTGCCGATGAGCTGTTGGAGCGGTTTGTGCGGGGCGATGCGTCCCGCCATACCGAGGGCAACGGGCTGGGGCTCTCTATCGCCCGAAGTCTTGCGGAATTGCAGGGCGGCACGCTTGAGATCAACATTGACGGCGATCTGTTTAAGGTGGTTCTGTCATTTCCGACGATCCAATCGTAATGTTTACAATTTATACTATCTTTTTATTTCATAGGGGAGTATAATAAACTTGTCCCATGGTAAATCGAACGGAAAGGTAACAGCGGTATGAATACTCTGCGGCTTTTGAATTATATTGTTTCGGTGATATTTATCCTATGCTATGTCTACCAGTTTTGCTATATTCCGATCTCACTGCTGAAAAAGAAAAAGCCGATCCGGCGGGAGATTCGTCCGCATAGCTTCGCGGTTTTGATCTGCGCTCGGAATGAGGAAACAGTGATTGGCGACCTGCTCGACAGCATTCATCGGCAGAGCTACGATCAAAGTCTTTTGTCGGTGTTCGTCCTTGCCGATAACTGCACCGACCGCACGGCGGAGATCGCGCGGCAAAAGGGTGCAAAGGTCTATACACGGTTCGATCGGGAGCATATCGGAAAGGGGTATGCGCTACAGGCGCTTCGGCGGCATATCAACGAGGATTACCCCTATGGCTTCGATGGCTATTTTGTCTTTGATGCGGATAACATTCTCACGCCGAACTACATAGAGGAAATGAACAAAACCTTCTGCGAGGGGCATGATGTCGTCACCGGTTACCGCAACAGCAAGAACTACGGCGATAACTGGATCAGCGCGGGGTATGCGCTCTGGTTTTTGCGGGAGAGCCGGTATCTCAATCAACCCAGAAGTGTGCTGGGCTTCAGTAGCCTTGTTTCGGGCACGGGATTTCTGTTCAGCCGAAAGGTGGCGGACGAGATCGTGGACTGGCCCTTTCATATGCTGACCGAGGATATCGAGTTTTCCGCCAATCGGATTGCGAACGGGCATATCATTGCCTACTGCCCAACCGCCGAGCTGTTTGACGAACAGCCCACCCGCTTTTCCCAGTCGTGGAACCAGCGGCTCCGCTGGGCGCAGGGGTATTTGCAGGTGTTTCGGGGGTATGGCATAAAACTGATTAAGGGAATGTTCGGCGGCAATTTCTCCTGCTTTGATATGTCGATGGCGATCATGCCGGCATTTATTCTGTCGATGTTTTCGATCATCTGCAATCTGGTGCTGGGGGTCTGGGGCGCCTTGGCGGGCGATAATGTCATGATCGCCGTGATCTCGCTCGGTGAAATGATCTGCAATGTCTATCTCACGCTCTTTGTGATCGGCGCGATCACCACCGTCAGCGAGTGGCGCAGAATCCGTACCACAGCGCCGCGTAAGATTTTGTTTTTGTTTACTTTCCCGCTCTTTCTCTATACCTATATTCCGATCGGGTTCGCCGCATTTTTCTGTAAACGGGAATGGAAGCCGATCCGCCATACCGTCTCCGCCCGACAAATGGAACAGCAAAAACTCAAAATTGACTGACCGAAAGGTCAGTCAATTTTTTTCTGTCCGGTCATATCGGCATGTCCGTCCGCATAGAGATATGGTAAGCGCCTGTAAGGATACGGTCAGGCGGAATTTTGTAAAAAAGGTTGATGAGAATGGATTGGAAATTGACACATGAGACTCTCTGCCGAAACGAAACGGTATGGGAGGGAACAGCGGAACAAGGGTACGCGCTGGATTATCTGCTGCCGGATTATTGCAGCGGGATCTTCAAGCTTCTCAAGTGCTTTGCCCTGCCCGTAGTCACCGGTAAGGTGGTGGTCGGCGATAAGCTGACGCTCGACGGCACGGTGCAGCTTCGTCTGCTCTACATCGGTGAGGAGGATCATCGGATCGCCGCGGTGACCCAGTCCGTTCCGTTTACCAAGACCGTGGACCTGCCCCGCAGCTGCAATGATGCCGCCGTATCGGTCAATGCTTCGGGCGGGAGTGTGAGCTGTCGGGTGGTAAACGCCAAGCGGGTGGATATCCACGGCAGTGTGCTGATGCCGATCAGTGTCACCGAGCAGCAGACCTTTACCGCGCTGACCGATGTGCAGGGGCAGGGCGTGCAGACTCGCAGCACCGCGCTTAAGATAGACGGCAGCTGTAAGCACGCCGAAAAGCAGTTCACCCTGCAGGAGGAATGGGAGGCAGCCGCCTATGACGGCGCGGCGGTGTTGGATCTTCGCGGCAGCGCGGTGATCACCGAGCATAAGCTGCTGGCAGGAAAGGCGATCATCAAGGGGGAAGCACAGGTGCATATCCTGCTTTCCATGCCGGACGGCAGCCTGGCTGCATGGCAGCAGTCTCTCCCGTTCAGCCAGATCATCGATGTAAACGGTCTTAGCGAGGAGGATCAGCCCCTTTTCTCGGTGGAGCTGCTGGGGATCGAGGCGGAGCAAAGCGGCAGCGGTGAGGACGCGATTATCGGCATTGCGATGCAGCTGCGGGTTACCTGCACGGCATATGAAAGCCGCGAGGTGGCGCTGCTGACCGACGCTTATTCGGTCTGCTATCCCTGCGAGCTGCAGCGAATGCCGGTCAGCCTGACCCGATTGGATCGGGTGCTGTCCGAGCGGGAGACCGCACACCTTGGGCTTTCGCTGGACAGTGTGACGGCGGTTTCGGTGGCAGATGTGCTCTGCGATATCGCAGGCGTCCAGACTTCTGTGACGCCGCAGGGCGTTTCGCTTGCGGTCGCCGTCCGCGCACTGGTGATCGGGATAGACGATAACGGACTTCCCTTTGCGGTGGAGCAGACCGTAACCCACCAGATGGAGCTGCCCTGCGAACTGACCGACGCGCATCGCTGCCGTCCCGAGGTCACCCTGACCGCAAGCAGCTTCAGCGTGTCGGATCAGCGGGTGGATTTGCGGCTTTCGATCGCGGTGACCGGAAGCATCACCTATCACTATCAAATAGAGGCGATCGATGCGCTGCGGGTGGACGAGGAAAACCGCCTGCCCGAAAACGACGCGGGACTGGTGCTCTACTTTGCCAAGGAGGGCGAATCGGTCTGGGAGATTGCCAAGGCATACCGCTCCGAGGTGAGCGGGATCACAGCGGAAAACGCGCTGGAGGGGGATACGCTGGACACCGACCGTGTTCTGCTGATCCCTGCTTCGGGCAGTAGTCATACGGCGTGGTAAGCGTAGATTAGCGGTAAAAAGGAGAGAAAAAGCATGACAGATACCTCGATTTATCAGGATATTGCCACCCGCACCGGCGGAGACATCTATGTCGGTGTGGTCGGACCGGTACGAAGCGGCAAATCCACCTTGATTCAGCGGTTTATGGAAGCATTGGTGCTGCCCTATATGGAAAGCGACTACCAGCGGGAGCGGGCGGTAGACGAACTGCCCCAGTCCGCGGCGGGAAGGACGATCATGACCACCGAGCCGAAGTTCATTCCCGAGGAAGCGGTGGAGATCGATTTGGACGGCGCCGCCAAAATGCGGGTGCGTATGATCGATTGCGTGGGCTATATCGTGCCGAGCGCGTTGGGCTATATCGAAAACGAAATGCCCCGCATGGTGCGTACCCCGTGGTTTGAGGAGGAAGTCCCCTTCAATATGGCGGCGGAGATCGGCACCCAGAAGGTCATCAGCGAGCATTCCACCATCGGTCTTGTTGTCACCACCGACGGGAGCATCAGCGATATTCCCCGCAGCGAGTATGAGGAAGCGGAGGAACGGGTGATCTTCGAATTGCAGTCGCTCAAAAAGCCCTATGTGGTGCTGCTCAACAGCCGTTATCCCGCCGCCGAGGACACGGTTGCCTTGGCGGACGCGCTCAGCGAAAAGTACGGCACGCCGGTGCTGCCGGTCAACTGTCTGGAGCTGGAGGAGGAAGATATCCGCCAGATCATGTCCAATGTGCTGTACGCGTTCCCGATGCGGGAGATTTCAATCAAGATTCCGAAATGGGTGGCGGGTCTGCCGGTCGATCACCCGATCAAGGTATCGGTGTTCGGGGCGGCAAGACAGGCGGCGGAGCGGATCACCCATATCCGTGAGCTGGAATATCTGATCGCCGGTATACAGGATTGTGATGAGGTGGAAAGCTGCCGGATCGCCACCATTGACCTTGGCAGCGGCAAGGCGGAGATCGCGGTTGATATGGACCCCGCGCTGTTCTACGCCGTTTTGTCCGAGATGACGGGGCTTCAGATCGCGGGTGAATCCGATCTGCTGCCCTGCATGATGCAGTTGGCGGAAATGAAGCGGGAGTTTGAAAAGTATCGCGGTGCGCTGGAGGAGGTCAACGCCACCGGCTACGGTATCGTGATGCCGACGATGGAAGAGCTTCGGCTGGAGGAGCCGGAGATCATGAAGCAGGGCGGAAAGTATGGGGTGCGGCTTTGCGCCTCAGCGCCGTCAATCCATATGCTGCGGGCGGACATCACCGCAGAGGTGGCGCCGATCGTGGGGTCGGAGAAGCAGTCGGAGGAGCTGGTACATTATCTTTTGCAGGAGTTCGAGGAACACCCCAAAAAGATATGGGAGTCGAACATCTTTGGCAAATCGCTTCATGAGCTGGTCAACGAAGGGCTGCATAATAAGCTTTACCGTATGCCGCCGGAAGCCAGACAACGCTTGCAGGAAACGGTCGAGCGGATCATCAACGAAGGCTGTAACGGACTGCTTTGTATCATTCTATAAGCTATAAAACCAAAACGGGCGGAGCATTTTGCTCCGCCCTTCTCTTTTATGCGAGCTCCTTATTTCGGTAGAGTCTCCACGCACAGAGGATAGAGATACCTGCGGCAAGTGCGGTCAGCAAACCGATCAAGGCAGGATAGAAGTGCGGCAGCTGCGGCAGGGTAAGACCGCCTTCCTCCTGTATACCGCTCAGTGCGCTGAAGCCGCTGATTACCGCCACAATGATAATCAGGTAGAAAAGCCGCGCCCGCTCCACACCGAACCGAAGCTGCACCGGCAGAAAGAGGGATAACAGCAAAACGGCGGCGCAGAGATTGAGCAGAATGATGACCGGTTCAAAATGAATGAGGATCGCAATCAGAAAACAGATTGCCGTGGTCGGGAAAAGCAGGAGAGCGGCAAACAGATATTTTTCCAGCACCACTGTTTTGCGGGAGCAGGGAAGCGCGGCGGTATATAACTGCCAGCGGCTTTTTTCCTCCACACCGGTCAAACCGACCACTGTCATTGCCGCGAAGAATATGGGATAGATCAGGATAATGGAATCGGCAAACGCAAGTCCTGCAACTGCCGCCATGATCATCAGATAGAATTTGAAATACCGCCAAAGCAGGTAGAAATCTTTCCTCAAAAGCCCTTTCATACCGTTTCCTCCTTTGCCATTGCCACAAATAGCTCCTCGATCTCGATCGGGCTTGCTTTTATCCCTCGTGGGAGCAGCGCCCTTTTCACCAGAGCCTCACAGCCGTACGGCGTCACCTTTTTGTGTACCACCGCCGCCGGATCGAGGGCGGACAGCTCGCTTTCGCTTAGCCGGATCAGCCCGTATTCCTCGGACAGCCGATCCTTTTCCTCACAGAGCATCAGCCTGCCGTTTTTGAGAAAGGCGATGTAATCGCACAGCTTTTCCAGATCGCTGACGATATGGGAGGAGATCAGCACCGAATGATCGGGATCGCGGGTAAATTCATACAGCAGATCGAGAATGTCCTCCCGCGCCACCGGATCAAGTCCGCTGGTCGCCTCGTCGAGGATCAGCAGCCGCGGCGCGTGGGAAAGGGCGACCGCCAGACCCAGCTTCATACCCATGCCCCGCGAGAATTTCCGAATTTCCTGTGTCGGCGGCAGGGAAAAGCGGTTTAGAAAGCGGCGGTAGGTCTCCGGCTGCCAGCTTTGATAAATGCCGTTCATCACCTTGCCCAGCTGCAGCGGGGTCAGCCGATCCGGAAATACCTGTTCGTCCGCCACAAAGCCGATCTCCTCCTTGACCTGCGGCGCGCTGTTGGGATAGCCCAGCACCGAAACGGCGCCGCCGTCTTTGATTGCCGCGCCGAGAATCAGCCGGATCAGGGTGGATTTTCCCGCTCCGTTTTCGCCGATCAGCCCCATGATACAGCCTGCCGGAAGGGTGAGATTGATGTCCTCCAGCCGGAATTTGTCGTAGGCTTTGCTCAGATGTTCTATGACCAGTGCGTTCATCGGTCTTCCTCCTCCAAAACAGTAAGCATTTCGATTATGTCCTGTCTCGTCAACTTGCAACCTGCCGCCAGCCGAAGCGCCTCCCGCAGATGCGCCTCAATCTGCCGCAGCCGATCCTCCCGCAAAAGCTCGGTGTTTTTCGGCGCCACAAAGCACCCCTTTGCCGCCACGGTGTAGATAAGCCCTTCCCGCTCCAGCTCGTCATAGGCGCGCTTGGTGGTGATGACGCTGATGTGCAGATCCTTGGCAAGATTTCGGATCGAGGGCAGCAGCATATCGGTTTCCAGCTCGCCGCAGATGATCTGATCCTTGATCTGATGATAGAGCTGCTCGTAAATCGGCATGCCGCTTTTCGGGTCGATCCACAGCTTCATATGATCCCCTCCATACTGTATATAAACAGTATATACAGTATAAACAGATATGTCAAGTCTTTTTCGGAAAAAATGCGTAGCTTTTTGATGCAGGGGGCAAACTATCGGAAAAGAAAGGCGGGATTATATGAAAAGCTGTCTGGTTGTGGTGGATTATCAAACAAGGTTTGTCACCGGTGTGGACGGATTTCCGGCGGCAAAAGAGATCGAGCAGGCGATTGCAGGGAGGATACTGGAATACCGTCAAAACGGCGGAGATGTCATCTTTCTCTGCGATGAGGCGGCGCGGGTCACAAAATCGCCCGACCCGACCAATCTCTACGGCGCGGTAGGGGAGCTGCGCCGGCAGGAGGACGCCGTGATATGGAAAGGGAGCTTCGGCTCCGGTCTATTGTATCGGCTTTTGTCGGACGTGCAGTATGCCGCGATCGAACTGGCAGGGCTTACCTCTTATATCTGTCTGCTTGCAAACGCGGTGCTGGCACAAGCGGCACAGCCCGAAACGCCGATTATCATAGATTTGTCCTGTACCGCCGGTCCCGACCACGAGCTTCATGCAGCGGGGATCGCGGTGATGCGGGCGCTTAAAATGCAGGTAATAGAGCGGTAACAGGTCGTTGACATCTCTTTTTCTATCCATTATAATAAGGAAAATCATCTTGGGATAGGAGAAGGGAAATGAATCGACTTGGGTTTGGACTGATGCGGCTCCCGCGTTTGGAAAACGGGGAGATCGATATGAAGCTGTTCACCGAAATGGTGGACGCTTATCTGGCGGCGGGCGGCAGTTATTTTGACACCGCTTACGGCTATCACGGCGGAAAAAGCGAGGTGGCGTTTCGGGAAGCGGTGGTGAAACGGTATCCGCGCGACCGCTTTACCGTTACTGATAAGCTGCCGGTCTTTGCAATCGAAACCAAGGAGCGGGTGCCGGAGATTTTTGCCGAGCAGCTTACCCGCTGCGGGGTTTCGTTTTTTGACTATTACTGGCTCCATTCTCTGCGGGACGAGAATTACCATAAGGCGGAGGAGCTCGGTATGTTCTCGTTTGTCCGGCAGAAGCGGGAGGAAGGCGTGGTGCAGCATCTGGGCTTTTCGTTCCACGGCACGCCTAAGATGCTCGAGCGGATTTTGACCGAACACCCCGAAATGGAATATGTGCAGCTACAGCTCAATTATCTCGATTGGGACGATCCGGCAGTGCGGGCAGGGGAGTGCTACGAGATCGCGACGCGGCACGGGAAAACCGTCATTGTCATGGAGCCGGTCAAGGGCGGTGCGCTTGCCAATATTCCAAACGAGGCAGAGGCAGTTTTGAAAGCGCGGGATCCCAATGCGTCCGCCGCTTCCTGGGCGAT
>CANQKY010000062.1 GCA_947624575.1 uncultured Clostridia bacterium
CGTACTGCTTGATGATGTCCGCCGGCAAAATCCCGTTCCCCAGCGATTTGTGCATCTGCCGTCCCTCGCCGTCCACGACCCAGCCATGGGTGCAGACTGCGCGATAGGGTGCTGTGCCCTTCCATGCCACCGAGGTCAGCAGCGACGACTGGAACCAGCCGCGATACTGATCCGCACCCTCCAGATAGAGGTCGGCAGGAGAGCCGAGTTCGGGACGCTGATCCATGACCGCGGCATGGGTCACGCCGCTGTCGAACCAGACGTCCATGATATCCTTTTCCTTGGTAAAGGAGGTACAGCCGCATTCACAGGCAAAGCCCTCCGGCAAAAAGTCCGCCGGATCCTCGGTATACCAGCTGTCCGAGCCTTTTTCCCGAAACAGCTTGGCGATCGCGGCGATAGACTCATCATTGATGATCGGCTTGCCGCAGTCCTTACAATAAACGATCGGAATGGGAACGCCCCAGGTACGCTGACGGGAGATACACCAGTCGCTCCGGTCGCGCACCATATTGGAGATCCGTCCCTCGCCCCATTCGGGAATCCATTTTACGCCGGCAATGGCTTTGAGCGCGTCCTCCTTGAAGCTCTCCACCGAACAGAACCACTGCTCGGTCGCGCGGAACAGCACCGGCTTTTTACAGCGCCAGCAATGGGGGTACTGGTGGACGATCTTCTGGAGTGCGAAAAGATGCCCCGATTCCTCCAGCGATTTTGCGATCGCGCGGTTTGCTTCCTCGGTGGTCAGCCCCGCAAAGGGACCCGCTTCCTCGGTCATACGACCCGAAGCGTCCACCGGTACGACAATGGGAATCTCGGGATAGTTTTTGCAAATCTCAAAGTCCTCCACACCATGACCGGGCGCGGTATGCACACAGCCGGTACCGGACTCCAAGGTCACATGGTCCCCGACGATGACCAGCGACTCCCGCTCCATAAACGGGTGCGCCACCTTCATATACTCAAGCTCGGCGCCGTCAAACTCGCCGACCGTTTCATACTCGGTGATACCCGCCGCTTCCATGGTGGAAGCGACCAGCTCACAGGCGATCACATACGCTTCGCCGTTTGCCTTGACCAGCGTATACCGATACCGCGGTCCCAGGCAGATGGCAAGGTTCGCGGGCAGTGTCCAGGTGGTGGTCGTCCAGATCACAAAATACACATCGGACGGCTTGACCCCGAACTGCGCGAAAAAGCCCTTATCGTCGGTCACCTGAAACTTGACATAGATAGAATGGCAGGGATCGTTTTCATACTCGATCTCCGCCTCCGCCAGTGCGGTGCCGCAGTCGCTGCACCAATAGACCGGCTTGAGCCCCTTATAGATGAAGTTGCGCTTCGCCATCGCGCCGAATACCTCGATCTGGGTCGCTTCAAACTCCTTTTTGAGTGTCAGATAGGGGTTGTCAAAATCACCGATGACGCCCAGCCGCTCAAACTGAGCGCGCTGATCCGCCACACAGCTAAGCGCAAACTCACGACAGCGGCGGCGCAGCTCGACCGGAGAAAGACCCGCCTGATCCGCGCCGAGCGATTTGAGGGTTTTGAGCTCAATCGGCAGACCGTGGGTGTCCCAGCCCGGCACATAGGGAGCCTGATACCCCGTCATATTCTTTTCCTTGACGATGATGTCCTTCAGCACCTTATTGAGCGCCGTGCCAAGGTGGATATCGCCGTTGGCATAGGGCGGTCCGTCATGGAGAATGTAGCGGGGCTTCCCCTCGTTTTTCTTCATCAGCTTGCCGTACACATCGTCTTTCTGCATTCCGGCAAGCATATCCGGCTCCCGTTTCGGGAGATTGCCGCGCATCGGAAATTCGGTGCGCGGCAGATTCAGCGTTTCATTATAATCCTGCGGCATAAGCAAAAGCGCCTTTCTCGTTAAAATATGATGATGGGTTTATTCGGCAGCAAACTGCGGGCGGATCGTATCTCCGTCTGCGGCGCCGGAGGAATAAATCTCCTCCGCCGGTGCAGCCGTTTCCGACACCGGAAGCTGTTGCAGCAGTGCCATCTGCTTTTCCAAAATAGCGACCGACTCCGCCTTGCAGGAGGCGATCTTCCGCTCCAGCTCTTTCAGCTCCGCTTTCTTGGCTTCGATCTGTGCGGAGATGTCGGCAGTCTGCGCCTGCGCCTGTCTGCGGGCGTCGCCCAGCACCTGCTCACTTTCCTGCTTGGCATCTGCCACCAGTGCCTCCGCCTTTGTGCGCGCTTCCGAAACGGTATGCGCCGCCAGCTTCTGCGCCTCGATCAGCGTATTTTTCAGCCCGTCCTCATAGCCGCGGTATTCCGCGACCTTCTCCGCCAGCGCGATCATCTTCGGCTGCTGCTCGGCAAGCTGCTGCTCCAGAGACTCCACATGATCCGCAACCTCGTTGAGGAAATTATGTACCTCATCGGTGTTATACCCCAGCGCGGATTTGCCGAAGCTCAGGCTCCGTAGTGTACTGCTGTCAAAATTCATCACGATATCCTCCTCAAATAAAATGCTCCATTGTGAGAAACAGTCTGCCCTTTTTGGTGGGACGCGGCTCACCGGTCAGCCGGAACTTTCCGCTGCCCCGCACCGTCAGAATATCCCCCGCCGTCAGCAGGTGAGAAACCGACGTCTGCGGCAGATGATTGACCGAGACAAGACCGCTTTTGATCAGACCCGCCGCCTTTTCCCGACTGACGCCCGCCGCAAGCGCGGTCACGCAGTCGAGCCGCAGAGAGGCGATCACACCCTCGACCGGCTCGGTTTTTGCCTGCGGCAAATCGGTGAGCGGAAAGGAGAGCATCTCCCCGCGCACGCCCACCCTGCCGACCTTTTCGACGGTGAGCAGTTCCTGCAAATGCGCCCGATGCACCAGCACAGTCGCCATACCGGGGCGTATGAGAATGTCCCCCAGCGTCTCCCGCTTTCTGCCCTGCGCGAGCAGTGCGCCCAGAAAATCCCGATGGGTCAGTTCGTCCTGTTTTCGGTATGAAAAACCGACAGCCGCGATCGGAAATTCTTCTTCCTGCGCGGCCCGTTCGGGCGGAAATGCGCCCAGTATCGTTCGCTCCGCCGACGGGTACCCGCCCCAGAAGCGAAAAATCTCACGGTCTGTCCCCTGCATGGCTCCTTCCAGCAGCGCCCGCTCCCTTTCGTTTAAGAAAAAGGTGAATCGGGTTTGATACCGCCGAGCAGCATACCGCAGATCGGACAGGCGGGATAACAGCCTTTCTTCCTCCGACTGCACGAAATCAGAGATAGACGCCGTTGTTTTCCAGCTCGTCCAGCAGATCGCCCATGATCCCGACATTGTACGGGGTGATGATAAAGGTGCTGTTTGCCACCCGCTTGATCTGCCCGTTGTTGGCATAGGCAACGCCGCTTAAAAAGTCCACCAGCCGTCTGGCAATGTCCTTCGGCGCGGACTCCAGATTCAGCACCACCGTCCGCTTGGCGTTGAGATGATCGGCAATCGAGCTGGCGTCCTCATAGACCTCCGGCTTGACCAGAACCACCTGAAGCTGTGTGGTGGCGTGAATATTGACCACCTTATTCCGCTTGGAAGAACGATCCTGCTGTTCGTAATCGAACGCCTCCTGCGGCTGATTGGGCGCTTCCTCCGCGTAGCCCTCCAGCTCCTCGTCGAAATCGTCTCCGGCGCCCAGCAGATCCTTAAACTTATCCATGAATCCCATCACTGTAACCTCCTTTATTTTCTGCCACCAAACAGACCTGTGCCGATCCGCACCAGCGTTGACCCGTATTGAATGGCTTCCTTGTAATCCTGCGACATTCCCATCGACAGGGTACTCATGTATACATTATCCACCTTTTTCGACGAAATGTCAATAAAAAGCTCCTGCATTTTTGCAAAATAATAGGCGGCGTTTTCCTGCGGCGGAATCGCCATCAGTCCCTCGGTTCGGAGCGCCGGCAGCGCGGACACCCGCTCTAACAGCGAGGGCAGATGCTCGGTCAAAATGCCGCCCTTTGTCTCCTGCCTGCCGATATTGACCTCCAGCAGGATCGGGGTGATAACCCCCTTCTTTTGCGAAACGCGGCTGATCTCCTCCGCCAGATGAACGCTGTCCACCGACTGGATCATCGCCACCTCACCGACGATCTGCCGCACCTTATTGGTTTGAAGATGCCCGATAAAATGCACCTCATGGGGGCTTAGGTATTCCTCCCGCTTCGAGAGAAACTCCTGCACCCGATTTTCTCCGAGCAGGGTGATCCCCTCCCCGATCGCCGTATTGACGTCCTGCGGCGAAACCGTTTTGGTCACCGCCATCAAACGGATCGTATCGGGCTGACGCCCCGCGCGTTCCGCCGCTTCGGCGATTCCCTGCCGCACAGCGGCAATATTCTGCCGCAGTACCTCGGCACGTGTGTTATCTGGATTGCTCTGCTTCATCAAGATTCTTCCCTCTCACGATCACATCGTCATATTCCCGCAAATAGTCCGGCTCAGTCTCGGCAGAATGGATACGGGAGATCACGACATCTTCCGATTCGTATATCACATCGATCCGCTTGAACTGCACCTTGCTGTTTGTGTATACATACACGCCCTTGACGCCGTTTTCCACCCGAACGGCTTCCTTATTGACCGACAGTCCCTCATGCTCCGCCAGACAGATGGTCGCCGAGCGGTCCCGAATCCCCGAGATTTCCTCCGACATATAGTCGCTGACCAGTATGACCAGCCCTTCCGCCAGATCGGCGTTATAGTTAGCACTCACCACGGTAAAGGGAATCTGCTGTGCGCCAAGCGCGGGGAACTGCATATCCACCGTGCTGCCGACCTCTATCCGCCGGATCACGTCCATCGGCAGGATACCGGCGTAATACCAGTCATACGAGACGATCACCTTGCCGATCGCAGTGGGATCGCCGCTCACATCGCTGCGGTCGATCAACCCGCGCAGATCGTCCACCGTCAGGCTGTCGATCATAGCGGTGGAAAGGATCGTTTCGAACCCGTCGGTGGAGTTGACAAAATAGCCCGATGCCGGCGTGTGGATCGACCGAAGCGGTGAGGCTGCGGTGAGCTCCGCAACGCGGCTTTGCAGCAGGGCGATCCGGTCGGACGGATTGCCCGCCGTGCCGAATATCTGCTTTCTGGTCTGAATGGACTGGAGCATCGAAAGCCGCAGCTCATCGCTTTGGGCGGCGCTTCCGTTTGCCTCCATAGCCGACAGCGAAAGCTGAAGCGTGCGAATCCGCCGCAGCATATCGTCCGGCTGTACCGACTGGAGCGTTTCGGTGTTCTGACTGGCGATCAGCGTATCCAGCTCCTTTTGAAGCCGCTGTGCCATAATCCGGTTGGACGCCGCCTGCTGATCCGCATAGACAGCCGCGACCTCCGAATCCTTGGATATCTTGGTGCCGTTATCGTAAAGATAGCAGATCGCGCCGCCTGCTTCGTTCTGGATCGGCACCTCGTCCCGAATCGGCAGACCCTCCACCCGAATCGTATCCTGCACCGAAACACGGGTCGTCGTTTCGGTCTGATAGGGACGGTAGACCGAGGCGTAAACCTGATAGGCAAGGTAGAGGATCAGGCAGACCGACAACGGGATCAGCAGCCAGCGAAATCTGCTCTTTTTCTTTTTTTCCATCTGTATAACCTCTTGACTTCCGTTGCGTTTCACACTATGTCATCAAGTTAGTATATGGATATTATACCATAGACCCGTTGGTTTGTCACCCCCGAAACGGGAAAGATTTTGTAAACAATTTCCGCCGCTTTTGTGACAAAACGGCGGAACTGCCAAAACAAATAGGGGCAGAGGATTCCCTCTGCCCCTTGTGGTTTGTAGAAAAAGGGTTACGCCAAGCCGACTGCGATACGCAGGGCTGCAAGCGCGTCTGTTACCGTCACGCCGCCGCTGCCGTCCAGATCGGCATTGTCGGTCGGGGTGCTGAGTCCCACCGCCATACGGAGAATCTCCAGTGCGTCGGTCACATCTACCCTGCCGTTCCCGTCCATGTCACCAAGTACGGCAGTCTGCTTCGCCTGAACCAGATATTCGCTGAAGTGGTCGGTCACAAATACCGCGCAGCCGTTTTGTACTTTTGCATTCATGTTGGTGCGGCTGCCGTCCGCTTCGACCCGATATACCGTGATGTCCTTATCACTCATGCTTTCCGGCAGCGGGATTTTCACCGTCACCTCACCGGTCGGCTGAACTGCCGCGCCGTCCTTCGTTAAAGTGATCTCATAGGTCAAGGTGTCCTTGTCGCTTGCCGTCTGCTCTGCGGTGAGTACCGCTCCGGTCGGCAGCGTTTCCTCCGTTCCCTGCACCACGATACCGGTGGTATTGTCAGTAAGCTGCGGCAATGCCGTAAAGGGAATATTGTTTTCTGCCGCATAGCTTTCGGCATAGCTTCCGGCATAGCCGTAAATGGTGAGCTTTTCACACCCATCAAAGGCATTCCAGCCAATATAGGTCACACTGTCGGGAATGGTGAGCGAAGTAAGTCCGGCGCAGCCCGAAAAGGCATAATTGCCGATCGAGGTCACGCCGTTCCCGATATGGACCGAGGCAAGCTCGGTGCAGCTCGAAAAGGCATTCCAGCCAATAAAGGTCACGCTGTCGGGAATGGTGACCGAGGTAAGACCGGTGCAGAAACTAAAGGCGGAATCGTTGATCGAGGTCACGCCGTCCCCGATATGGACCGAGGCAAGCTCGGTGCAGCCCTGAAAGGCACTCATGCCAAGCAGGACGACGCTGTCGGGAATGGTGACAGAGGTGAGACCGGTACAATGACTAAAGGCAGAATCGTTGATTGCGATCACACCGTCTTCGATAGTGGCAGAAGTAAGTCCAGAGCAGAAAGAAAAGGCTCCATCGCCAATCGTTGCCACACTGCCGGGGATTTTGATCGAGGAAAGCTTTGCACAGCCGTTAAAGGCATGATAGCCGATCCTCTGTACGCCGTCGGGAATATCGAACGAGGAGAGCTTGGCACAGCCGTAAAATGCCCAATCGTCAATCAGGGTCAAACCCTTTTCGACGGTGACCGAAGCAAGCTCGGGACAATTCTCGAAGGCATACATACCGATCTCGGTCACACTGCCGGGGATTTTGACCGAGGAAAGCTGGGAGCAGCTATCAAAGGCAGAATCACCGATCTTCTGCGCGCCGTCTTCGATGGTGACCGAAGTAAGTCCGGTGCAGCCCCGAAAAGCATATGGACCGATCTCAACCACACTGCCGGGGATCGTGACAGAGGTAAGACTGGTGCAGTGCTCAAAGGCACATTCGCCAATCGTCACCACGCTGTCGGGAATATCGATTGAGACAAGCCCGTCGCAGGAATAGAATGCCCAATCGGCGATTGTCTTTGTCCCCGGACGAATAGAGGAGTGGGCAAGAAGCTCATCTGATTTTGCTGCGATTAGATGACGGTCAATATATAATATGCCGTCTCTCCAGTTTTTCGGATCCAGAAAATATCCGGTATCGAAAAAGGCATCTTCACCGATCTCGGTCACAGTGTCGGGAATATCGACCGAGGTAAGTCCGGCGCAGTACGAAAAAGCCTCCCAGCCAATCGAGGTCACGCTGTCCGGCACGGCATAGCTGCCCGATTGACCGCATGAATATTGAATCAATTTCGTTTGGTCTTTGTTGAACAAAACGCCGTCTTTTGCGCTGTAACTGGGATTAGCTTGGTCTACTGTGAACGAAAGAATGCCGGTGCAGCACCGAAAGGCCTCCCGACCGATTGAATACACTTTGTAGGGGATATGGACCGAGGTAAGCCCGGCGCATTCGTTAAAGGCACGAATGCCGATCTCGGTTACAGTGTCCGGAATGGTGATCGAGGCAAGCATGGTACAGCCGTCAAAGACATAATCGCTGATTTTGGTCACGCTTTTGGGAATATTGGCTGAACCAAGCGCGGTGCAGCCTCTAAAAGCGGCGCCGCCGATCTCGGTCACCGTTTCGGGAATACTGACCGAGGTGATCCCGATGCAGCCCTCAAAGGCGGCGGCATCAATCGTGGTCACGCTGTTCGGAACGGTATAACCGCCCGATTTACCGCCCGCATATCGTATCAATTCCGTTTGGCTTTTGTTGAACAAAACGCCGTCCTTTGCGCTGTAATTGGAGTTCGCTTGATCTACTGTGAATGCTTCTACTCTGGTGCAGCCCTGAAAGGCGTCATCGTCAATCAGGGTCACGCCTTTCCCAATGGTGACAGAAGTAAGTCCGGCGCAGCCGTAAAAGGCACGATAGCCGATCTCGGTCACACTGTCGGGAATGTCAATCGACCCAAGCAAGGCGCAGCCCTCAAAAGTATACCAGCCGATCTTGGTCACACTGTCGGGGATATTAATCGAGGCAAGCAAGGTACAGCCCTGAAAGGCAGAACTCTCAATCGTGGTCACGCTCTCCCCAATGGTGGCAGAAGTAAGTCCGGTGCAGTTCGAAAAAGCATTTGAGCCGATCCGTGTCACGGTGTCACCGATGATGACAGAAGTGAGCTCGGTGCAAGACCCGAAAGCGTCCGAACCGATCTCGGTCACGGTATGACCGCCCAGTGCATCGGGAATGGTGACGTCCTTGCCGGAGCCCAAATATCTGGTGATGGTGGCGGTATCGTCATCGTTCACGAATACGCGTAGTCGTCCGATGTCTCGGCTGCCGCGGGCAGTGGGGTGAGAACACCCCAGACCGAGAGGGTCAGGCAGAGTGAGAGGAAAAGTGCTCCCGTCCGTTTGAAAAGCTGCTTCATGATGATCCTTCCTTTCTGTTTTGGCTAGTGTCAAAAAGTGTACTTTTTGACACTAGCCGGTCGAATGATAAAAATTGGGGAAATTTCTAAAAAAGCGGTCAAAATATTCGAAAAATGCTTGCGCTTACCGCTTGTTTGTGGTATGATAGGTGGAAATTGCAGCACTATCAAAAAGTACACTTTTTGATAGTGCTATTTTTTGTCGGAGACGGCGGCTAGAGAATGCCGGAAGCGGTCACGATCGCGGCGGCTTCCTGTTCCAATGCGGTAAAGCTCTCCCACTCATCGAGAAACAGCCAGTGAATCCGTTTATCCCGTCTGAACCAGGTAAGCTGGCGCTTGGCGTAATGCCTTGTCTCCCGTTTTAAGTCGGCAATCGCTTCCTCCCGACTTTTTTCGCCCCGAAAATAGCCTGCCAGCTCCTTATACCCGATCGCCTGTGCCGCCGTCGTCATATCCTGACGGGAGAGGTACGCCTCGGCTTCGGCAAACAGTCCCTGCTCCACCATGGCGTCCACCCGCTGATCGATCCGCCGGTAGAGCTTTTCACGGTCGCGGCAGGTAAGCCCCAGCATACAAAGCCGATAGGGTGAAGGCGCAGACCGGCTTTCTATCTGCCAATCGGTCATGGTGCGTCCGGTCAGCCGGTAAATCTCCAGTCCGCGCAGGATACGGGTGCGGTTATTCGGGTGAAGGCGGTCAGCCAGCGGAGGATCGATCGCCCGAAGCTCGTCCAGCAGCACTTCGCCGCCCTCGGCATCGTACCGTTTTTGCAGTGCATCGCGCAATGCGGGGTCATACTCCGCGATTTCCGGCAATTGAAGATGATCCGCCAGCGCGGAAATATACAGTCCGGTGCCACCCACCACGATCGGCAGTCTGCCGCGGTGAGCGATTCCGGTGATCGCGCGGCGGGCGCCGGTGAGGTAATCGGCAAGGGAAAAACGCTCGGTCGGCGGCAGAAAATCCATCATATGATGCGGTATACCGCACCGCTCCCCGACAGTCGGCTTGGCGGTGGCGATCTCCATACCCCGATACACCTGCATGGAATCGGCGGAGACGATCTCGCCGTCATACCGCCGTGCCAGCGCAATCCCCAATGCCGTTTTGCCCGACGCGGTCGTTCCCGCGATCATCAAAAGCGGTTGCTTCATCGGTAAACTCCTATTGTATTCTTCCGAATTTCTTATCCAGCTCCCGCTTCGACCAGACAAAGATCGCCGGTCGCCCATGCGGGCAGTACCGCACATTGCGGTCATGGTAAACGGTCCACAGTAAAGCGGCAAGCTCCTTTTCGCTGTGGCTGTGTCCCGCCTTGACCGCCGCCTTACAGGCGACCGAATGGTACAGGTCTTCCAGCGCCTGCGGGGAGATATCCTCCTTTTGCAGCAGCAGGTTTTCGGCAATTTCCTCCAGCAAAGCGGGAATATCCTGCCGGTCTAATATAGCCGGAACCTCCCGCACCGACACGCCGTCTTTGTCCTTTGCAAGCGCAAAGCCGAGGGAAAGCAGCCGCTCTTTTGCCTGGAGCAGAGCGCCCGCCTCCTCCGGCGAGAGCAGCACCGTGAGCGGGACAAGCAGCACCTGCCGTTCAAGCGGTTCATGGGAGGACACCAGTTGATTATACAAAATCCGCTCATGCGCGGCGTGCTTATCCATGACGATCACCTGATCGCCGTATTCCGCCACCACATAAGTGGCAAACAGCTCACCGAGTATTCGAGGCTTAGGGTGATCCGGTTCTAACTCCGGTTCCGGCTCGGGGCGGGGGCGGGAGGCTTTTTGCAAAACCTCCGCCGTCAGATAATGATAGCCGTTTTCCTCGGTCACTTGGGGCTTTGGCAGATCCTCCGGTGTGCTGGCGTGCAGCACAAGGGGCTGCGAACCCGTCGGAACAGCAAACGGTTCCTCCCGCTTGATCCGCGGGTGAGAGGGCAGCGAAAGCTGCTCCCCCTCCGGCGTTTTTTCGGCGGGCTTTTCGGGGTCGGGCAGCTCATTTTCCCGCAGCAGCGCCGAGCGAAGCCCGAAGCAGATCAGCTCGAACACCTGCCGCTCCGAGGTGAAGCGCACCTCGGTTTTGGCGGGGTGGACATTCACATCTACCTGATCGAAGGGCATGGTGAGAAACAGCACGCAGGAGGGGAATTTGCCGGTCATCATAGCGGCGTGATACCCCTCCTCCAGCGCAATGCCGCAGGTGCGGGAGCGGACATACCGCCCATTGATAAAAAAGTGCTGCATCGAGCGGTTTGCCCGCCCGTGCACCGGATAACAGGCATAGCCGGAAAGCTGCATACCATGCATCTCATAGGACACCGGAAACAAGGTGACGGCAAACCGCCTGCCGCAGACGCCGCTGATCGCATGGAGCAGCTCCCCGTCCCCTGATGTGCGGCGTTCCTCCCTGTTGTCCCGAATCAGCCGAAAGGCGATCTCAGGGTGGGAAAGCGCCAGATGATCCACCACACCGGCGACTGTGTTTGCCTCCGAAACGGCGCGCTTTAGAAACTTCAGTCGTGCCGGCGTGTTATAAAACAAATCCCGCACGATAACGGTCGTGCCATCGGGACAGCCGGTTTCCTCCTGCGATTCGACTATACCGCCTGCCAGCAGCAGCCTGCTTCCGTAGACCGCGTCGGCGGTTTTGCTGCACATCTCCACGCGGGAGACAGCCGCGATCGAGGCAAGCGCCTCTCCCCGAAAGCCGAGGGTGGCAATGTGGCTTAAATCCTCCGCATCGGTCAGCTTGCTGGTGGCATGGCGAAGAAAGGCGGTGGGCATCTGCTCCGCCTCGATCCCGCAGCCGTCATCGGTCACGCGGAGATAGCGAATCCCGCCGTCCTTCACCTCGACCGTGATATGGGACGCACCCGCGTCAATGGCATTTTCCACAAGCTCCTTGACGATCGAGGCGGGGCGTTCGATCACCTCGCCCGCCGCGATCAGCTCGGACACTTCACGGGGCAAGACCCGAATTGCCATCGGTCATTCCTCCAATTCCCGTTTCCAGCGGTAGATATAATTGAGCGCTTCCAGCGGCGTCAGCACATCTGTATGGATCATTTGCAGCTCCCGCCGCAGCCGGTCATCGGGCGGCAGAGTGGGGTGAGCCTCAGCCAAAACAGGGCGCGCTTTCAAGCCGCCTTCCTCCAATTCCCGCAGAATCTCCTGTGCGCGGGCGACCACCTCGTCCGGCACGCCGGCAAGCTGCGCGACCTCAATCCCGTAGCTTCGATCGGCGCCGCCCGATACGATCTTCCGCAGAAAGATCACCGTATCGTCCCGTTTTTTCACGGCGACATGGTAATTCCGAATCCCCGACAGCTCCTTTTCCAGCACGGTCAGTTCATGATAATGGGTGGCAAAAAGCGTTTTGGCGCGTCGCTCGGGGTGACAGCTCAGATGCTCCAGCACCGCGCGGGCAATGCTCATGCCGTCATAGGTGGAAGTGCCCCGTCCGATCTCGTCCAAAATCACAAGGCTTTGGGGCGTGGCGTGGCGCAGGATATACGCCACCTCGGTCATCTCCACCATAAAGGTGGACTGTCCGCCGCCTAAATCGTCCGATGCGCCCACCCGTGTAAAGAGCTTGTCGATGATCGGCATGACCGCGCTTGACGCGGGGACAAAGCTCCCCATCTGGGTCATAATGGCAATCAGCGCGATCTGCCGCATATAGGTGGATTTGCCCGCCATATTGGGGCCTGTCAGCAAAATCATCGGCGTCTGCTCGTCCATCACCGTGTCGTTCGGGACAAACAGCTCGTCCT
This sequence comes from uncultured Clostridia bacterium, assembly GCA_947624575.1. Classification (GTDB taxonomy): domain Bacteria; phylum Bacillota; class Clostridia; order Oscillospirales; family Ruminococcaceae; genus CANQKG01. Next base: position 12,505 of record CANQKY010000062.1, read on the forward strand.
TCGACATCTGCTCCACAACCGGGTGGCGACCGTCCTTGATCTCCAGTCTGCCGTCCTCCGACAGCTCCGGGCAGACATACCGGTTTTCCTCTGCGATCACCGCAAAGGCACAGAGCATATCGAGATATGCCACTGCCGTGGCGGTATTCTGGATCAGCCTTAAGCGATCCGCCACAAAGCGGCGAAGCTCCTCAAAAATGCCCTGCTCCATCACCACGATTTTCTCGCCGGCATAGAGCACACGCGATTCCAATTCCTTCAATTCCTCGGTGATAAACCGCTCGGCATTCACCAGCGTTTGCTTTCTTATGTAGGCGTCGGGCACCTGATCGAGATAGGAACGGGTGATCTCGATATAATATCCGAACACCCGATTGTACCCGATCTTCAGCGTTTTGATTCCGGTTTTCTCCCGTTCCCGTTCCTCGATCTCACGGATCACCGCCTTGGTATCGGTCGAAAGCCTTCTCAGCTCGTCCAGCTCGGCATGAAAGCCGTCCCGAATCACCGCGCCGTCCTTGAGGGAAACGGGTGGCTCGTCCACCACGGCGTTATCGATCAGCGCGGCAACGTCCTCCATCGGGTCCATACGACCGGCAAGCTCCTGCAAAAGCGGCGCGGGAAGCGCGCCGGTCAGCGCCTTTATTTTCGGCATACGCCGAGCGGTATAGCTCAGGGCTTTGAGCTCCCGCGGATTGACCGAGCCGTACACCACGCGGGTCATCAGCCGCTCCATATCGTACACGGCGGTCAGCGCCTCGGTCAATTCCTCCCGCTTCATCGGCTCGTCCAGCAAAGCCTGCACTGCCGCCTGACGGCGGCGTATCTCCTTCGGGTCGGTGAGAGGTCTGGTCATGGCGCGGCGGAGCAGACGCTTCCCCATGGCGGTGTTGGTTTTATCCATCACCCAGAGAAGGCTTCCCCGCTTCTCGCCGCCCCGCAGCGTTTCGAGCAGCTCCAAATTCCGCCGCGCCGTCGGGTCAAGCCCCATATACTGCTCGGCAGCGTCCAGCTGCAAGCTACCCAGACGGGCGGCGCCGTCCTTGCGGGTCCGTGCAAGGTACCGCAGCAGACCCGAGAGTGCCGCCGCCGC
>CANQKY010000063.1 GCA_947624575.1 uncultured Clostridia bacterium
CAAAGCAAAACCACCGATTTTCCCCTTTATTATAGCCTATCTCCGCGTTCCCTGTCAACCGGCGTTTCTTCCCATTTCCCGCCAAAACTTCCGCCGCCGTGCAGAACACGGCGGCGGAAATGGGGCTTTGATTGGCTTTGTGGAAACCGCAATCTCACGGCAGACGCTTTTTCTGAGTGGAAATCGAAAGAAAAATCCCACCACCGCGCTTTAGCGCGGTCCCTTTCCTCTTGCGGTACCCAATTTTGCTTATGCTCGCGATCACGCTCGCGCAAAATTGACCGCAGCGCCATTCCCGCCTCGCTTTATCGCCCGCAGGGCGCGCTTCGGCAGGAAGGCCCTTTCACAAGGGAGGTTTTGACAAAGACGGCAGAATTGCGGTTTGAAGCGGTGTGTACCGGAATATCAAGGCTCCTTTGCGTTACTGACAATATGGTAATAGGCGTTGGAGGTGATCCGGTAGACCAGCATATAAAACAGAGAGAACACGACCACGCTGATGACGGTAGTGACCGCAAAGAGGGCGACATTGTTCAGATTGAACATCAAAAGCAGCTTTCGGATCATCGGGAACGCGAAGGCAAGATGACACGCCGCGAGCAAAAGCGGCAGGAAAAACACCGTCAAAAGCTGGGAATTGATGCTCTTTCGGATCTCCCGTCCCGTCATGCCGACCTTCTGCATAATCCCGAATCGCGCCTGATCCTCATATCCCTCCGAAATCTGCTTATAGTAGATGATCAAAACGGCGGCGATCAGAAACACAATGCTCAATAGAATACCGAGATAGAAAAGCCCGCCGAACAGACCGTAGTAATCCTGCCGTTCAAAGTCGCGACAGTCACAGTTATAATGCCGGTATCCGCCGTCCGCATTGAGCATATCGGTCAGATCGCGCCACAAAGCGATCTCGGTATCCTCATCTGCGCCGGTATCGAAGCAGTATGTCCACTGCGGGGTGATGATCCGGTCGCCGTTATAATCGGCAAGCGCGTCCAGCCCAGTAACGCTGTTTGCCAAATCCGGCACCACCAGCATGACGGCGGACACAATGTCCATCTGGGTCAGACCGTTTACCGGAAACGAAGAAAGCCGCTTTGCGATGTGAAAGCTCTGTCCGTTTCGAAAGGAAAGGGTATCGCCCTCATACCCGCCCCGATTGATATAGAGCATCGCCTCGCCGTCCGCAAGCGTTTCCTCCGTACCGGCGGCTGCGTTATAATCCGAAAGGGAGATGAAATAAAACTGATGCAGGTTTGCCATGGAGAAAAGATCGGCGGCACTCACACGGGTCACATCGGTCTCCACCGTTTCCCCGTCCAGCATACCCGCTACCGAAATACTGCGGTACTGATAGACGTCTTCGGGGGTGACGCCGTGCCGTCCGGCAACCTCGAGAATATCCGCCTGAAGCTCGTTGATTCGCTCGGTGGAGAGAGCCGCCGTATCCTGCAAAAAGATATCGATATTGATCTCCCGCGGATAGCGGCTGTAAAGCGAATCCTCTCCCCCGAAATAGAGGCAGGAGGTGGAGGAGATCATCACCAGCACCATGGTGGCGAGAATACAGATCGAGGCAAGTCCCGCGCCGTTTCGCCGCATACGGTAGACCATCGAGGACACCGACACAAAATGGTTCGCCCGATAGTAATACTTCTTGTTCCGCTGCAAAATCCGGCAGATCATCACCGAGCCGGAGATCATCACCAGATAGCTGCCGGCGATCACCAGCAGCACGGCAAGGAAAAACACACTCAGCGCGGCAAGCGGGTTTTCAATGGTGACGGCAAGATAATAGGCGACACCCAACAGCAAGATGCCCAGCACGCCCCCGATCCAGTTTTGCTTTGGCGGACGCTCCCCCACGCTTTCACTTTTGAGAAGAGAAACGGCGCTCGAAAAGCGCACCTGACGCACTCCGTTTAAAAAAAGCAGCAGGAAGATGACGGCAAACCGAAACAGGGTCATTTTGACCGCCTCGGGCGCGGCGGTGAGGGTGTAATCCACCGTGCCCTGCACCATATGGATCAGCCCCAGCTCCGCCAGCTTGGAAAAGATGATCCCGCTCATCAGTCCCACCGTGAGGGATACCGCCGCGATCATCAGCGACTCCCAGCAGAGGATAAAGCCGATATTCCGCTTCCCCATGCCGAGAATATGATACAGCCCGAACTCCTTCTTCCGGCGGCGCATCAGAAAGGAATTGGTGTAAAACAGAAAGATCGCGGCAAACACGGCGATCACCATGCCGCCGAGCCCCAGTATCTCTGGAATGACCGCTCCGCCCGGCATACCCGCAAGCGCGGGATTGTACTCCAGAAATGTGATGATATAGTGCATCATCACCATGCCGATACAGGTGAACAGATAGGGCAGATACATTCGCTTGTTCTTCCGCATACCGTCGAGGGCAAGCCTTGGATAAAACATCGGCTTCATCTTCTGTCACCGCCCGTCGCAAGGAGAGTCAGGGTATCGGAAATCTTCTGGTAGAGTGCTTCGTCGGTGTCCTTCCCGCGATAAAGCTGGTGGAACACCTCGCCGTCCTTCATGAACAGCACCCGATTTGCCGCGCTTGCCGCCTTGACCGAGTGGGTCACCATCAAGATCGTCTGACCCCGCCCATTGATTTTTGCAAAGAGCCGCAATAACTCGTCGGTGGAACGGGAGTCCAGCGCGCCGGTCGGCTCGTCCGCCAAAATCAGGCGCGGCTCGGTGATGATCGCCCGTGCCACCGCCGCCCGCTGCTTCTGCCCGCCCGATACCTCATAGGGATATTTTTTCAGCAGTCCGGCAATGCCCAGCTCTTGGGCGATCGGCTTTAGCCTTTTTTGCATCTCCCGATAGGGCTTCCCCGCCAGCACCAGCGGCAGATAGATATTGTCCTCCAGCGTAAAGGTGTCGAGCAGGTTAAATTCCTGAAACACAAACCCCAGATGATCCCGCCGAAACGCGGCTGCCGCCGCCTCCCTTACCTCGGACAGGTCCCGTCCGTCCAGCTTCACGCTGCCGCCGGTCGGGCGATCCAGCGCGGCAAGCAGATTGAGCAGTGTGGTCTTGCCCGAACCGGACTCCCCCATGATCGCCGCATACTCGCCCTCCTCGACCGTGAAGGTCACATTTCGAAGCGCCTCCACCTGATTGCCGCCGAATCGGGTGCTGTAGACTTTTTTAAGCCCCGCAACCTCTAACATACTCATCACAACGCCTCCTTTTTGTTGTTCTGGAGTCATTGTATCAAAAACGGGAAATGCTCCGCCATCGGATCGGCTTACATTTCCCGCTTTTCCTCTTACATTTTTGTAAGATACTACTCCCGTTTGAGCGCATACTGCGCCAGATCAAGCCGCACGACCGTTCCCTTTTCCGGCACGGACACTACGTCGATGCCGATGCCGAGCTTATCGCAGATCCGCTTACAGAGGTAAAGCCCCAGCCCGCTTGCCTTTTTATCCAGTCTGCCGTTATAACCGGTATACCCCTTTTCAAAAATACGGGGCAGGTCCTCCGGCGCGATCCCGATGCCGGTATCGGCAATGCAAAGGGTCTGCGGTTCCTCGCAGTAGATCGAAACGCCGCCCTCGCGGGTGTATTTGAGCGCATTGGATAAAATCTGCTCGATCACAAAGGACAGCCACTTGTCATCGGTGACGACCGTTCGGCAGACCGGCTCATAATGAAGCGACAGCTTCCGGTCGATAAAGGCGGCGGCGAGCTTTGCGACCGCCTGTTTGATGATCCCGTCCAGATCGTACTCCCGAAACAGGTAATCGCCGGTATCGGCGTCCAGCCGCAAAAACGCCAGCACCATCTCCACATACTGCCCGATCCGAAATACCTCGGCAGAGAGCCTGCGGGAAAGCGGAGAGTCCTCCCGTTCCAAGGTAAGCTGCATTGAAGCAATGGGCGTTTTGATCTGATGCGCCCAGACGGTATAGTATTCCACCATATCCCGATAGCGGGCAGACGCCGCGGCGGAAAGCTCGGACAATTCGGTCTGCAATCCCCCGATGAGGAGCTGATAATCCTGTTCCTCGATCCCTTCGGGCATGGGAAAGGGCGGCAGCATGGCGGCACTTTGTCCCGCCAATGAAACGAGCCTGCGGTGCTTTTGCCGCACCCGCAGAAAATCGCAGACAAGCGCGCCGCCGCCGATGATTGCCGACAGCAAATACGGATAAAGCACCGCTTTTAAAGGCAGTCCGTAAAAGAAAAAGGTGAGCAAAAACAGCCCGCCGGTCAACAGAAACAGCACGAGCGTTCTCCGCCGCTCCTTGAGATAAGAGAAAAACAGCTTCATCGGTCCTCCCTCTCGATCAGATACCCGACCCCGACCTTGGTGGTGATAAAGCCGGTGAGACCCGCCGCGTCCAGCTTTTTCCGCAGCCGGTTCACATTCACCGTCAGGGTGTTCTCGTCAATAAACGATTCGGTTTTCCACAGCCGTTCCATCAGCCTTTCCCGACTGACCACCTTCCCCTTTTGCTCCATTAAGCAGAGCAAAATCCGGTACTCGTTTTTGGTGAGCGGTATCCTTTGATCCCGATAGATCAAAACCCCGTCGCCGGTATCGAGGAACGCGCCGCGATGCGCCAGCACCGGCGCGCTTTCCGAAAAATCATAGCTGCGGCGAAGGAGTGCTTGTATTTTTGCCATCAGCACGCTCTGGTCAAACGGCTTTGCGATAAAATCGTCCGCGCCCATATTCATCGCCATCACGATATTCATATTGTCCGAAGCGGAGGAGATGAAAATAATCGGCAGGTGGGACAGCCGCCGAATCTCCCGACACCAGTGGTAGCCGTCAAAAAACGGGAGCGAAATATCCAGCAGCACGATATGCGGGCGGTAGGCGGCATACTCGTCCAGTATATTCCGAAAGTCGTCGGCAATGCGCACGTCCATCTCCCACGCGGCAGCCTGCTCCCCGATCGCCTCGGCAATCGGGCGGTCGTCCTCCACGATCAGTAAACGGTAACGCATGGCAAGACCCCCTTTTATCCTCTTTATTGTAACACAGATTTTCCGGCGGCACAACGCGTGACTTCGGTTTTCGATTTTCCTCTTGTGATTTTCCGCTTTTTGTCCTATAATAGAAAAAGCTAAGCAGTCTGTAGAAGCAGTATTGTAAAGTGGGAAATTTGTAATCCGTCACGAAGGCGGGCATGTACCGCCGAAGTGACACCCTGAGAGAAAACCGGCGCAGGCGGTGTCAGAATTGGCGCAAGACAAGCCGGTTTTCGATGAAAAGGGGGAATCGGGGGAAAAACGCAGAGCTAGACGAGCTTTAGCGAGTGAAGCGACTGTGTTTGTCCCTCGAAAGCGTGTCGACGAAAAGTCGACACGCGGAAAGATTATTTCGGGAGGATATACGGAATGCCAAAAAGAACAGATATTCACAAGGTATTGATCATCGGCTCCGGTCCCATTGTCATCGGACAGGCGTGTGAGTTTGACTACTCCGGCACACAGGCGTGCAAGGCGCTGCGGAAGCTGGGCTATGAGATCGTGCTGGTCAACTCCAATCCCGCCACCATCATGACCGATCCAGAGATCGCCGATGTGACCTACATCGAGCCGCTGAATGTCGACCGGCTGGAGCAGATCATCGCCAAGGAGCGTCCCGACGCGCTGCTGCCGAATTTAGGCGGGCAGTCGGGCTTGAACCTCTGCGCCGAGCTGCACAAAACGGGCGTGCTGAAAAAATACGGCGTACAGGTGATCGGCGTACAGGCGGACACCATCGAGCGGGGCGAGGATCGGATCGAGTTCAAAAACGCGATGAACGCGATCGGGATCGAAATGGCGAGAAGCGAAGTGGCATACAGCGTGGACGAGGCGCTTGCGATTGCCGAAAAGCTGGGCTATCCGGTGGTACTGCGTCCTGCCTACACCATGGGCGGCGCCGGAGGCGGTCTGGTTTACAACCGCGAGGAGCTGAAAACCGTCTGCGCCAGAGGGCTTCAGGCAAGCCTTGTGGGTCAGGTTCTGGTCGAGGAATCGGTTCTCGGCTGGGAGGAGCTGGAGCTGGAGGTCGTCCGAGACAAGGACAACAACATGATCACCGTCTGCTTCATCGAGAACATCGACCCGATGGGCGTACATACCGGCGATTCCTTCTGCGCCGCACCGATGCTGACCATATCCGAGGAAACGCAGAAGCGGCTTCAGGAGCAGGCGTACCGGATCGTGGAATCGGTCGAGGTGATCGGCGGCACCAATGTGCAGTTCGCCCATGACCCGAAAACCGGACGGATCGTGGTCATCGAGATCAATCCCCGTACCTCCCGTTCCTCCGCGCTGGCGTCCAAGGCGACCGGCTTCCCGATCGCGCTGGTTTCCGCCATGCTGGCATCGGGGCTGACGCTCAAGGATATTCCCTGCGGCAAATACGGCACACTGGATCGGTACTATCCCGACGGCGATTATGTGGTGATCAAATTCGCACGGTGGGCGTTTGAAAAATTCAAGGGTATCGAGGACAAGCTCGGCACCCAGATGCGGGCGGTCGGCGAGGTCATGAGCATCGGCAAAACCTATAAGGAAGCGTTCCAGAAGGCGATCCGCTCCCTCGAAACGGGGCGGTACGGACTGGGTCACGCCAAGAATTTCGACACCCTTTCCAAGGAGCAGTTACTCAAGCTGCTGGTCACACCGTCGAGCGAGCGCCATTTTGTGATGTACGAAGCACTGCGGCAGGGCGCAACGGTGGACGAGATTTACGACATCACCCATGTGAAAAAGTGGTTCATCGAGCAGATGAAAGAGCTGGTCGAGGAAGAAGAACAGCTTCTGCAATCAAAAGGCTCTCTGCCGCCCGACGAGCTTCTGATCGCCGCCAAGAAGGACGGCTTTTCGGACAAGTATTTAAGCCAGATTCTGGAGATTCCCGAAGCGCAGATCGCAGACCGCCGGATTGCGCTCGGGGTGGAGGAAGCATGGGAAGGCGTTCATGTCAGCGGCACCGAGAACAGCGCCTACTATTACTCCACCTATAATGCGCCGGACAAAAATCCGGTCAGCTTCGACAAGCCGAAGATCATGATCCTCGGCGGCGGTCCCAACCGGATCGGGCAGGGCATCGAGTTCGATTACTGTTGCGTACACGCGTCCCTCGCCCTGAAAAAGCTGGGCTTTGAGACGATCATCGTCAACTGCAACCCCGAAACGGTTTCGACCGATTACGACACCTCGGACAAGCTCTATTTCGAGCCGCTCACCTTAGAAGATGTGCTGAGCATCTACAAAAAGGAAAAGCCGCTCGGCGTGATCGCCCAGTTCGGCGGACAGACGCCGCTGAACCTCGCGGCGGATTTAGAGAAAAACGGCGTGAAAATTCTCGGCACCTCCCCGTCGGTCATCGATCTGGCGGAGGATCGCGATCTGTTCCGCGCCATGATGGAAAAGCTCGATATCCCGATGCCGGAATCCGGCATGGCGACCACGGTGGAAGAAGCCCTTGCAATCGCCGCCGAGATCGGCTATCCGGTCATGGTGCGCCCCTCCTATGTGCTGGGCGGACGCGGCATGGAGGTCGTGTACGACGATGAGAGCATGACCGAATACATGAACGCCGCCGTCGGCGTTACGCCCGACCGCCCGATTCTGATCGACCGCTTCCTCAATCACGCCATGGAGTGCGAAGCCGACGCGATCAGCGACGGCACCCACGCCTTTGTGCCTGCCGTCATGGAGCATATCGAGCTGGCGGGCGTGCATTCGGGCGACTCCGCCTGCATGATCCCGTCGGTGCATATCTCGAAAGAAAATTTGGCAGTCATCAAGGAGTACACCCGCAAAATCGCCGAGCAGATGAATGTAAAAGGGCTTATGAATATGCAGTACGCCATCGAAAACGGCAAGGTGTATGTGCTGGAAGCGAATCCCCGCGCATCACGCACCGTGCCGCTGGTATCGAAGGTCTGCAACATCAGAATGGTGCCGCTTGCGACCGAGATCATCACCTCCGAGCTGACCGGCCGTCCCTCTCCCGTTCCGGCACTGCGGGAGCAGGTGATCCCCAACTACGGCGTGAAAGAAGCGGTCGTACCGTTCAATATGTTTCCAGAGGTGGATCCGGTGCTGGGACCCGAAATGCGCTCCACCGGCGAGGTATTGGGCTTGTCCCGCTCATACGGCGAGGCGTTTTACAAAGCGCAGGAGGCGGCGCAGTCCAAATTGCCGCTTGACGGCACGGTGCTGATCTCGGTCAACGACAAAGATAAGCCGGAGGTGGCACAGGTTGCCGGTATGCTGGCGGAAAGCGGATTCCGCATTTTGGCGACCGGCGGCACCTATGACCTCATCACCGCTGCCGGTATTCCCGCCGAGCGGGTGAAAAAGCTTCACGAGGGTCGCCCGAATATCTTAGACCTGATCACAAACGGCGAGATCGACCTGATCGTCAACACGCCGGTCGGAAAGGACAGCGTGCATGACGACAGCTACCTGAGAAAGGCGGCAATCAAGGCAAAGGTTCCCTACATGACCACCATGGCGGCGGCGAGCGCCACCGCCGTTGGAATCCGCGATCTGAAAACCAACGGTGACAGCGAAGTAAAATCGCTTCAGGAGCTTCACAGCGAAATCCACGACAAATAAACCGCACGGGGCAGAAAAACGGGGGCAGAGATTTTCTCTGCCCCCGTTTTTCTGTCTGGCACCCTCGGTGCGGACTTGTTGGCGGAATTTTTCATATTTGCAAGATAATTTCTTCACATTTGCATGGTAAAATACCGACTGTAACCACATCTCATCGATCAGGAGGAATGATGCCTATGGACTTCCGGCATGAGCAGAAAATCGAGATCAGCGCCGGTGATCTCATGGTACTGCGCGGCAGGCTGCGGCAGATCATGCGGCCCGATCCACATGCAATCGGCGGCAAATACACCGTCCGCAGCCTTTATTTTGACAGCCTCACCGATCGGGCGCTGCGGGAAAAGCTGGACGGCGTGGATCGGCGGGAAAAATTCCGCATTCGCTGTTATAACGGCGACACCGGCTTTCTTGTTCTGGAAAAAAAGAGCAAGCTGGCGGGGCTTTGCCATAAGCAGACAGAGCCGATCACCTCGGCGCAGGTAGTATCGATTCTAAACGGCGATCCCGCTTTGCTGCCCGACCATGCGCCTCTGCAGGCGGAGCTTTACCGCAAAATGAAAACAGAGGGTCTGCGCCCCAAAACGGTGGTGGAGTACCTCCGCGAACCGTTTGTATACGATGCGGGCGAGGTGCGGATCACCTTTGACTACCATATTCGCACCGGACTGCAAAGCACCGATTTTCTAAGCCCCCTTTGCGTGACCGTACCGGCGGGTGACGCTCCGATTTTGATGGAGGTAAAATGGGGACATTTCCTGCCGGACATCATACGCGACGCAATCCGTTTGGACGGACGGCGGGTCGGCGCATTTTCCAAATACGCGCAATGCCGTATCTACGGATAAAACGAGCAAGAAAGGATGTAAGATCATGACATTCAACGATATTTTCAAATCGGGATTTTTAGAGAACATCTCCAGTGTGACCCTGCTTGACATGGCGCTTTCGCTCCTGCTTGCCTTCGGGCTTGGCATTTTCATCTTCCTTGTTTACAAAAAAACCTACACAGGTATTATGTACTCCTCCTCCTTCGGCGTAACGCTGATCGCCCTCACCATGATCACCACCGTTTTGATCCTTGCCGTCACCTCCAATGTGGTGCTTTCCCTCGGTATGGTGGGCGCTTTGTCCATCGTCCGGTTCCGCACGGCGATCAAGGAACCGCTGGACATCGCCTTTTTATTCTGGGCGATCGCGGCAGGCATCGTGCTAGCGGCAGGCATGATCCCGCTGGCGGTCATCGGCAGCGTCATCATCGGCGTGATTTTGCTGGTCTTTGTCAACCGGAAATCCCACAGCAATCCCTACATTGTGGTTTTGCAGTGCGACAACCGTGATGGCGAACGCGCCGCAGCCGAGCTTCTGGGCAAATCGACCCTTCGCTGTGCGGTCAAGAGCAAGACCGTGCAGAAAGACCGTATCGAGCTGACGATGGAGGTCCGGCTCAAGGACGACAACACCGACTTTATCAACGCCCTCTCCGAAACGGCGGGCGTGAGCAGTGCGGTGCTGGTCAGCTACAACGGCGAGTACATGGGATAGGGAGGAAGCTATGGCGACCCACAAGCATATTGACGCGATCTGCACCCTGATCGTTTTGCTGACGGTTTTGCTGACAGTCCTATTCTGCAGCGGATCGCTTGGCATTGCCGCCCAATCGGAAGAAAGTGCCGACGCGATTTTCACCGAGCAGGACCTTGCCGGCGTTTGGGACACTGCCGGCGCGACCAAGATCGTCCTTTCGGATCAGGGCAGCACCGTGTCCGGAAACGGCGCCTACGCGCTTGGCAGTGACATTCACATTCTCTATGCGGGAAAATACCTGATCTCCGGCGCGGCGTCGAACGGGCAAATCCTGATCGAGGCGGACGGGGACGACAGGGTGTGGCTGATGCTCGATAGCGTTTTTGTCCACTGTGAGGACGATGCGGCGCTTCGAATCGAGCAGGCGGAAAAGGTGTTCCTCACCCTGAAAGACGGCACCGAAAGCAGTTTTTCCACCGGTTCCTCCTACCGAGAGGAGGCTGTTACGGCAAAGGTGGACGGCGCGATCTATTCCAGAGACGATCTGACCGTCAACGGAACCGGCGCCCTTTCCGTGACGACCGCCTATCAACACGGGATCGTATGCAACGACAACCTGATCGTGACAGGCGGCGACATTCGGGTGGACGCCGTACAGGACGGTATCCACGCCAACGACAGCGTGCGGATCAAGGACGCCGCCATCACCGTTTCGGCGGGTGACGACGGGATCACCGTTTCAAACGACACCGAGACGGCATACTTTTATATGGAATCGGGAGAGCTTTCCATACCGTCCTGCTACGAGGGGATCGAAGCAAGTGACGTCACCGTGGCAGGCGGCAGGCTGACCGTCACCCCGACCGATGACGGGATCAACGCCTGCGGCTATACCGAGGACGCGGCGATCCGCATCACGGGCGGAGAGGTCAAAATCGTCAATGAAACCGGCAGAGACGCGGACGGTCTGGACTCGAACCGAGATATTCTCATCAGCGGCGGAAAGCTGTTGGTCAGCGTCAACGGAAACGGCGGAAACTGCGCTTTGGATTACGGCAGTGAAAACGGGGGCGTCTGCCGGATCGACGGCGGCACCGTACTCGCCTGCGGTGGCAGCAGCATGGTCGAGAGCATGGACCCCACCTCCGCGCAGGGCTTTTTGATGTATACCGCCTCGGCGCAGGCAGGCGCTGCCGTGACCGTGACCGACAGTGTTGGTGAACCGCTTTTGTCCGAAACGGTTCCCTGCGGTTTTACCTCTATTGTGGTCAGCACACCGGAGATGAAGGTCGGCGACACCTATACCGTCAAAACCGGTGACACCGAAAGGACGATGACCGCCGACAACTCCTCGCAGATCGGCAGCTTTGGCGGACAGGGCGGCATGGCGCCAAACGGCAATACCGCTCCGCCCGCGCTCCAAAACGGGCAAAACGGCTTTCGCCCGAACTTCGGGCAGGGCGGCACGCCGCCTGATATGCCCCAAAACGGAACAGGCGACAACAGGCTTCAAAACGGAAACGGCGGCGCACCCTTTAACGGCGGCGCGCAAACGCCCGCCGACCAAAACGGGGAAACGGCGTCGGACAGCAGCGCCGAAGAGACTGCCAGGACTCCCACGGCGACCGAGCTGATCCTGCTTGGCATTTCCGCCGCCGTATTGCTGCTCGGCACCGGCTTTGCCTTTTTCTTCCGGCGGCGCGGCTCATTTTAACCACACCTTGCGTTTGACCCGCACACCCTGTATAATAAAAGAAAAACGGGAGGATCGGCATGGAACGGTATTTAGGAGAAAATACGCCGAAGCTGGGCTTCGGGCTGATGCGGCTGCCCAAAAAGGGGCTGAAGATCGACATCGAGAAAACCAAGCAGATGGTGGACGCTTTCATGAAAGCGGGACTCAATTATTTTGACACCGCCTATGTCTATGATCTGGGCGGCTCGGAAAAAGCGGCGAAGGCGGCGCTGGTGGACCGCTACCCACGCGAGAGCTTTACGCTGGCGACCAAGCTGTGCGCCTGGATCGCGCCCAGCGAAAAGGCGGCAAAGCAGCAGTTTTATACCAGTCTCAAGCGCACCGGCGCGGGATATTTTGACTATTACCTGCTCCACGCCCTGCAAGAGGGCAACTACAAATCCTACGACAAGTACCATATCTGGGATTTTGTTCGGGAGCAAAAGGAACAAGGACTAATCCGACACTGGGGCTTTTCCTTCCACGCGTCCCCCGCGCTGCTGGACGAACTGCTGACCGCACACCCCGATGTGGACTTTATCCAGCTCCAGCTCAATTATGCCGACTGGGAAAACCCCAAGGTGGCGTCGCGGGAGAATTACGAGGTGGCGCGCCGGCACAAGGTACCCATCGTGGTGATGGAGCCGGTCAAGGGCGGCACGCTTGCAAAGCCGCCCAAGGCGGTGCAGACCGTTTTGCGAGAAGAAAACCCGAACGCCTCCTTCGCCTCCTGGGCGATCCGGTATGTCGCCGGATTGGAGGGGATCATCACGGTGCTCTCCGGCATGAGCAATCTGGAGCAGATGTTCGACAACATCTCCTACATGAAGGAGTTCTCGCCGCTCACCGCCGGTGAGCAGGCGGCGATCCGCAAGGCGCAGGAGATCATGACCGGCATTCACTCGATACCCTGCACCGCCTGCCGCTACTGCACCGCCGGCTGCCCGAAGCAGATCCCGATCCCCGATATTTTCGCCGCAAGAAATCAGCAGCTTGTCTGGGGTCAGCTGGACGAGGGCGCACGGCAGTATGCCGAGGCGGTAAAAAACGGCGGACGCGCCGCCGACTGCATTGCCTGCGGACAGTGCGAACGCGCCTGTCCCCAGCAGATCAGCGTGATAGAGCGGCTGCGCGACTGCGCGGCGCAGTTCGACCGCGAAAGCTAAACGCCGCCCGATTTTTGTTCCCGGCGGCTGGAAATAAGCATCTCACCTGTCACACTGCGGTTGACAAAGTTCCACGCCGATGCGGTGGACTTGGAAACTTGACCATGCTATACTAAAGTCACCGCGGGAAAAGTAAAATATTCTAAAGGAGTGTGCATAAT